>NZ_JBFAOG010000015.1:0-106561 GCF_040659695.1 Modestobacter sp. NPDC049651
CAAGGTCGTCGCCCAGCAGACCGGTGACTTCGACCGGTCGAAGGGCCAGCAGGTCGCCGAGCAGCTGCTGCAGTCCAACCCGGACATCGACGCGAGCACGGCTCGACGTCAGGTCGGACGGACGGCGGGCCGCTGCGGGTCAGGCGACGCCGAGGGCGTCGGCGACCCGGTGGTGGGCGACGGCCTCGCCACCGCGGCTCTGCCGCTCGAGGGTGCGGGCCAGCGCGCGCCGCGCCCAGCCGTTGGCCGGGGCCAGCTCGACCAGCCGGGTCAGCGTCTCCTCGGCGCGGCCGAGCTGCGCGGAGCCGAAGTAGCTGCGGGCCAGCAGCTCGAGGGCCGCCTCGTTCTGCGGCTCGGCCTCGACCAGCGGGGCGAGGACCTTGGCGGCCTCGATGGGCTGGCCCATGTTGAGGAACAGGTCGGCGCGCAGGTACTCGGAGTGCAGGTCGACGGGGTGCTGGGGCGTGAGGTTGGTCATCGTGCTCCTTCCACCGCGCCGCAACGCCGGCCGTCGCCCGGAGCTTCCCGGCGACCAGCCGGAACGGAAAAGATTGCCCGCAACTGGATACGGCGCCGCAGAGTCGGGGTAGTCACCGGTCGGAGTCACCCGGCTCCTACGGGTAGTCACCAATCCGGTCACCTGGAGTACGCGATGAAGCTGTTGCACCGCCCGGCACCCAGCTCCACCACCGCACCCGCCCCGCCCGCAGCCACCGGCTCGCCGACCCGGCGCGACGACGGCGACGGCCCGTCCACCGGGGTCGTGGTCGCCGTCCAGCGCGGCGGCGCGCTCGTCGTCGCCGCCGTCCTGCTGGTCTTCGGCATCCTCGGCTTCGCCAACGGCCTGGCCTACTTCTCGACCGAGGGCGGCCGGGTCGCCGGCCTGTCCTCGAACGGCCTGCTGTCGACCGTCTCCGTGGTCACCGCCGTGGTGCTGGTGGTCGCGGCACTCCGCAGCGTCCGCACCGTGTCGACGGTGATGGTGCTGGTCGGCGCCGTCTTCCTGCTCTCGGCGATGGTCAACCTGGCCGTGCTGGAGACCGACTGGAACGTGCTGGCCTTCTCGATGGCCAACGTCATCTTCTCCATCTGCGCCGGCCTGGTGCTGCTCACCCTCGGCTCCTACGGGCGGTTCAGCGGCAACCTCCCCGAGGACAGCCCGTACCACCGGCCGCGCGCCGAGGACGACACCGACGACGCCGACACCGGCCAGCAGCTGCCCAGCACCCCGGCCGAGTACGCGGCCGAGCGGGCGATGCGCGAGGCCGAGCGCGCGGTCGTCGAGCACCGCGCCACCCCGGAGCAGGCGCGGCTGGTCGCTGCCATGGCGCAGGTCCGCACCCGGGCCGAGCGGCGGGAGGTCTGGCTGCGGTCCGCGACCGGCAGCCGCTGAGCGACGAGGGGTGGTCGCCCGCACGCGGCCACCCCTCGTCCTGGCGGGAAGTAGCCTCAGCGACGCCATGACCACTGCCCTCCCCCCGGTGCGCGAGCGCGCCGACGCCTGCCCGGGCGCCCTGCAGACCCACGCGGCCGCCGACGGCGAGCTGGCCCGGGTGCGGGTGCCCGGCGGCACGCTGACCGCCGGCCAGCTGCGCGTGCTCGCCGCCGCGGCCCGCGAGCTCGGCGACGGCGCCGTGGAGCTCACCAGCCGGGGCAACCTGCAGCTGCGCGGACTGGTCGCCGGCACGCAGGACCAGCTCGGCGGCCGGCTCGCCGCGGCCGGGCTGCTGCCCAGCGACACCCACGAGCGGGCCCGCAACGTCGTGGCGAGCACGCTGTCCGGCCGCACCGACGGCGGGCACGTCGACGTCCGCCCCTGGGTCGCGCAGCTGGACGCCGGGCTGTGCGCGGACCCCGTGCTCGCCGGGTTGCCCGGGCGCTTCCTGGCCACCCTCGACGACGGCCGCGGCGACGTGGCCGGGCTGGCCGGCGACGTCGGCCTGCTCGCGCTCGACCCGAGCACGGTGGCGCTGCTGCTCGGCGGCACCGACTCCGGCCTGCGCACGGGCCCGGACGGCGCGGTGCCGCTGGCGCTGGCCGCCGCCCGCGCGTTCCTGGCCGAGCGGGCCGCGCAGGGCTCCTCGGCGTGGCGGCTGGCCGAGCTCACCGACGGCCCGGCCCGGGTCGCTGCCCGGCTCGGCGCGGCGGACGCCGAGCGCATCGGCACCGGTCGCACCGCCGTCCCCGCGGCCCTGCCGCTCGGCCGGGTCGGGGCCGCGGCCCAGCGCGACGGGCGCACGGCGCTGCTCGGTGCGACCCGGCTCGGGCGGCTGTCCGCCGACCAGCTCGACCTGCTCGCCGCCCTGGCGCCGGAGGTGCAGGTGACCCCGTGGCGCACGGTGGTGGTCCCCGACCTCGCCGAGGACGCCGTCGACGACGCCGCGGTCGAGCTCTTCCGCAGCGGTCTGGTCTTCGACGAGGCCAGCCCGTGGACCGTCGTCACCGCCTGCGCCGGCCGGCCCGGCTGCGCGAAGTCTCTCGCCGACGTGCGGGCCGACGTCACCACCGCGATCGCCACCGGCACCCTGCCGGCCGGCGGCGCCCGACAGCACTGGGCCGGCTGCGCACGCCGCTGCGGCCGTCCGCAGGGTGGGGTGGTCGACGTCGTCGCCACCCCGGCCGGCTACCTGATCGAAGAGAGCTGATGTACGAGTACGAGCACGACGGCGCCGAGATCTACCGGCAGTCGTTCGCCACGATCCGCGCCGAGTCCGACCTCTCCGGGTTCCCGGAGGACGTCGCGCAGGTGGTGGTCCGGATGATCCACGCCTGCGGGCAGGTCGACCTCACCACGGACGTCGCCTCCTCCCCCGCGGTCGTCTCCCGGGCCCGCGAGGCGCTGGACGCAGGCGCGCCGGTGCTCTGCGACGCGCAGATGGTGGCCAGCGGTGTGACCCGCAAGCGGCTGCCCAAGGACAACGACGTGGTCTGCACGCTCAACGACCCGCGCACCCCGGCGCTGGCGGCCTCGCTGGGCACCACCCGCACCGCCGCGGCGCTGGAGCTGTGGGGCGACCGGCTGGACGGCGCGGTCGTGGCGATCGGCAACGCGCCCACGGCGCTGTTCCACCTGCTCGAGATGGTCGCCGCTGGCGCGCCCCGCCCGGCCGCGGTCATCGGCATCCCGGTCGGGTTCATCGGCGCCGCGGAGTCCAAGGAGGCGCTGGCGGCGTCCGACCTGGACTTCCTGGTGGTCCGCGGCCGCCGGGGCGGCAGCGCCATCACCGCGGCCGCGGTGAACGCGATCGCGAGCACGGTCGAATGAGCACAGGTCGCCTGTACGGGGTCGGGCTCGGCCCCGGCGACCCGGAGCTGGTCACCGTCAAGGCCGCCCGGCTGATCGGCGCGGCCGACGTGGTCGCCTTCCACGCCGCCCAGCACGGCCGCTCGGTGGCGCGCGCGCTCGCCGCGCCCTACCTGCGCGGCGACCAGGTCGAGGAGCTGCTGGTCTACCCGGTCACGACCGGGACCACCGACCACCCCGGCGGCTACCAGGGCGCGATCGACGAGTTCTACGAGTCCGCCGCGGCGCGGCTGGCCGCGCACCTGGACGCCGGCCGCGACGTCGTCGTCCTCGCCGAGGGCGACCCGTTCTTCTACGGCTCCTACATGCACATGCACAAGCGGCTGGCGCACCGGTACCCGACCGAGGTGGTGCCCGGCGTGACCAGCGTCAGCGGCGCCGCCGCGGTGCTCGGCCGGCCGCTGGTGGAGCGCGACGAGGTGCTCACCGTGCTGCCCGGCACGCTGCCGTCGGACGAGCTCGCCGAGTGGCTGGCCACCACCGACTCGGCCGCGGTGATGAAGCTCGGCCGCACGTTCACCGGCGTCCGTGACGCCTTCGACGCCGCTGGCGTGCTCGACCGCGCCTGGTACGTGGAGCGGGCCACCACCGACCGCGAGCGGGTCGCCCCGCTCGCCGAGGTCGACCCGGAGACGGTGCCCTACTTCTCCCTGGCCCTGCTGCCCTCCCCCCTCACCCCACTTTCGGCGCCGAACGTGGACCCACTTTCGGCGCCGAAAGTGGAGGAGGACGGGGGCGAGGTGGTCGTCGTCGGGCTCGGGCCGGGCAAGCGGGCCTGGACGACGCCGGAGACCGCCGAGGCGCTCGCCGGAGCCGACGACCTGGTCGGCTACGGCCCCTACCTGGACCGGGTGCCCGCGAACCCGCGGCAGGTGCGGCACGCCAGCGACAACCGGGTCGAGGCCGAGCGGGCCGCCGCCGCGCTGCAGCTGGCCCGCGACGGACGGCGGGTCGCGGTCGTCTCCAGCGGCGACCCGGGGGTGTTCGCGATGGCCGCCGCGGTGCTCGAGGTGGCCGCGCAGCCGGAGTTCGCCGGCGTGCGGGTGCGGGTGCTGCCCGGCATCACCGCTGCGCAGGCCGTGGCGTCCCGGGTGGGGGCGCCACTGGGCCACGACTTCGCGGTGATCAGCCTGTCCGACGTCCTCAAGCCGTTCGACGTCGTGCTCGACCGGCTGCGCGCCGCGGCCGCCGCCGACCTGGTGGTCGCGCTGTACAACCCGCGGTCCAAGGCGCGCCCGCACCAGCTGGCCGAGGCCACGAAGGTGCTGCTGGAGGTCAAGGACCCGGCGACCGTGGTGGTCGTCGGCCGGGACGTCGGCGGCCCCGAGGAGAGCCTGACGGTGACCACGCTCGGCGGGTTCGACCCGGAGACGGTCGACATGCGCTGCCTGGTGCTCATCGGCTCCAGCCAGACCCGGGTGACGCCGTCCGGTCAGGTGTTCACCAGCCGCCGCTACCCCGGCGCGTGACCGTGGCCCGCACGCTCTCCCGGTCCGCCGCCTTCTGGACCGTCGCCGTCCTGCTGGTGCTCATGCTCGCCGCCTCCGGCGTGCCCTCCCCGCTGTACCGGGTCTACGCGGCCGAGTTCGGCTTCGGCTCGGGGATGATCACCGTCGTCTTCGCGATCTACGCGCTGGCGCTGCTGATCTCGCTGCTGGTGGTCGGCGCGCTCTCCGACCACGTCGGACGGCGCCCGGTGCTCGCGGTCGCGCTGCTGGTCGAGGCCGTGTCGATGGTGCTGTTCTGGGCCGCCGACGGGGTGGCCTGGCTGCTCGCCGCGCGGGTGGTGCAGGGCTTCGCCACCGGCGCGCTCACCGGCACGTTCGGCGCCGCGCTGCTGGACACCCAGTCGCCGACGCGGCCGCTGGGCCCGGTGGTGAACTCCGCGGGCCCCGGGCTCGGGCTCTCGCTGGGCGCGGTCGCCGCCGGCATGGCCGTGGAGTGGGTGCCCTCCCCCACCGGCTGGGTGTTCGGCGTGCTCACCGTGCTCTGCCTGGTCGCGGCCGTCGGGGTGCGCTGGCTGCCGGAGTCCTCACCGCGGCTGCCCGGCGCCGCCGCGTCGCTGCGGCCGAGCGTGCACGTGCCGGCCTCGCAGCGGCGCGCGTTCCTCGTCGTGCTGCCCTGCCTGGTGGCCACCTGGGCGCTCGGCGGGCTGTACGCGTCGCTCGGGCCGTCGCTGGTGGTCGGCGTCTTCGGCGTGCAGGACCACGTCGTCGGCAGCCTGCTCATCCTCGCGCTCAACGGCACCGGCGTGATCGGCTCGACGCTCATGCGCACCGCGCCGGCCGCCCGGTCGATGGTGGTCGGGTGCCTGGTCTTCTCCGTCGGCGTGGCCACCACGATCGTCGCGCTGGCCACCGGCTCGCTGGCGGTGCTGTTCGTCGCCGCGGTCGTCTCCGGGTTCGGCTTCGGGACGGCGTTCCTCGGCGCGCTGGCCACCGTCACCCGCGGCGTCGACCCCGGGCAGCGGGCCGGCCTGCTGTCGGCGGTGTTCACCGTCAGCTACCTGGCCTTCAGCGTGCCGGCGATCGCCGCGGGGCTGGCCAGCGAGCCCGTCGGCCTGCGGGCGACGGCGGAGGTCTACGGCGCCGGCGTCATCGTGCTGGCGCTGCTCGCGGTGGGCGGGCTGGCGCTGCAGCAGCGCCGTCCGGCCGGGGTGCCGGCGACCGACTGACCCCGGCCTCTGCATGGTCATGCAGGGGCGTGCATACTGTTCCCCGTGTCCAAGGTGCTCACGTCCCTGCCCGTCGGCGACCGCGTCGGCATCGCCTTCTCCGGCGGTCTCGACACCTCCGTGGCGGTCGCGTGGATGCGCGACAAGGGTGCGGTGCCCTGCACCTACACCGCGGACATCGGCCAGTACGACGAGCCCGACATCGCCTCGGTGCCCGGCCGGGCCACCCAGTACGGCGCCGAGATCGCCCGGCTCGTCGACTGCCGGGCCGCGCTGGTCGAGGAGGGGCTCGCCGCGCTGACCTGCGGGGCGTTCCACATCCGCTCCGGTGGCCGCAGCTACTTCAACACCACGCCGCTGGGCCGCGCCGTCACCGGCACGCTGCTGGTGCGGGCGATGCTCGAGGACGGCGTCCAGATCTGGGGCGACGGCTCGACCTACAAGGGCAACGACATCGAGCGGTTCTACCGCTACGGCCTGCTGGCCAACCCGGCGCTGCGCATCTACAAGCCGTGGCTGGACGCCGACTTCGTCACCGAGCTCGGCGGCCGCAAGGAGATGTCCGAGTGGCTGGTCGCGCACGACCTGCCCTACCGGGACAGCACCGAGAAGGCCTACTCCACCGACGCCAACATCTGGGGCGCCACCCACGAGGCCAAGACCCTCGAGCACCTGGACACCGGCATCGAGACCGTCGACCCGATCATGGGCGTGCGGTTCTGGGACCCCGCGGTCGAGATCCCGGCCGAGGACGTGACCATCGGTTTCGAGTACGGCCGGCCGGTGACGATCAACGGCAAGGAGTTCGACTCCGCCGTCGACCTGGTGCTGGAGGCCAACGCCGTCGGCGGGCGGCACGGGCTGGGCATGTCCGACCAGATCGAGAACCGGATCATCGAGGCCAAGAGCCGCGGCATCTACGAGGCGCCGGGCATGGCGCTGCTGCACATCGCCTACGAGCGGCTGGTCAACGCGATCCACAACGAGGACACGCTGGCCAACTACCACAACGAGGGCCGGCGGCTGGGCCGGCTGATGTACGAGGGCCGCTGGCTGGACCCCCAGGCGATGATGCTGCGCGAGTCGCTGCAGCGCTGGGTGGGGATGGCCGTCACCGGTGAGGTCACCGTGCGGCTGCGGCGCGGCGAGGACTACTCGGTGCTCGACACCTCCGGCCCCGCGTTCAGCTACCACCCGGACAAGCTGTCGATGGAGCGCACCGTCGACTCCGCGTTCGGGCCGGTCGACCGGATCGGCCAGCTGACCATGCGCAACCTCGACATCGCCGACTCCCGGGCCAAGCTGGAGCAGTACGCCCGGATCGGCATGGTCGGGGGCTCCGCGCCCGCTGCCATCGGCGCGGCGCAGGCGGCGTCGACCGGCCTGATCGACGCGTCCGAGGCCGGCGGCGCCGAGGCGATCGCCTCTCGCGGCCAGGTGTCCCCCAACGACGAGCTGCTCGACCGGGCCGCGATGGAGTCCGGCACCGACTGAGGGACCCCCTGCGGCCGGGGTGGTTCAGTGGGGGTGTGAGCGAACCCGAGGGGCGGCCCGTCGGGCGGCGGGTGTTCCTCGGGGTGCTCGGGCTCGGCGCGCTGGGCATCGCCGTCGGCGACCGGCTGTCGGCCGGCCTGAGCTCGGCGCTGGCCACGGTCCAGACGCACGACCCGACCGGGCTGGTCGCCTCGCTGCCGCTGGGCAACCAGTTCCGCTACTACTCGGTCACCGGCGGGGTGCCGCGCCGCGACGGCGCCGACTACCGGCTCGACGTGGGCGGCCTCGTGCAGCAGCCCGGCCGGTACTCGCTGGCCGACCTGCGGGAGCTGCCGCAGACCACGCTCACCCGCGACTTCCAGTGCGTCACCGGCTGGCGGGTGCCGCAGGTGCGGTGGTCCGGCGTCCGGCTGGCGCACCTGCTCGACCTGGCCGGGCCGACCGGCGGGGCCACCGCCGTCCGGCTGACGTCGTTCGACGGCAGCTACACCGAGAGCCTGACGCTGGAGCAGGCCCGGCGGGACGACGTGCTGGTGGCGCTGCGGATGCTCGGCGCACCGGTGACCCACGACCACGGCGGCCCGGTGCGGCTGTTCGTGGCCCCGATGTACGGCTACAAGAGCCTCAAGTGGCTGTCGGGCATCGAGCTCACCCGCGACGTGCAGCCCGGGTACTGGGAGGACCGGGGCTACGACGTCGACGGCTGGGTGGGCCGGTCCAACGGGCGCGACGATGACCCGACCAGCTGACCCCGGGCTGCTCCGGTTCACCCGCGCGGTGCGCTGGGTGCACGGCGTCACCGCCGTGCTGGTGCTGGTCTGCCTGGCGACCGCGCTGGTGCTCTACACCAGCAGCCTGGCGGTGCTCGTCGGCCACCGGGCGGTGGTGGAGCAGGTGCACGTCTGGTGCGGCTTCGCGCTGCCGGTGCCGCTGCTGGCGGGCCTGGCCGCGCCGTCGTACCGCGCCGACCTGCGCCGGCTGGACCGCTTCACCACCGCCGACCGGCGCTGGCTGCGGTCGCGGAGCCGGCGGGACGGGACCATCCCGGTGGGCAAGTTCAACGCCGGCCAGAAGCTCAACGGCGCGCTGAGCGCCGGCGGCATCGCGGTGCTGCTGCTGAGCGGCACGCTCATGTACTGGACCGGCCTGGCCTCGCTGACCTACCGCACCGGTGCCACCTTCGTGCACGACTGGACGGCGCTCGGGCTCGGGCTGCTGGTGCTCGGGCACGTCTGGTTCGCGCTGCGCGACCCGGTGGCGCTGCGCGGCATCCGCACCGGCCGGGTGCCCGCCGGCTGGGCCCGCCGGGAGCACGGTGCCTGGGCAGCCGAGGTCGGGGACCGGCCGCCGGACGCGGGGAAGCGCGCCTAGCGGGGGTCGACCACGCGGTCGAGCCACTCGGCCAGCAGCCGGCGCTCGGGCTCGCTCAGCGCCTCGAGCCCGGGCGCGGCGGCCCGCAGCGCGACCGCGGCCGCCGTCGTGCCGTCGTCCGAGCGCTCCGGCGCCGCGTCGGTGAGCAGCTGCTGCAGCAGGCCGTCGAGCACCGCGTCGGCCAGGCCGGGGTCGCGGTCCTCCGGCGCGGTCGCGAGCAGGGTGGTGATGACGCCGATCCCGGCGGCCTGCACGAGGTCGACCGCCCGCCGCTCGCCGACCCGCAACCGCCCGGCCGCGGCGATGCGGTGCACCCGCGACGCCAGCACCTGGCGGCCGGCCTGCGCCGCGGGCGAGCCGGCCGCCCGGGCCGGGTCGCTGAGCAGCCGGAAGACACCCGGGTTGGTGAGCCCGAACTCGACCTGCGCCACCCACCCGGCGCGCAGCTCCTCGACGGGGTCGACGCCGCCGGCGGCGGCTGCCTCGACGGTCGCCCGCTTGGCGGCCACCGACGTGGCCATGACGTGCTCGGCCACGGCGTCGAGCAGCCCGTCCTTGTCGCCGAACAGCCGGTAGATCGTCGGCGCCTGCACGCTCGCGGCCTCGGCCACGCCGCGGGTGGTCACGGCGGCCGGGCCCTCGTCCCGGAGGAGCCGGGCAGCGACCTCGACGATCCTCGTCCGGACGTCGGTGCGGCGGTCGGCGGGCGCAGTCACGGATCAACGATAACAACGAGTTGCTATCGCCGAGATTCCATGGATACGGTCAAAGTGTTACCACCGCTAACACGAGGAGTCGACCATGATAGTGATCACCGGGGCCACCGGCGCGCTGAACGGCGCGACCGCCGACCACCTGCTCGACCGGCTGCCCGCCGGCGAGCTCGCGGTCGCCGTCCGCGACCCCGCCCGGGCCGGGCGCTTCGCGGAGCGCGGCGTGCAGGTGCGGCGCGCCGACTACGCCGACCCCGGCTCGCTGCCGGCGGCTTTCGGCGGCGCCGACCAGCTGCTGCTCGTCTCCTCCAGCGACCCGGGCGCCGACGCGGTCGGTCTGCACCGCGCGGCCATCGACGCCGCCGTGGCGGCCGGGGTCGGCCGCATCCTCTACACCAGCCACCAGGGCGCCTCGCCGGACACCCCGTTCGGCCCGGGCCGCGACCACTCCGGCACCGAGGAGCTGCTCGCCGCGTCGGGCATCCCGTGGACCTCGCTGCGCAACGGCTTCTACGCGCACAGCCTCGGCTGGCTGATGGGGCCGTGGCGGGAGACCGGCCGGGTCGTCGTCCCGGCCGACGGTCCGGTCTCGTGGACGGCGCGCTCGGACGCCGCCGAGGCCGCGGCCGCCGTGATCGCCTCGGACGGCGGCTTCGACGGGCCGGTCACCCTCACCGCGGCCGCCGCACCGACGTTCGAGGAGCTCGCGGCCACCGCGTCCGAGCTGACCGGGCGGCCGGTCCAGCGGGTGGTCGTCGACCCCGAGGAGTGGATCGCCGGCCAGCTCGCCGCGGGGCAGACCGAGTTCATCGCGCGCTTCACGCTGGGCATGTACCGGGCCGCGGAGCAGGGCTTCTTCGCCGGCACCGACCCGCTGCTGGGCGAGCTGCTCGGCCGGGAGCCGCGCACCGCGCGCGACGCGCTCGCCGCCGGCTAACCCCCGGCCCGGCCGACCGCGGCGCAGAACCGGTCGTGGTCGGCGCGGACGTCGGCGAGCGGGGCGAGCACCTCCTCGTCGGCGACCTCCGCGACCCGTTCGGTGAGCCGCCGGCGGGCGGCCCTCCCCCGCCGCCGGGCGCCCGCGGCCACCAGCGGCCGCGCCACCCCCGCCAGCAGCAGGCCGGCGAGCAGACCGCCGGACAGCAGCACCGTCGGCACCGGCAGCCGCTCCACGTGCGGCACCGGCAGCACGTCGTCCAGCTGCAGCCAGCCGAGGACGACGAGCAGCAGCAACCACAGCGCGCCGACCAGGGCGACCGCGGCGAGCAGCCACTGCAGGCCGCCGACCGCGCGCTGCCACCACGGCACCCGGTCGGGCCCCAGGTCGGTGCCGGTGACCGCGCGGTCGAGCCGGTCGGCCAACCGGTCCTGCGACACCTCGGCGGTGCGGCGCAGCTCGTCCCGCCACGCCTGCGGCAGGCCCTCGCCGACGTCGTCCCGGGTCCGGCGCAGCGCCCCGGCCAGCGCGGCCTGCTGCACCGGACCCGCCTCGGGCAGCGAGCTGCGGGCCCGCTCGTCGCCCAGGTGCAGCCGGTGCAGCGGATCGGGCCGCAGCCTGGTCAGCCAGCGCACCGGCGGCCAGCCGGTGGCCTCGGTGCCGCGGCGCCGCGCGGACCGCTCCACCGCCGCGACGACGGCCGGCACCCCGGCGGCGTCGGCCAGCGCGGTCGTCAGCCCGTCGTCCCGCCCCGGACCGCTGCCGGCCGGACCGCAGTGCGCGGCCAGCCCGGCCGCCGCGGACCGGACGTCGGCGGTGAGCCGGTCGCTGGCCGCCCGGCGCGCCGACACCCGGCGGGCCAGCTCGGCGCGCAGCTCCGGCAGCCCCGCGCCGGTGCGCGCGGCGGTGGCCAGCAGCGGGGTGGCGGTGAGCCCCTCGCGGTCGAGCAGGCCGCGCAGGTCGGCGAGGCAGGCGCGGGCGGCGTCGCCGTCCAGCCGGTCGACCTGGTTGAGCACCACGACGAGGACCCCGGCGTGCCCCGCCAGCGGCGCCAGGTAGCGGGAGTGGACGGCGGCGTCGGCGTACTTCTGCGGATCGAGCACCCACACCAGCACGTCGACCAGCTGCACCAGCCGGTCGACCTCCAGCCGGTGCTCCAGCCGGACCGAGTCGTGGTCGGGCAGGTCGAGCAGCACCAGCCCGTCGAGTGCGGGGTCGGCATCGGCGACCCGGTGCCGCTTGGGCACCTCGAGCCAGTCCAGCAGCCGGTCGGCGCCGTCGGCGCCCCACACGCTGGCGTGCGCGACGCCGGTGGTCGGCCGGCGGACGCCGGGGGTGCTCACCTCGCTGCCGCTCAGCGCGTTGAACAGCGTCGACTTGCCGCTGCCGGTCGACCCGGCCAGCGCCACGACGGTCGCGTCGCCGAGCGCCTCCCGGGCGCCGGCCTTGCCCAGCAGCGTCCGGGCGCGGGCCACCTCGGGCACCTCGAGCCGGGCCTCGCCGACCTCGACCGCCTCGCGCAGCGCACCCAGCCGGTCGGTCAGCGACAGCTCGCGGCGCCTCATGCGCCCACCCGGCGGGCGGCGGCCAGCGCGGCGACCGCCTCGGCCAGCCCGGCCGCCGCGTCGGGGGCGGGAGCGACCTCGGCGAGCAGCGTGGCGAACCGGTCCTGCTCGGCCGCGAACAGGGCGGCGGTGCGCTCGTCGAGGTCGTCGCGGGCCCGGGCCGCCAGCCCGCGGACGGCGGAGTCGCCGAACACCGCCTCGAGCACCCGCTGGCCGACCGCGGTGGTGCCGCCGGCCACGGCGATCTCCGCTCCGGTCGGGATGGCGGCGGTCGAGGCGAAGACCGCGATCATCACCACCGCGCCGGCACCGTTCACGCCCCACGACAGCGCCCGGGCCCTGGACCGCTTGCCCGCGCCCTCGCTGCGCACCAGGTCCAGCACCGCTCCCTGCCAGTCGCGCACCGCGTCGGCCGCCGCCCCGGGGAACGCCGGCGACATGCCGTCCAGCCCCTCGTACCCGGCGAGCAGGCCGGGCCCGCCCGGCAGGGTGCGCCACGCGGTGACGGTGCGCTCGGCGGCCCGGTCGGCCTCGGCGTGCAGCAGCGTCTCGACGCCGGACTCCAGCGCGCCGTGCAGGTCGGCGGCCGGGGTCAGGCGGCCGCTGAGCGCCGCGGTGACCCGGTCGCGCAGCCGGCTCACCGAGCCCTGCAGGCTGCGCATCCACTCGCCGGTGCCGACGAACTCCTGCCAGCGGGCCAGCACCTCCCCGCGCAGCAGGCTGCCGTTTCCCACGCCCTCGGCGACGTCGGCCCGCGCCCGGGCGTAGGCGGCCGCGGCGGCGGTCTCCAGCGCGTCGGCGGCGGCGGTCTGCTCGGCGACGGCGTCGACCACGGTGCCCACCCGGTCGGCCAGGCTGTCCAGCGCGCCGGCCAGCGTCTGGCGGACGACGGCCGCCCGCTCCCCGGCGTCGGCGGCCAGGCCGTGCAGCCAGTCGCGCAGCGGCGCCACCTGGTCCTCGGGCAGGAACCCGTCGGTCAGCGGCCGCTCCTCGACCACGAACAGCCGCGCGGCGGCCAGCCCGGCCCGCTGGAGCATGCCGGCGAGGTCCTCGGCCACCTCGCCGGCGGCCTCCGGTGGCACCCGGTCCAGGACCACGGCCAGCGCGGTGCCGCGCTCCTGCGCCGTCCGCAGCAGGTCCCAGGGGACGGCGTCGGCGTAGCGCGCGGCCGTCGTCACGAACACCCACAGGTCGGCCGCGGCCAGCAGCTGGGCGGCGAGGTCGCGGTTGGCCTCGACCACCGAGTCGACGTCCGGGGCGTCCAGCAGCGCCAGCCCCGGCGGCAGGTCGTCGCGCACCACCAGCTCCAGCCCGCTGCGCCCGCTCTCGGCGCCGCGAGCAGGAGCGCTTTCGGCGCCGAAAGGGGGATCGGACGTCGTGCGGGGCAGGCCGGGCAGCACCCGGTCGCCGGCGAAGTGCGCCCGGTCGGCGGGCGCGCAGACCAGCACCGGCGCGCGGGTGGTCGGCCGCAGCACGCCGGCCCGGGTGACCTGCGCCCCGAGCACGCTGTTGACCAGCGTCGACTTGCCCGCCCCGGTGGAGCCGCCGACCACGGTGAGCAGCGGGGCGTCCAGGTCGCGCAGCCGGGGCAGCAGGTAGTCGTCGACCTGGTCGACCAGGCCGGCGGCGACCCGGCGGGCGTCGTCCCGGGTGGCGGTGGCCAGCCCGAGCGGGGCGGCCGCGACCCGGTCCCGCAGGATCTGCAGCGCGTCGACGACGGGCACCGGCTCGGTCACCGCTGCTACCTAGCCAGGCGGGGGCGTTCCTACCCGTCGGCGGCTCAGCGGTCGAGCTCGCGCAGCGGCGGGACGAGCCGGAGCGCGGCCTCCGTCGTCCACCCGACCGGGTCCTGGCCGTGCGCGCCCACCCAGATCCGGCTGATGCCGAGCCGGCCGTACTCCTCCGCCTTGCGCAGGAACGCGTCCGGGTCGGCGAGGGCGTCGTCGCCGGTGACGACGGTCCGCTGCACCTCCGCCGGGTCGCGGCCGACGTCCGCGCAGTGCCGGTCGAGCACCTCCAGCTTGTGCCGCAGCTGGTCGGTGCCGCCGTCGAAGAGGTTGCAGGCGTCGGCGTACTGCGCGACCAGGCGCAGCGTCTTCCGCTCGCCGCTGCCGCCGATGAGGACCCGCGGGTGCGGGGTGTGCACCGGCTGCGGCACGCAGAGCGTCTCGGCCAGCTCGTAGTGCTTCCCCTGGTACGGGCCGTCGTCCTCGCTCCACATCTGCCGGACGATCTGCAGCGTCTCCTCCAGCCGCTCGAACCGCTCGGCGACCGGCGGGAACGGCACGCCCAGGGCGCGGTGCTCGCGCTCGTACCAGGCGGCGCCCAGCCCCAGCAGCGCGCGCCCGCCGGAGAGGACGTCGAGGGTGGTGACGGTCTGCGCGAGCAGGCCGGGGTGCCGGTAGGTGACGCCGGTGACCAGCAGGCCGAGCTCGACCCGCCGGGTCTGCCCGGCGAGGAACCCCAGCGCCGTGTAGCCCTCGAGCATGGGGTCGGTGGCGCCGTCGCCCGCGTGCTCCATCTGGAACCAGTGGTCCATCAGGGTCACCGCGGCGAACCCGCCGTCGTCGGCGGCTCGCGCGACGGCCGACAGCGTGGGGGCGATCGCCTGCTCACCGGGGAACCGGAAGTCGGCGACGTGCAGCGCCAGTTCCATGCTGGGTCCTCTCTGCTGGGGATGCGTGCCAGCCAACCACCCCGGTCAGAGGCGGGCGAGCGCGCCCAGGACGTCGGCCGGGTGCGCGGCCACCGCGGCGGCGCCGGCGGAGACCAGCTCGCCGGCCGGCGCCGGGCCCCAGCCGGCACCCACGCAGGGCAGCCCGTGCGCGGCCGCGCCGAGCACGTCGTGCGACCTGTCGCCGACCAGCACCGGGCGGACGCCGTCCGGGTGGGCGGCCAGCGCCGCGCCGACCACCTGGTCCTTGTGCCGCACCCGCCCGTCGAGCGTGGCGCCGTGCACGCTCGCGAACCGCGGCAGCAGGCCGAGGTGGTCCAGGATGCGGACGGCGAACGGCTCGGGCTTGCTGGTGGCCACGGCGAGCACCGCCCCACCGTCGGCCAGGGCGGCCAGCAGCTCGGAGACGCCGGCGTAGGGCATCGCGTCGAGCATCGCGCCGGCGCTGTAGTGCGCCCGGTAGGTGGTGACCGCGCGGGTGACGTCGTCCCCGGTCAGGCCGAAGGCCCCGGCGAAGCCCTCCTCCAGCGGCGGGCCGACCATCGAGCGCAGCTGGCCCTCCGTGGGTGCGGGCAGGCCGAGCTCGGCGGCGGCCACCCGGATCGACGTCCAGATGCCGGGCACCGAGTCGACCAGCGTGCCGTCGAGGTCGAACAGCACGAGCCGGCCGCGGAGCCCGGTCACCCCTGCGCCCGGCCGAGGCCGCGCGCGGCCAGCCAGGCCAGCGCGTCGGCGACCGACGCCACGGTCTCCACGCCCGGGGGCAGCGGCGGGCGCCGCACCAGCACCACCGGGATCCCGAGCGCCCGGGCCGCGGTCAGCTTGGCCTCGGTGAGGTGGCCACCGGAGTCCTTGGTGACGACGACGTCCACCCCGTGCTCGCGCATCAGGGCGAGCTCGTCGTCGACGCTGAACGGGCCGCGGTCCAGCAGCAGCGTCGCGCCGGCCGGCAGCGGCCCGTCCGGCGGGTCGACCGAGCGCACCAGCACCCGGCCGGGCAGCGCGGCGAACGCGCCGACACCCTGCCGGCCGGTGGTCAGGAACACGCAGCGGAACCCGGCGACCGCCCGCGCGGCGCCGGCCAGCGAGTCGACGAACCGCCAGTCGTCGCCCGGCTGCGGCGTCCAGCCGGGGCGCTGCAGCCGCAGCAGCGGCGTGCCGTGCGTGTCGGCCGCGGCCGCCGCGTGCGCGGTGATCTGCGCGGCGAACGGGTGGGTGGCGTCGACGACGGCCGCCGGCCCGTGCTCGGCCAGCCACGCCGCCAGCCCGTCCGGCCCGCCGAAGCCCCCGACCCGCACGTCGCCCTCCGGCAGCACCGGGGCGGCCACCCGGCCGGCCAGGCTCGACAGCACCGGCACGCCCTCGGCCACCAGCGCCGCCGCCAGCTGCCGCGCCTCCCCGGTGCCCCCCAGGACCAGCACCTGTCCGCTCATCTGCGACCTCCCCTGACAATGGTGCCGTGAGCAGGGACGGTGCCAGCGGGTTGCGGCACGGCTGGACGACGGGCGCGTGCGCGACCGCCGCCACCACCGCCGCGTACACCGCGCTGCTCACCGGCGAGTTCCCCGACCCGGTGACGATCGACCTGCCCCACGACAAGCACCCGTCGTTCGCGCTCGCCCAGGAGCGGCTGGACGCCGGCAGCGCCTGGGCGGCGGTGGTCAAGGACGCCGGCGACGACCCCGACGTCACCCACGGCGCGCTGGTCTCCGCCCGGGTGACCCACGGCGAGCCGGGCAGCGGCGTCACGTTCCGCGCCGGCGAGGGCGTGGGCACGGTGACCAAGCCCGGCCTGCCGCTGGCCGTCGGCGAACCCGCGATCAACCCGATGCCCCGGCAGTTCGTCCGCGCGCACGTGGCCGCGGTCGCGGCGGCGCACGGCGGCACCGGCGACGTGGTGGTCGAGATCGCGATCGAGAACGGCGCGGAGCTGGCGCGCCGGACCTGGAACCCGCGGCTGGGGATCCTCGGCGGCCTGTCGGTGCTGGGCACCACCGGCGTCGTCGTCCCGTACTCGTGCTCGTCGTGGATCGACTCGATCCGCCGCGGCATCGACGTCGCCCGCGCCGCCGGGCACGAGCACGTCGCCGGCTGCACCGGGTCGACCAGCGAGCAGACCGTGCAGGCGCTCTACGGCCTGCCCGAGGACGCGCTGCTGGACATGGGCGACTTCGCCGGCGCGGTGCTCAAGTACCTGCGCCGCCACCCGGTGCCCCGGCTGACCGTCGCCGGCGGGATCGGCAAGCTGGCCAAGCTCGCCGAGGGGCACCTGGACCTGCACTCCGCCCGCTCGCAGGTGTCGTTCGCCGCGCTGGCCGACCTGGTCGCCGGCGCCGGCGGCCCGCCCGACCTGGTCGAGGGCGTGCGGACGGCGAACACCGCGCTCGACGCGCTGCGCCAGTGCCAGGCCGCCGGGCTGCCGCTGGGCGACCTGGTCGCGGCGGGAGCCCGCCGGACGGCGGAGGGCGTGCTGCGCGAGGCACCGGTCGCCGTCGACGTGGTCGTGATCGACCGCGCCGGCACGATCGTCGGCCTCGCGTAGGTGGAGTCCCAGCGCTCGGAAGGTGATGCGCTGCGACTCCATCAGCGGGCCCGGGTGGTCGAGTAGAGGTGGCTGTCGGGGAACTCCCCGGCGGTCAGCACCCGGCCGACGATGACCACCGCGGTCCGCCGCACCCCGGCGTCCGCGACCTGCTGCGCGATGTCGGCCAGGGTGCCGCGCAGCGTGAGCTCGTCGTCCCGGCTGGCCTTCGCCACCACCGCGACCGGGCAGTCGGCGCCGTAGTGCGCGGCCAGCTCCGGGGCCAGCTCGTCCAGCCGCTGCACGGCCAGGTGCAGCACCAGCGTCGCGCCGGTGGCCGCGTAGGCCGCCAGCTGCTCGCCGGGTGGCATCGGCGTCGAGCGCGCCGACGTCCGGGTGAGGACGACGGTCTGCGCGACCCCCGGCACCGTCAGCTCCCGCTTGAGCGACGCCGCGGCGGCCGCGAACGACGGGACCCCCGGGACGACGACGTAGGGCACGCCCGCCGCGTCCAGCCGGCGCATCTGCTCGGCCATCGCGCTGTACACCGACGGGTCGCCGGAGTGCAGCCGGGCGACGTCCAGCCCGGCCCGGTGCGCGGCGACCAGCTCGGCGGTGATCTGGTCGAGGTCGAGGTCGGCGGTGTCGACCAGCCGGGCGCCGGCCGGTGCGGTGTCCAGCAGCTCGCGCGGCACCAGCGCCCCGGCGTAGAGGCACACCGGCGCGCTCGCGATGATCCGCGCCGCCCGCACGGTGACCAGGTCGGCGGCCCCCGGCCCCGCCCCGATGAAGTGCACCGTCACCGTGACACCGCCGTCCTACCGGACGGCACCGCGGCCAGGTGTCGTCCCCCGGTTGCGCTGAGCCGTTCCCAGCGTCCGCGGCGGGAGCCTCCGGCCCCGCGCCGCGCCCCCTGACGCCCTCCGGGCGGAGATCCGCAGTTCACCGCGTCACGCTCCAGATGGTGACGGGGAGGGCGGGCCGGAAGCTGGTGAAGCCGCCGACCGGGGCGGCGTGCGCCACCTGCAGCCGGGTCAGCTCGCCACCCACCCGCTCGCGCCAGCGCACCAGCAGTGCCTCGCTCTCCAGCGTCACCGCGTTCACCACCAGCCGGCCGCCCGGGCGCAGCGCGTCCCAGCAGGTCTCCAGCACGCCGGGCCCGGTCCCGCCGCCGCCGACGAACACCGCGTCGGGGTCGGGCAGCTCCCCCAGCGCCTCGGGCGCCCGGCCGCGCACCACCCGCAGGTCCGGCACGCCCAGCCGCCCGGCGTTCCGGCCGATGCGGTGCGCGCGCTCGGGATCGGGTTCCACCGCGACCGCCCGGCACGAGGGGTGCACCCGCATCCACTCGATGCCGATCGAGCCGGCGCCGGCCCCGACGTCCCAGAGCAGCTGGCCGGGCAGCGGCCCCAGCCGGGCCAGCGTCACCGCTCGGACGTCGCGCTTGGTGAGCTGACCGTCGTTCAGGTAGGCGTCGTCCGGCAGCCCGGGCGCGGTCGAGCGCGGCACCGTCTCCGGGTCGGCGACCGGCTCGACGGCGGTGATCACCAGCGGGTCGGTGTCGGCGTGCGCCCACTCCGCGGCGGTGCCGGTGAACCGGCGCTCGCCGGGGCCGCCCAGCTGGGCCAGCGCCGTCAGCCGGCTGGCGCCCCAGCCCCACTCGGTCAGCCGCGCGGCGATCGTCGCGGGGGTGGTGCCGTCGGCGCCGAGCACGACCAGCTTCCGGCCCGGCCCCAGCTGCGCGGCGACCAGCTCCACCGGCCGCCACACCACCGAGACCACCGTCGTCTCCTCCACCGACCAGCCCATCCGCGAGCAGGCCAGGGTCACCGACGACGGGTGCGGGACGACGTCGACCGCCGCGGCGCCGAACCAGCGCACCAGCGTGGTGCCGATGCCCGAGGACATCGGGTCGCCGCTGGCCAGCACCACCACCCGCCGGCCGGGATGGGCGGCGGGCAGCTCGCGCACGGCCAGCGCCATCGGCGAGGGCCACGGCACCCGCTCGGCGGTCGCCTCCGGCGGCACCAGGTCCAGCTGGCGGCCGCTGCCGCGCAGCACCTCCGCGCCGGTGATGGCCCGCCGGGCGGCCGGGGACAACCCGTCCCAGCCGTCGGCGCCGATGCCGACGACCGTGACCCGCCACCCCTCCGGAGCGGTCATGCGGGCAGCTCGCCCTCCGGCCCGGCGGCCTCGGCCAGCAGCTGCTCCTTGAGCTCCTCGGGCAGCAGGTCGACGTACACGGTGCCGTCCAGGTGGTCGACCTCGTGCTGCAGGCAGCGCGCGGCCATCCCGGTCGCCTCGATCGACACCGGCTGGCCGTGCACGTCGACGCCGTCGACCCGGGCCCGGAACCCCCGCTCGAGCTCGGCGTACGGGCCGGGCACCGACAGGCAGCCCTCCTCGGTGGTCTCCGTCGCCGGCTCGCCCTCGTGCGGGTCGAGGACGGTGAGCACCGGGTTGACGCAGTAGCCGGCGACGTCCTCGCCGTCGGCGTCCGGGCAGTCCATGACGAAGACGCGGGCGTCGACGCCGATCTGGTTCGCCGCCAGCCCCACGCCGTCGGCGGCGACCATGCTGGCGAACATGTCCAGCACGAGGTGCCGGAGCTCCCGGTCGAACACCGTCACCTCCTGGCAGCGGCGGTGCAGCACCGGGTTGCTGCCGTAGGTGACGATCGGACGGGCGACGCCGTCGTAACGGCCGGGCAGGCGCATGACCGTCGATCCTAGGGACCGGCCCGCCGGGCGTCCTTCCCTACAGTGGCCGCCGATGTCCAGCCGCCTGCCGACCGCCGCCGGGCTCGCCCTCGGGGCGACCGCCGACCTGCTGCTGGCCGACCCGCGCCGGTTCCACCCGGTCGCGGGCTTCGGCCGGGCCGCCGCCGCCCTCGAGCCGCTGCTGTGGCGCGACTCCCGCGCGGCGGGCGTCGGCTACGCGGCGGCCGGCGTCGGGACGGCGGCCGCCCTGGGGACGGCGGTGCACCGGTGCACCGCCCGCTCCCCGCTGGCCCGGACGGCGGCGACCGCGCTGGCCACCTGGGCGGTGCTCGGCGGGACGTCGCTGGGCCGGGCGGCGGCCACCATGGACGCGCACCTGGCCGCCGGCGACCTGCCCGCCGCCCGCGCCCACCTCTCCTCGCTGGCCGGCCGGGACCCGCGAGACCTCGGCGAGCCGGAACTGGTGCGGGCCACGGTCGAGTCGGTCGCCGAGAACACCTCCGACGCCGCGGTCGCACCGCTGTTCTGGGGCGCGGTCGCCGGGCTGCCGGGGCTGCTGGCCTACCGCGCCGCGAACACCCTCGACGCGATGGTCGGGTACCGGTCGCCGCGGTACGCCCGGTTCGGCTGGGCGGCGGCCCGGCTGGACGACGTCCTCAACTGGCTGCCGGCCCGGCTGACCGCGGCGCTCACCGTGGCCACCGCCCCGCTGGCCGGCGGCTCGGCGGCCGGGGCGCTGCGCGCGTGGCGGCGGGACGGCGCGGCCCACCCCAGCCCCAACGCCGGCCGGTGCGAGGCCGCGCTGGCGGGCGCACTCGGGGTGCGGCTGGGCGGACGCAACGTGTACGGCACGCGGGTGGAGGAGCGCCCGACCCTGGGCGAGGGGCCGGCGCCGGCGCGGCCGGACATCGCCCGGGCGGTGCGCCTGTCCCGCGCCGTCTGGACCGCCGCCGCGGTGCTCGCGGTCGCGGTCCGGGGGCTGCGCCGCAGGTGAGAGAGCCCTGCTGCGGAGGGGAGGTCCTTGCCCCGCGGAACGGATGCGGCCGCGCCCCGGCGTTGCTACCTTCCCCCCACGGAGCGACCGGCCCGCGCCAGCGGGTCGGCGGGCGCGCGGTGTCGAGAACGCGGCACCGGGCACCCCACCGGCCGACCGCCGGTGCGCGACTGGAAGCGGGTGACCAGCATGACCCACACCACGACCGCTCCTCCCGTGGCCGCACGCACCGTGACCGGGCACCCGGTGGACCTGCCGCCCAACGAGGTGCTGCCCCAGCCCGTCGCGGTCGCCGCCCGGTTCCGCTGCGGCGTGGCGAACGGCTCCTGGTGGTGGTCGCCGGAGCTCTACCAGCTGCACGGCGTCCACCCCGGTGACCGGTTGCCCTGCATCGAGCTGCTGCTCGACCACACCCACCACGACGACCGCCGCCGGGTGCAGGCCGCCGTCGACCGCGGCCTGCAGGCCGGCCTGCCGTTCGCCGTCGAGCACCGGGTGGTCCGCCGCGACGGCTCGGTGCGCACCGCCGTCCTGTTCGGCGAGCCCGAGCTGACCGCCGACGGCACCGTGGGCGGGGTCAGCGGGCTGGTCATCGACGTCACCGACGGGCGCGTGCCGGCCGGCGGCGACTCCCAGGTGCGCGCGCTGGAGACCGAGGTCGAGCAGCTGCGCACCGCGATGGCCAGCCGGGCGTGCATCGAGCAGGCCAAGGGCGTGCTCATGCTGCTGATGGGCTGCGGGGACCAGGTCGCGTTCGACCTGCTGGCGCACATCTCCAGCCACACGCACCGGAAGGTGCGCGAGGTGGCCGCCTCGATCGTCTCCTCGGCCAGCGGGCGCACCCCGCTGCCGGCCGACGTGAAGGAGATCCTGCACGACGCCTGCCCGCCGGGGCAGCCCGCGCACTGACCTGCGCGGGACCGCAGCGCCCCCGCCCGTCCACGTCCGGCCGCCGTGGACGAAGATCCTGGGGTCCCCCGCTCCCTCGGCGGTGGCGGAGGACGTCCCGTCGGGAAGGGAAGGGGTGGGGGCGGCGTGTTCTACCTGCTCGCTCGGTTCGTGATCCGGCCGCTGTTCTGGATCGCCTTCCGGCCGACGGTCCGCGGCCGGGCCAACGTGCCCGCGACCGGACCGGTGATCCTGGCCAGCAACCACCTCTCGTTCATCGACTCGGTCGCCATCCCGCTCATGGCGCCGCGCAAGGTGAGCTACCTGGCCAAGGCCGAGTACTGGAAGGGCACCGGCCTCAAGGGCTGGTTCAGCCGCACGCTGTTCACCGCGCTGGGTGCGCTGCCGGTCGAGCGGACGGCGAACCGCAGCGCCCAGGTCGCGCTGGACACCGCGCTCACCGTGCTCAAGGACGGCGGGGCGTTCGGCATCTACCCGGAGGGCACCCGGTCCCGCGACGGCAAGCTGCACCGCGGCAAGACCGGGGTGGCCTGGCTGGCGCTCACCGCCGACTGCCCCGTCGTCCCGGTCGCCGTGCACGGCACCGACCGGGTGCAGCCCCCCGGCGCCCGCTGGCCCAAGCCGGCCCGGGTGCGGGTGACCTTCGGCGAGCCGCTGACCTTCCCCGCGCAGCACGGGCAGGCCGGCAAGAACAAGGCACGCCGCGAGGTCACCGACCGGGTGATGGAGCAGATCCACACGATGTCGGGGCAGGAGAAGTCCGGCTGGTGAAAGGCTCGCTGCTCGTCGCCGGCACCACGTCGGACGCCGGGAAGTCCGTGGTCACCGCGGGCATCTGCCGCTGGCTGGTGCGCCAGGGCGTCTCGGTGGCGCCGTTCAAGGCGCAGAACATGAGCAACAACTCGATGGTCACCGCGGACGGCGCGGAGATCGGCCGGGCGCAGGTCATGCAGGCCGCGGCCGCCCGGGTCGAGCCGGAGGCGGCGATGAACCCGGTGCTGCTCAAGCCGGGCGGGGAGAACGCCAGCCAGGTCGTCGTCCTGGGGAAGCCGGTCGCCGACGTGACCGCGCTGTCCTACCGGCCGATGAAGGCCGCGCTGCTGGAGCAGGCGCTGGCCTGCCTGGCCGACCTGCGCCGCCGGTTCGACGTCGTGGTGTGCGAGGGCGCCGGCTCCCCCACCGAGATCAACCTGCGCGCCGACGACATCGCCAACATGGGGCTGGCCACCGCGGCACGGCTGCCGGTCGTGGTGGTCGGCGACATCGACCGGGGCGGGGTGTTCGCCGCGCTGTACGGCACCGTCGCGCTCATGCCGCCGGCCGACCAGGCGCTGGTCGCGGGCTTCCTGGTGAACAAGTTCCGCGGCGACGCCCGGCTGCTCGCGCCCGGCCTGGACCAGCTGCGCGCGCTCACCGGCCGGCCCACGCTGGGCGTGCTGCCCTGGCAGACCGGCCTGCACCTGGACGTCGAGGACTCCCTCGGCATCGGGGTCGCCGAGCCGGCCGGGCCGCCGCGCGGCGCGGACGTGCTGCGGGTGTCGGTGGCCCGGCTGCCGCGGCTGTCGAACTTCACCGACCTCGACGCGCTGGCCGCCGAGCCCGGGGTGCTGCTGCGGTACGCCACCCGCCCGGAGGAGCTCGCCGACGCCGACCTGGTCGTGCTGCCCGGCACCCGGTCGACCGTCGCGGACCTGCGCTGGCTGCGGGAGACCGGCCTGGCCGACGCCGTGTCCCGGCGGGCCGCCGCGGGCGGTCCGGTGCTCGGCATCTGCGGCGGGCACCAGATGCTGGCCCGCAGCATCACCGACGACGTCGAGTCGCGCGCCGGCGTCGTCCCCGGGCTCGGGCTGCTGCCCACCGAGGTGCGGTTCGCGCCGGGCAAGACCCTCGGCCGGCCGGCCGGGTCGGCGTTCGGCCAGCCGGTGCGCGGCTACGAGATCCACCACGGCGTGGTCACCCTCGACGAGGGTGCCGAGCCGTTCCTGGACGGCGCCCGCGCGGGCTCGGTGTTCGGGACGACCTGGCACGGGGCGCTGGAGAACGACGGGTTCCGCCGGGCCTTCCTGACCGAGGTGGCGGCGCTGACCGGGCGGGCGTTCACGGTCGCGCCGGACACCGACTTCGCCGCGGTGCGCGAGGCCCGGCTGGACGCGCTGGGCGACCTGGTGGCCGAGCACGCGGACACCGGCGCGCTGTGGCGGCTGCTCGAGGACGGCGTCCCGGCCGGCCTGCCCACGCTCGCCGCCGGCCTCCCCGCCCGCTGACCTCTGCGTCCTCGTGGCGTCCCGGCCCGGGACGCCACGAGGACGCAGAGCTCACGAGTCGAGCAGGCCCTCGACCTCCGCGCCGGGGCGGCCGTCGGCGACCTCGGCCGCGACCTCCCCCGGGTCCAGGCCCAGCCGCCGGAGCAGCTCCGCGTGCTCGTCGGTGTCGACCGGGTCGGGCAGCTCCTGGTCCGCGTCGGCGACCGCCGTCTGCTGCGAGGTGGCCAGGAGGAGCTCGAGGACCCGCTGCTTGCTGATCTGCATGCCCCGCGCCTACCCGCGCACCCCGCCGCGGCAACCGGCCCGCCCGGCGCACCGCTACCGTCGCGGTGTGGACCCCGTGCTCGACGCCTACCGACCGCCGTCCCAGCTGGTGCTGGACAAGGAGATCGACCTGATCGACCGGCACTGCCGGGCCTTCATCGAGCTCTCCCCGTTCGCGGTGCTGTCGACCGCGAGCGCCGACGGTTGGCCGGAGGTCTCCCCGCGCGGCGGCGACGCCGGCTTCGTGCACGTGCTCGACGAGCACCGGCTGGCGCTGCCCGACCGGCAGGGCAACAACCGGCTCGACAGCCTGCGCAAGGTCGCCGAGAACCCCCGGGTCGCGCTGCTGTTCTTCGTGCCCGGCGCCGAGGAGACGCTCAAGGTCTTCGGGACGACGACGATCAGCAGCGCCGAGGATCTGGGCCTCGACATGGTCGAGTTCGGCCGGCCGCCGAAGTCGGTGCTGGTGGTCGAGGTGCAGCGGGCCTACTTCCACTGCGGCAAGGCCGTCATGCGCTCGGGGCTGTGGGACCCGGCCCGGCAGGTCGACCGGTCGACGATGACGCCGTTCGGCCAGGTGCTCAAGGACCACTGCCGGCTGGAGACGCCGCTGCCCGACGACGCGACGATCCGCGCCGAGCTCGCCCTGGAGCTGTGAGCGGAGTGGATCCGTCGCGCTGACGCCGACGGATCCACTCCATCTCGTCGGTGGGTGGCCCTAGCGTGCCCGCCATGGCGTACACGTTCCAGGTCGTGGTCGACTCCTCCGCCCCGCACCCGCTCGCCGACTGGTGGGCCGAGACGCTCGGCTGGCAGCGCGAGCCGACCGACGAGGCGTTCATCCGCCGGATGGTCGCGGAGGGGCACGCGCAGGAGATCGACACGACGGTGCACCGTGGCGAGCTCGTGTGGGCCGAGGGCGCGGCGATCAACCACCCCGACGGCGGGGCGCCCCGGGTGCTGTTCCAGCGCGTGCCAGAGGGCAAGACGGTCAAGAACCGCCTGCACCTGGACGTGCGGGTCGGCGACGCGGACCGCGCCGACGTGGTCACCCGGCTGGTCGACCGGGGCGCCACCGTGCTGCACGACGGCGCGCAGGGGCCGTTCCGCTGGGTCACGATGAGCGACCCCGAGGGCAACGAGTTCTGCGTGGCGTGACCGGCCGTCGGCCGGCGGGTCACGCCTCAGACGTCGAGGCTGCGCTCGAACTTCCGGTCGGCGACCGCGCGGAGGGCCCGGGCCCGCGTGCGCTCCCGGTGGGTGCGCCACTCCGGTGTTCGGTACCGGGCGTCCTCGACCAGCTGCCAGGCGGCCAGCGCGCTCGCGCGCACGGGCGGCACCGGGACGGTGGGTCCGACCGGCTGGGCTGTGGTCATCACAGCTCCCTTTCCCCCATGGCGGCCCATAGCAGGCCGTCGTCCGCAAGTGTCACCCTGCGGAGCTGCAAATGACACCGGTGTGACCGAATCCGCGGCGCGTTGCACCTCCTGTCACACGAGTCACACCCGGTGACCGCTACCGTGCCCGGGATGGCGCGCAGCAACTGGCAGTCGGTGGTCCGGCAGGTGGTCCGGGTGGTCATCGAGGCAGGACGGCGTCCGGCGGACCCGACGCCGCGGCAGGCCCGGCCGGACCGGGCGCCCCGGTCGACGCGGGCGGCCCGCCGCGCCCCGGCTCCCACGCCGGCCTCGGCACCGGTCGAGATCGACTACGCGCCGCGCGACGACGGCCGGCCCGACCCGGGCGAGATCGTGTGGGCGTGGGTCCCGTTCGAGGAGGGCGACGGCCGCGGCAAGGACCGCCCGGTGCTCGTGGTCGGCCGGGAGGGCGCCACGCTGCTGG
The DNA here is from genome assembly GCF_040659695.1 of Modestobacter sp. NPDC049651. Classification (NCBI taxonomy): domain Bacteria; kingdom Bacillati; phylum Actinomycetota; class Actinomycetes; order Geodermatophilales; family Geodermatophilaceae; genus Modestobacter; species Modestobacter sp. NPDC049651. The sequence goes on from NZ_JBFAOG010000015.1 coordinate 26,247, forward strand.
CGCTGATGCTCAGCAGCAAGGACCACGACCTGGACGCCGCCGACGAGGCCCGGCACGGCCGCTCGTGGATCGACATCGGCACCGGCGGCTGGGACCGGCAGGGCCGCCCGAGCGAGGTCCGGGTCGACCGCGTGCTGCGGCTGGACCCCGGCGCGGTGCGGCGCGAGGGCGCGGTGCTCGACCGGGCGCGGTTCCGCGAGGTGGCGGCGGAGGTGCGCCGGGTCCACGGCTGGTGACGGCCCCGTCGCAGGGTCCCACCGCGAGCGAGCGAGTGGTGGGGGGCGACGGGGTGCTTCCTCAGTCGCCGGCGTCGTCCCGCACGGGCTGCCGGGCGGAGGGCCGCAGGTGGTAGACGCCGGCGGTGTCGGTGAGCTCCTGCAGGTCGTAGCGGTGCACGACCTTCGGGCCCCCGTGCAGGTGCACGTGGGTGATCGTCGGCAGCGGGTCGCCGTGCCGGGCCTCGCGCACCTGCACGCGACCGTCGAGCGGCCCGCCGATGAACAGCAGCACCGCGTCGTCGTCGCGCGCGCAGTCGTCCGCGCTCGTCGCGGACCCAGACACCTCGGACAGCTCGACCCCTCCCTCAGGCAACCCGGTCCAGGGTAGGCGCGTCGGGCCGTGCCGTCAGGCGTCGTCCACCGCTCGTGCCCGGTTTCCACCCGGCCGCAGGGCGCGGGCCAGCAGCGGCGCGGAGAACAGCATCACGAACAGCCGCAGCACCTGGACGGCGAGCACGAACGTCGCGTCCGCGCCGCTGCCGGTCGCTGTCGCGAGCACCGCGTACAGCCCGCCCGGCGTCGTCGCCAGGTAGCCCTCGAGCAGGCCGACCCCGGCCGTGCGGGAGAGCACGACGCCGAGCCCGGCGCAGGCGAGCACCGCGCCCACGATCAGCGCGAGCGCCAGCGGCAGCGCCCGGCCGACCAGCCGCAGGCTGTCCCGGGTGAAGCCGAGCCCCACCTGCAGGCCGATGGCCAGGAAGGCGGCGGCGCCCAGCAGCCCGGGCACGTCGGCGCCGTGCGAGAGCCCGGTGAGGTCCAGCGCGGCGGCCACCGCCATCGGCGCGAGCAGCGCACCGACCGGCACGTGCAGCACCCGGCCCAGCACCAGCCCGGCCGCCACGCTCACCACGGTGAACAGCAGCCCGGCCGGCCACCCGGGTCCGCTGCCGGCGGCCGGGTCCGTGCCGGTCGCAGTGGCGCCGTAGACGGTGGTGGCCACCACCGGCATCGCGACCACGATGATCAGCACCCGCAGGTACTGGAGGACGGCGACGACCTGCTCGTCGGCACCGAGGTCGCGGGCCATCGCCGTCACCCCGGACGCGCCGCCGGCGATCATCGCGAAGGCCCCGGTGACCGCGCTGACCCCCCGCTGCAGCCGCATCAGCTGCCCGGCGACCAGGCTGACGGCGAGCGTGGCCAGGGTGACCAGCACGACCGGCAGCCAGTGCGCGCCGAGCGCCCGCAGCGTGCCGGTCTCGACCAGCGCGCCGATCGAGACGCCGATGACCGCCTGCGCGCCGGTGTTCGCCGGCCGGGGCAGCCGGAGGCGGGTGCGGCCCAGCAGCGCCCGGCCCAGCCCCGCGACCAGCCCGCCGAACAGCGGGGCCGACGGCACCTGCAGCAGGTCGAGCACCAGCCCGGCGGCCACCCCGGTGGCGAGGACGACGAGCCAGTCGCCGAGCAGCCGCCGTCCGCCGTCCATCGGGTTCCACTCTGCCCCCGCGGCCGGCGGGACCGCTCAGAGGCCCTCGGTGATGCGGCGCAGCTCGGCGACGTGGGCGGTGAACGCGGCGCGGCCGGCCCTGGTCAGCGCGAGGCTGGTGCGCTGGCGGGAGGCGATCGTCGCCTTCCGCACCGCGACGTACCCGGCCTCCTCCAGCTGCTTGACGTGCTTGGACAGCACAGAGTCGCTGACCCCGACCTGGTCGCGCACCGCGGCGAACTCCATCGTGTCGACGGCGGCGAGCAGCCCGCAGATCTGCAGCCGCGGCGGCGGGTGGATGACCGCGTCGAACCGCGGCGCCACCGCGGTCACAGGCCCGCCCGCAGCCCGGCGACGTACGCCCGGCTGACCCAGCGGGAGAGCAGCCCGCACGCCGTCCCGAGCACCGCGCCCACGCCGACCATCGCGCCGCGCCAGTCGAGCTGGTACTCGGCGAGGCAGCCGAGGACGAGCAGCACCGCGTAGGCCGCGAGCCACCAGCGCATCGCGCGGCGCACCTGGGCCTGCACCGGGCCGACCTTCCGGGCGTCCCACCAGGTGCCGGTGATGCGCTGGTAGGCGGCGACCAGACCGCCGAGCCCGGCGGCGGCGGCGACGGCGACCCCGACGGTCACCCAGCTGTTGTGCAACGAGTAGCTGCCCAGCACGGCGAACAGCAGGAAGCCGAGGGAGGCGTCCCACCACCAGGGCTGGACCAGCCGGTCGGCGAGGGCGGCCCGGTCGCCCTCCAGCGCCGCGAGCTGCGCGGCCGCCTGCGCGACGTCGAGGTCGCCGTCGTGGTCGCCGGTCACAGCGTGCCCCGCAGCTCGGCGATGTAGATGCGGGTCCACCAGCGGCTCAGGAAGGCGAAGCCGACCCCGAGCAGCAGCCCGGCGCCGACCAGGGCGCCCCGCAGCCCGAGCCCCACCTCCAGCACGGCCCCGGCACCGCCGACCACCGCGTAGCCGGCCAGCCAGATCCAGACGACCCGCCGGGTGGCCCCGCCGCGCAGCCCGTTCACGAAGAACCCGGTGATCCGCCGGTAGACCCGGGTGAGCACCAGGCAGCCCGCGACCACCAGCAGCGGCACCACCACCGAGACGACCCGGTTGTCCAGCGTGAACTGGGCGACCAGCACGAACACCAGGAAGCCCAGCGCCGCGTCGTACCACCAGGGCTGCATGGCGCGGTCGGCCACCGCCGCGCGGTCGGCCTGCAGGGCGGCGAGCTGGGCGGCGGCGCCCCCGGCGTCCGGCGCGGCATGGGTTTCCATGTCGGAAAGTGTGGAGCTCACTTTCCACTTCGTCAAGAGACCCGCCCCTGTCGCCCCCTCGGGTCGCCGTGGTCTGATGTGCCTCCAACTGCGACGGCAGTGGAGGAAGCCCGGTGCGACTCCGGCGCGGTCCCGCCACTGTGAGCCGGCCCCCGGGCCGGTGAGTCAGGAACTCCCGCCGTCGCCTCCTGCCACCTCCGGGCGTGGACACCCGGGGAGAGGACCTGTGGTCTGCCCATGACCTACCCCTTCGGCGCCGTCGTCGGCATGGCCGACATGCGGCTCGCCCTCCTGCTCAACGCCGTCTCCCCCGCCGTCGGCGGCGTGCTGGTGCGCGGCGAGAAGGGGACGGCGAAGTCGACGACGGTGCGGGCACTGGCCGCCGTCCTCCCCCCGGTCGACGTCGTCGCGGGCTGCCGGTTCGCCTGCGACCCCGCCGCTCCCGACCCCGAGTGCCCCGACGGCCCGCACGACCGGTCGGCCCCGGGCCAGACCCGCCCGGCGCGGCTGGTCGAGCTGCCGGTCGGCGCCTCGGAGGACCGCGTCGTCGGCGCGCTGGACCTCGAGCGGGCGCTCACCGAGGGCGTGAAGGCGTTCGAGCCCGGGCTGCTCGCCGCCGCCCACCGCGGCGTCCTGTACGTCGACGAGGTCAACCTGCTGCACGACCACCTCGTCGACCTGCTGCTGGACGCCGCCGCGATGGGCCGCGCCTACGTCGAGCGCGAGGGCGTCTCGGTGCGGCACGCCGCCCGCTTCCTGCTGGTCGGGACGATGAACCCCGAGGAGGGCGAGCTCCGCCCGCAGCTGCTGGACCGGTTCGGGCTCACCGTCGAGGTCGCCGCCCCGCGCGACCCGGCCGAGCGCGCGGAGGTGGTGCGCCGCCGGTTCGCCTACGACGCCGACCCGGCCGGCTTCGCCGCCACCTGGGCCGCCGAGGAGACCGGGCTGGCCGAGCGGATCGCCGCCGCCCGCGAGCTGCTGCCGCGGGTGGTGCTCTCCGACGCCGCGCTGCAGCAGGTGACCGCCGTCTGCGCCGCGTTCGACGTCGACGGGCTGCGCGCCGACCTGGTCACCGCGCGCGCGGCCATCGCGCACGCCGCCTGGGCCGGCCGCACCGAGGTCACCGAGGACGACGTCCGGGTCGCCGCCCGGCTCGCCCTGCCGCACCGCCGCCGGCGCAACCCGTTCGACGCCCCGGGCCTCGACGAGGAGACGCTGGACCGCGCGCTCGAGGACTCCCGCCCCGACGAGCCGGACGACGACCCCGAGCCCGAGCCCCCCACCGACGGCGGCGGCCCGGACGGCGGCGACGGCGGCACTCCCCCGCCACCCAGCGCCGGCACCGACGCCGCCCCCGACGATCCGGTTTCCCGCGAGGAACCGGATCAGGACGGCGGGCCGACGACGGCGCCGCGGGGTGAGGGCGGCGGGCACACCGACGCGGCCCCGGCGCCGGAGAAGGCCGCCGTCGCGCCGGCCGACCCGTTCCGCACCCGCCGGCTGGAGGTGCCCGGCATCGGCGCGGGCGCGGCCGGCCGCCGGTCCCGGGCGCGCAGCGAGCGCGGCCGGGTGGTCGGCTCGACGAGGCCCGAGGGCACCGTCACCAAGCTGCACCTGGTCGACACCGTGCTCGCCGCCGCGCCCCACCAGCGGGCCCGCGGCCGCGCCGGCGCCGGGCTGCGCATCGCCCGCGAGGACCTGCGCCAGGCCACGCTGGAGGGCCGCGAGGGCAACCTCGTGCTGTTCGTCGTCGACGCCAGCGGCTCGATGGGCGCCCGGTCGCGGATGGCCGCGGTGAAGGGCGCCGTCCTGTCGCTGCTGCTGGACGCCTACCAGCGGCGCGACAAGGTCGGGCTGATCACCTTCCGCGGCGGCGGGGCCGAGCTCGCGCTGCCGCCCACCTGGTCGGTCGAGGCGGCCGCGGCCCGGCTGACGAGCCTGCCCACCGGCGGGCGCACCCCGCTCGCCGCCGGGCTGCTGAAGGCGCACGAGACGCTGGCGCGGGAGCGGGTGCGCGACCCGCAGCGCCGTCCGCTGCTGGTCGTGGTCACCGACGGGCGGGCCACCGGTGCCCGCGGCACCGACTCCCTCGGTGAGGCCCGCCGGGCGGCGGGGCTGCTCGCCGGCGTGGCGGGCGTCGTCGTCGACTGCGAGTCCGGGCCGGTGCGGCTGGGCCTGGCGGCATCCCTCGGCACGGCGCTCGGCGCGCAGACGCTGCGGCTGGAGGAGCTCGGCGCGGAGTCCCTCGCGAGCACGGTCCGCGACGTGCGGAAGGCCGCCTGATGCCGCAGGGGCAGGTGGCCGTCGTCCCGCAGGACGGGCTGACGACGCGGCAGCGCCGCAACCGCCCGCTGCTGGCGGTGCACACCGGCGAGATGAAGGGCAAGTCCACCGCCGCCTTCGGCATGGCCATGCGGGCGTGGAACCAGGGCTGGTCGATCGCGGTCTACCAGTTCGTCAAGAGCGCCAAGTGGAAGGTCGGCGAGGAGAACGCGCTGACCGCGCTGGGCGAGCTGCACGCCACCACCGGGCAGGGCGGCCCGGTGGTCTGGCACAAGATGGGCTCCGGCTGGAGCTGGTCGCGGCGGGCCGGCACCGAGGTCGACCACGCCGCGGACGCCGCCGAGGGCTGGGCGCAGATCAAGCGCGACCTCGCCGCCGAGGCGCACCGCTTCTACGTGCTCGACGAGTTCACCTACCCCATGAAGTGGGGCTGGGTGGACGTCGACGACGTGGTGCGCACCCTGGTCGACCGACCGGGCAGCCAGCACGTGGTCATCACCGGGCGGGACGCCCACCCGGCACTCGTCGAGGCCGCGGACCTGGTCGTGGAGATGACCAAGGTCAAGCACCCGATGGACGCCGGCCAGAAGGGCCAGCGGGGGATCGAGTGGTGAGCACCCACCGGATCCCGCGCATCGTCGTGGCCGCGCCGTCGTCCAACGCCGGGAAGACGTCGATCACCACCGGCCTGGTCGCGGCGCTCACCGCCCGCGGGCTGCGGGTGAGCCCGCACAAGGTCGGCCCGGACTACATCGACCCCGGCTACCACGGGCTCGCCGCCGGCCGCCCCGGCCGCAACCTCGACCCGTGGCTGGTCGGCGACGAGCGGATCACCCCACTGTTCCTGCACGGCTCGCGCGGCGCGGACGTCGCCGTCGTCGAGGGCGTCATGGGCCTGTTCGACGGCGCGGCGCACCCCAGCGTCGCGCCCGGCTACGGCTCCACCGCCCAGCTCGCCACCCACCTGCGGGCCCCGGTCGTGCTGGTCGTCGACGCCGCCTCGCAGGCCCGCAGCGTCGCGGCGCTGGTGCACGGCTTTGCGACCTTCGACCCCACGGTGCGCATCGGCGGCGTCGTCCTCAACCGGGTGGGCACCGACCGGCACGAGGCCATCCTCCGCGAGGCGCTGGACGCCGCGGGCGTGCCGGTCCTCGGCGCGGTCCGCCGCATCGAGGAGCTGCACACCCCCTCCCGGCACCTGGGCCTGGTGCCGGCGGCCGAGCGGTCGGCCGAGGCGGTGCGCACCGTGCGCGCGCTCGGCGCGGTGGTGGAGTCGTCGGTCGACCTGGACGCCGTCCTGCGGCTGGCCCGCACCGCGCCCGACCTGGCCGGCGAGCCCTGGGACCCGGCCGCCGAGGTGGCGCCGGTCGCGGGCCGGCCGGTGGTCGCCGTCGCCGGTGGCCCGGCCTTCACCTTCGGCTACGCGGAGACCGCGGAGCTGCTCGCCGCGGCCGGCGCGGAGGTGGTCACCGTCGACCCGCTGCGCGACTCCGCGCTGCCCGAGGGCACGTCGGCGCTGGTCGTCGGCGGCGGCTTCCCGGAGGTGCACGCGCCGGCGCTGAGCGCGAACGTCGGGCTGCGGACGGCGATCGCCGACCTGGCCGCCCGCGGCGGTGCGATCGCCGCCGAGTGCGCCGGGCTGCTGTACCTCTCCCGGGAGCTGGACGGCGAGCCGATGTGCGGCGTCCTGCCCACGACCACCGCCATGCACCCCCGGCTCACGCTGGGCTACCGGTCGGCGGTCGCGCTCAGCGACAGCGTGCTGGCCCCGGCCGGCACCCGGGTGCGCGGCCACGAGTTCCACCGCACCGCCGCCACCCCCGCCGCCGGGCCCACGCCCGCGTGGCAGTGGAACGCCGACGGGCCGGAGGGCTTCGTGAGCGGCAGCGTCCACGCCTCCTACCTGCACCTGAACTGGGCCGGCTCCCCGGGGATGGCCTCCCGCTTCGTCGCGGCGGCCGCCCGCGTCCGGGAGGTGGTCCCCGGTGCACATCGCTGAGGGCTTCCTGCCGCCGGCGCACGCGATCGGCTGGACCATCGCCGCCGCGCCGTTCGTCGTCCACGGTGCGCGGTGCGTGGTCAAGGAGGTGCGCGAGCACCCCGAGTCGACGCTGCTGCTGGGCGCCGCGGGCGCGTTCACCTTCGTGCTCAGCGCGATCAAGCTGCCCTCGGTGACCGGCAGCTCGTCGCACCCGACCGGCACCGGGCTGGGCGCGGTGCTGTTCCGGCCACCGGTGATGGCGCTGCTGGGCACGATCGTGCTGCTGTTCCAGGCGCTGCTGCTCGCGCACGGCGGGCTCACCACGCTCGGCGCGAACGCGTTCTCGATGGCGATCGTCGGACCGTGGGCCGGGTACGGCGCCTACCGGCTCACCCGCCGGCTCGGCGGCGGGCTGCTGCCGGCGGTCTTCGTCGCCATGGCGCTGTCGGACCTCGCCACCTACGTGACGACGGCGCTGCAGCTGGCCTGGGCCCACCCGGACGCCGAGAGCGGCTTCGCCGGCGCGGCGGCCAAGTTCCTCGGCGTCTTCTCGGTCACCCAGATCCCGCTGGCGCTGGCCGAGGGGCTGCTCGGGGTGCTGCTGTTCCGGGTGCTCACCACGAACGCCCGGCCCGAGCTCGAGCGCCTCGGCGTCCTCCGCCCCGAACCCGAACCCGAACCCACCCCCCAACCCGCTTTCGGCGCCGAAAGTGGTCCCGCCTTCGGCGCCGAAAGCGCGGAGAGGGGTGAACGGTGAACCGCCGGCGGCTGGTCACCGTGCTGCTCGTGCTGGGCATCGTGGTGCTGTTCGTGGTCCCGCTGGCGCTGCACGCCGGCAGCTCCGACTTCGCCGGCACCGACAGCAAGGCCACCGAGCTGATCGAGGAGTCCGACCCGGGCTACCGGCCGTGGTTCGACTCGGTCTTCTCACCGGGGTCCAGCGAGGTCGAGTCGGGGCTGTTCGCGCTGCAGGCGGCGTTCGGCGGCGCGGTGCTCGGCTACGTGCTGGGCCGGCTGCGCAGCCGGCGCGCCCTGCGGGAGGCGCTGGCGGCACGGGAGTCGGACACGGGGGCGCCGCAGCCGTGAGCGGTCTGGCGATCGACGACGCCGCCTGGGCCAGCGCCTGGCGCCGCCGCTCCCCCGCCGACAAGCTGCTGCTCAGCCTCGGGCTGGTGGTGTGCGCGCTGGTGCTGCCGGTGTGGCCGGCCGGCGTGCTGGTGGCGGCCGCCGCCGTCGTGCTGGCGCTGGGCCCGGCGCGGGTGCCGGCCCGCACCTTCCTGCGCGCGGTGCGGCTGCCGCTGGCGTTCATCGCCGTCGGAGCGCTGACCACCGTCGTCGAGGTGGGCGGCGGCGGGATCGGCTGGGCGCCGGACGCCGCGGCCCGGGCCGGCTCGCTGGTCGGGCACGCGGTCGCGGGCAGCGCCGCCGTCCTGCTGCTGGCCGCGACGACGCCGATCTCCGACCTGCTGCCGGCGCTGGCCCGGCTGCGGGTGCCGGCGGCCGTGCTCGAGGTCGCCTCGGTCACCTACCGGCTGCTGTTCGTGCTGCTCACCAGCCTGACCACGATCCGGGAGGCGCAGACGGCGCGGATGGGGCACGCCACGGTGCGCGCCTCCTACCGGTCGTCGGGGGCGCTGGCCGCCGCGGTGCTGACCCGCTCCTGGGACCGCGCCCGCCGGCTGCAGGACGGGCTCGCCGGCCGGGGCATGGAGACCGGGCTGCGGGTGCTGCCGGAGACGCTGCCGGCGTCGCGCCGGTTCGAGGCCGCGACGGTGGTCGGCCTGGGCGCGCTGGTGGCCGCCGGGGTGCTGGCGTGAGTCACCTGACGCTGGCGGCGGAGGGCCTGAGCGTCGGCTACGACCGCCGGGCACCGGTGCTGGACGGCGCCGCGCTGACCGTGCCGCCCGGCCGCCGGCTGGCGGTGCTCGGCGCGAACGGCTCGGGCAAGACCACGCTGCTGCGCTGCCTGTCCGGGGCGCTGCAGCCGGCCCGCGGCCGGGTCACCCTCGACGGCGCAGAGCTCCGGCACACCCGGGCGGGCCTGCGCGCCCACCGGCAGGCCGTGCAGCTGGTGCTGCAGGACCCCGACGACCAGCTGTTCAGCGCGTCGGTCGCGCAGGACGTCTCGTTCGGGCCGGTGAACCTCGGCCTGCCCGAGGAGGAGGTGCGGGCCCGGGTCGCCGAGGCGCTGGAGCTGCTCGCCGTCACCCGGCTCGCCGGCCGGCCCACCCACCAGCTGTCCTACGGCGAGCGCAAGCGGGTGGCGATCGCCGGCGCGGTGGCGATGCGGCCGTGCGTGCTGCTGCTCGACGAGCCGACGGCGGGGCTCGACCCGTCGGCGGTCGGCGAGGCGCTCGCCGCGCTGGAGCGGCTGCAGGCGGCCGACTCGACGGTGGTGATGAGCACCCACGACGTCGACCTTGCGCTGCGCTGGGCCGACGAGGTGGCGGTCGTGGTCGGCGGCCGGGTCGTGCAGGGCGCCCCGGACGACGTCCTCGGCGACGACGACCTGCTCGCCCGGGCCCGGCTGGACCGGCCGTGGGCGCTCACCGTCGGCGCCCGGCTGCGGGCGCTGGGCCTGCTCCCGGACGGCGCGCTGCCCCGCGACGCCGGCGCGCTGCTGGCCGCGCTGCCGGACTCCCCCGGCGTCCGGGCGTGATCCGGATCGGCGTCGGCGCCACCGCGGGGGTGAGCGCCGAGGAGGTGCTCGCCGCCGTCGACGCGGTGCTGCCCGCACCCGCCGGGCCGGTCACGCTGGCCACCCTCGACCGGCGGGCGGCGGAGGCGGGGCTGCGCACCGCCGCCGACCGGCTCGGCTGGCCGCTGACCGGGCACCCGGCCGACGAGCTCGCCGCGGTGCCGGTGCCCACGCCGTCCGGCCGGGTGGCCGCGGCGGTGGGCACGCCGTCGGTCGCCGAGGCCGCGGCACTGCTCGGCGGCGGGGAGCTGCTGGTCGGCAAGACCGTGGTCGGCCGGGTGACCGTGGCCGTCGCCCGGGACGTCGACCTGCGCCACCACGGCGACGCCGAGACCGCCCCGGGGCTGGTCGACCTGGCCGTCAACGTCCGCGCCGGCACCCCGCCGGCCTGGCTCCGCGCGGTGCTGCACGCCGCGGTCGACGGCAGCGCCGCCTACCCCGACGGGCACGCGGCACGGGCCGCGGTCGCCGCCGCGCACGGCCGCCCGGACGACGAGGTCCTGCTCACCGCGGGCGCCGCCGAGACGTTCACCCTGGTCGCCCGGGCGCTGCGGCCCCGGCGGGCGGTCGTCGTCCACCCGTCGTTCACCGAACCGGAGGCCGCGCTGCGCGCCGCGGGTCACCCGGTGGAGCGGCTGCTGCTCGACCCGCCGTCCTACCGGCTGCGCGACGTGCCCGCGGACGCCGACCTGGTGGTGCTGGGCAACCCGACCAACCCCACCTCCGTGCTGCACCCCGCGGACGACGTCGCGGCGCTGGCCCGCCCGGGCCGGGTGCTGCTGGTCGACGAGGCGTTCGCCGACACGGTGCCCGGCGAGCCGGCGTCGCTGGCCGGCCGCCGCGACCTGCCCGGCCTGCTCGTGGTGCGCAGCCTGACCAAGACCTGGGGGCTGGCCGGGCTGCGGGTCGGCTACGCGCTGGGGCCCGCCGACCTGGTCGCGGCGCTGGCCGCGCAGCAGCCGCACTGGCCGGTGTCGACGCCGGCCCTGGCCGCGCTGGCCGCCTGCACCACCCCGGCCGCGCGCGCCGAGGCCGACGCGTGGGCACGGGAGCTCGCCGGGCACCGGGCGGCGCTCGTGCAGGCGCTGCCACCGGGGGTGGAGGTGGTCGCGGAGCCGGCGAGCGCGTTCGTGCTGCTGCGCGTGCCCGGCGGCGTCCGGGTGCGCGCCGAGCTGCGCGCCCGCGGGTGGGCGGTGCGCCGCGGCGACACCTTCCCGGGGCTGTCCGGCGACCACTTCCGCGTCGCCGTGCGCGATCCGGCGACCTCCCGTGCGTTCGGGCAGGCGCTGGCTGCGATCCTTGAGGCCCGAGAACACGCGAGCGAGACGAGCTGATGACCGACCCCACCCCCTCCCCGGCCGCCGTCTACCCGGTCGGGCTGCGCCTGGCCGGGCGCCGGGTCGTGGTCGTGGGCGGCGGGCAGGTGGCGCACCGCCGGGTGGCCGGCCTGCTCGAGGCCCGCGCGCTGGTCACCGTGGTGAGCCCCGAGGTGACCCCTGCGCTGGAGGCGCTGGTCGCGCCCCGCTCGGTCACCTGGCACCCGCGCCGGTACGTCCGCGGCGACCTGGCCGGCGCCTGGTACGCGGTCGCCGCCACCGACGACCCGGAGGTCAACGCCGCGGTCGCCGCCGAGGCCGAGCAGGCCCGGGTGTTCTGCGCCCGCGCCGACGACCGCGGCGCGTCCAGCGTCTGGACCCCCGCGGTCGGCCGGCAGGGCGACCTGGTCGTGGGCGTGCACGGCGGCGGCGACCCGCAGCGCGCCGTCGGGGTCCGCGACGCCGTGCTCGCCGGGCTCACCGACGGCTCGATCTCCGACCGCGCCGCCCGCACCCCCGCCGGGCAGCCGGGCAGCGTGGTGCTGGTCGGCGGGGGCCCCGGCGACCCCGGGCTGGTCACCGTGCGCGGCCGGCAGGCGGTCGCCACCGCGGACGTCGTCGTCGCCGACCACCTCGCCCCGCAGGCGCTGCTGGCCTCGCTGCCGCCGGAGGTCGAGGTCATCGACGCCTCGAAGCTCCCCCGCGGCCGGTCGATGGCGCAGGAGCAGATCAACGCGCTGCTGGTCGACCGCGCGCGGCGGGGCAAGCGGGTGGTGCGGCTCAAGGGCGGCGACCCGTTCGTGTTCGGCCGCGGCTGGGAGGAGCTCGAGGCCTGCGCGGCGGCCGGCGTCCCGGTCGAGGTGGTGCCGGGCATCACCAGCGCGATCGGCGTCCCGGGGCTGGCCGGGATCCCGGTCACCCACCGCGGGCTCACCCACGAGTTCGTCGTCGTCTCCGGGCACGTGCCGCCGGACCACCCGCAGTCGCTGGTCGACTGGGCGGCGCTCGGCCGGCTGCGCGGCACGCTCGTGGTGCTGATGGGCGTCGACACCGCGCCGGCGATCGCCGCCACGCTGGTCGAGCACGGGCGCCCGGCCGACACCCCGGTCGCGGTGGTCAGCGACGGCGCCACCCCCGCCCAGCGGGTGCTGCGCACCACCCTCGCCGACCTCGGCCGCACCCTCGCCGAGGAGGGCGTCCGCCCGCCGGCGGTCTGGGTGGTCGGCGACGTCGTCGCCCTCGGCGCGCCGGGCTGACCCGCCCGCACCGATGAGCCCGGCCTCGCCGGCCGGTCCCTGCTCCCAGGACGCCCCGCCCGGGGCGGTGCCCGGAGGGAGGACCCATGGCGAAGGTGATCGCCGGCATGACGGTGTCGCTGGACGGCTTCATCGCCGACGAGCACGGCGACTCGGGGATGCTCTACGCCGACTTCGAGCAGCTGGTGGGCTCGCCCTGGCTGACCGAGGCCCAGGAGGTGACCGGCGCGGCGCTCATGGGCCGGCGCACGTTCGACGGTGCCGACGACCCCGACGGCTACGCGGACGGCTACGAGTTCCAGGTGCCGATCGTCGTGCTGACGCACCGCCCACCGGACCGAGCGCCCAGGCGGAACGAGCGGCTGTTCTTCACGTTCGTCACCGAGGGCGTGGCGGCCGCCGTGGCCTGCGCGGCCGAGCTGGCCGGCGACCGGGCGGTCACCGTGATCGGCGGCGCCGACCTCAACCAGCAGCTGCTCGCCGCCGGGCTGGTCGACGAGCTGTGGATCGACGTCATGCCGGTGCTCCTGGGCCGCGGCCGGCGGCTCTTCGACGGCGCTCCTCCGCAGGAGCTGGAGAAGCTGCGCGTCGACGACCTCGGGATGCGCACCAGCCTGAGGTTCCGGGTGCCCCGCGGATGAGGCGGAGTGCATCCGTCCACGTCGGCTCGACGGATCTCTCCCACCTACTGCGGCACCCGGCGCAGCAGCGGCGACAGCCAGCGGGCACCGGCGCCGTCGCGGGCGGCCAGGTCACCGGGGTTGCTCAGCGCGCAGCGGTCCAGCGACAGGCAGCCGCACCCGATGCAGGAGTCCAGCCCGTCCCGCAGCTGGGTGAGCGCGCGGATCTGCTCGTCCAGCCGGTCCCGCCAGCCGGCCGACAGCCGTGCCCAGTCGCGAGCCGTGGGTGGTCGCTCGTCGGGGAGCGTGGCCAGCGCCGCACGGATCTCGCCGAGCGACAGCCCGACGTTCTGCGCCGCCCGCACGAACGCCAGCCGGCGCAGCACCGACCGCTGGTAGCGCCGGGCCCCACCGGCGGTGCGCGTCGCGGCGACCAGCCCCTGCTGCTCGTAGTAGCGCAGCGCGGACGGCGCCACCCCGGCCCGTCGCGAGACCTCGCCGATCGTCAGCAGCTCCATGCCGGCATCCTCTTGACCTCAAGTGGACTTGAGCCAAGACGGTAGCCGCATGCAGAACCCCGTGGCACTCCTCACCGGCGGGTCCCGCGGCCTCGGCGCCGCGCTCGCCTCCGCCCTGTCCACCCGCGGCTGGCGGCTGGTCCTCGACGGCCGGGACGCCGGCCGGCTGTCTTCCGCCGTCGCCGCCCTGCCGCACCCCGAGCTGGTCACCGCCCTCGCCGGCGACGTCGCCGACCCCGCCCACCGCGCCGCCCTGGCCGACGCCGCCGGACCCCGGCTGGACCTGCTGGTGCACAACGCCAGCGACCTCGGGCCGAGCCCGCTGGTGCCGCTGGCCGAGCTGCCGACCGACCGGTTCACGCGGGTCCTCGCGGTCAACACCGTCGCGCCGCTGGCGCTCACGCAGCTGGTGCTGCCTGCCCTCGACCGGGCCGCCGGCCGGGTGCTGTCGATCAGCTCGGACGCCGCCGTCGAGCCCTACGCCTGCTGGGGCGGGTACGGCGCGAGCAAGGCGGCGCTGGACCAGCTGACCGCCGTCCTGGCGGTCGAGCACCCCCGGCTGCGGGTGCACGCCGTCGACCCCGGCGACATGGCCACCGAGATGCACCAGGCCGCCTACCCGGACGAGGACGTCAGCGACCGGCCCAGCCCGGCGTCCGTCGTCCCGGCGCTGCTCCGGCTGCTCGACGAGGACCTGCCCAGCGGCCGCCACCGCGCCGCGGACCTGCTGCCCGCCGGAGCCGGCCGGTGACCGCGCTGCGGCTGCCCCCGGAGGGCCGCCCGGCCACGGAGCCGCCCGAGGAGTCGGGTCTGGCCCGCGACGAGGTGCGGTTGATGGCGGTGCACGCCACCGGGGTGCGGCACCGGCGGTTCCGCGACCTGCCCGACCTGCTCGAGCCCGGCGACCTGGTCGTGGTCAACACCTCCCCCACCTGGCCGGCCCGGCTGGACGTGCGGCGGGCCGACGGCGGCGTCGTCCCGCTCCACGTCTCCACCGAGCTGGACGACGGCAGCTGGGTGGTCGAGCTGCGCCGCCCGGACAACTCCGGACCGGACCTCGGCGCGGAGCCCGGCGCGGTGTGCACGCTGCCCGGCGGGGCGCCGCTGGTGCTGCGCGCCCCCTACCCGGACCCGGCGCGGCCCGGCCGGCTGTGGTGGGCGAGCGTGCCGGCCGGCACCCGGGTCGCCACCGAGCTGGCCGCCCACGGGCAGCCGGTCCGGTACGGGCACCTGGACCGGGGGTTCCCGCTGGCCGCGTACCAGAACGTGTACGCCGCCGACCCCGGCGGCGAGCTGGCCAGCGCCGAGATGGCCAGCGCCGGGCGGCCGTTCACCGCGGACCTGGTCGTGCGGCTGCTGACCCGCGGGGTGACCCTCGCCCCGCTGACCCTGCACGCCGGGGTGGCCAGCCCCGAGCTGCACGAGCCACCGTTCCCCGAGCGGTTCGCCGTCCCGGAGCCGACCGCCCGGCTGGTGACCTCCGCCCGGCGGGCCGGCAACCGGGTGGTGGCGGTCGGCACCACGGTCACCCGGGCGCTGGAGTCGGCGACCGGCGAGGACGGCGAGACCCGGGCGGCGGCCGGCTGGACCGACCTGGTGCTCGGCCCGGACCGCCCCGCCCGGGCGGTGACCGGGTTGGTCACCGGCCTGCACGAGCCGGCGTCCAGCCACCTGCGGCTGCTGCAGGCGGTGGCCGGCGACGAGCTGGTGACCGCCGCGTACGCCGCCGCGGCGGCGGAGGGCTACCGCTGGCACGAGTTCGGCGACTCGATGCTCTTCCTGCCGTGACTGGAGTGTGAGGGCGCAGGTCTCCTCCGCCCTCACACTCCACCCAGCGGGGTACAGCCTGCACCACCGCGGAACGGCCCCTCAGCGGGATCGATCGGCCCGCCCGGCGGGCGTTGGCTCTCAGGTGTCCGCACAACCGACACCTCAGGGAGCCCACCCGTGACCGGACCCCGTCGTTCCTCCCCCACCCCCCGCCGCGCCTCGCTGGTCGCCACCGGCACCGTGCTGGCCGGGCTGCTCACCGCCGGGGTGGTCGCGCCGGCCGCCGCCGACGCGTCGCCCTCGCAGCACCGCCCGCCGCTCGCCGCCGACCGCGTCGTCCAGCACGACATCGACGCGCTCGCCGACGAGGGGTTCCCCGGCGTGCTGGCCGCGGTCAGCGACGGCCGCGGCCAGGGTCCGGGTCATGGCCGGGACCACGTCGCCGGCGTCGGCGACCTCGCCACCGGCGCCCCGGTGCCGGTCAACGGCTCGGTGCGCATCGCCAGCAACACCAAGACCTTCACCGCGACCGTCGTCCTGCAGCTGGTCGCGGAGCGGGAGGTGCAGCTCGACCGCCCGGTGGAGACCTACCTGCCCGGCCTCGTCCGCGGGCCGGGCGGCGACGGCCGGCAGATCACCGTGCGCCAGCTGCTGCAGCACACCAGCGGCATCCCCGACTACGACGACGTCCTCTACCCGGAGTGGCTGGCCAGCGGGTTCACCCGGCACTACACCGGGCAGGAGCTGGTCGCCGCTGGCCTGGGCCGGCCCGCACTGGCCGCACCGGGCGCCGCATTCTCCTACAGCAACACCAACTACGCGATCGCCGGGCTGCTGGTGGAGCGGGTGACCGGTCACCGGATCGGCGACGAGATCACGCACCGCATCATCGAGCCGCTGCACCTGCGGGACACCTACTGGCCGTCGGACGGCGACCGCGGCATCCGCGGCCCGCACCCGCGCAACTACCTGCAGGAGACCGCGGGCGGGCCGTGGACCGACGTCACCGAGATGGACCCGTCGATGGGCTGGGCCGCCGGTCAGGTGGTGAGCACCCCGCGCGACCTGCTGCGGTTCTTCTCGGCCGTCGTCGGCGGGGAGCTGCTGCCGCCCGCGCAGCAGCAGGAGATGGAGCGGACGGTGCCGGCCACCGACATCTCGCTGCGCAACGCCGGCGACCGGTACGGCCTGGGGCTGGCCAGCTTCGAGCTGAGCTGCGGCGGCCGGGCCTGGACCCACGGCGGCGACCTGCCCGGCACCCACAGCCGGGAGGCGGTCACCGCCGACGGCCGCGGGGTGTCGATCGTCGTCACCGGTGACCCGGCGAACGCCGACCCCGCGGACGCGCACCAGTTCGAGCACCTCGAGGACGCCGTCGACGCCGCGTTCTGCGCGCTGCCCTGACCCGGGTGGAGTCCCAGCGCATCGTTTCCCGAGCGCTGGGACTCCACTCAGCCGCGGCGCTGGACGTCGTCGAGGTAGCGCAGGACGGCGGCCACCCGGCGGTCGGTGCGGTCGCTGGGCGGCAGGTCGAGCTTGGCGAAGATGCTGCGGATGTGCTTGTGCACCGCCCCGTCGGTGACCACGAGCCGCTCCGCGATGACGCTGTTGCCGTGGCCCTCGGCCATCAGCTCCAGCACCTCCCGCTCGCGGGGGCTGAGCCGCTCCAGCCGGTCGTCGGTCCGGGTGCGCGCGAACAGCTGCGCCACCACCTCCGGGTCGATCGCGGTGCCCCCGCCGGCCACCCGGTGCAGCGCGTCGAGGAACTGCTGCACCCGGCCCACCCGCTCCTTGAGCAGGTAACCCAGCCCCGCCGCGCCGCCGGCCAGCAGCTCGGTGGCGAACGACTGCTCCACCCACGCCGAGAGCACCAGCACCGCCAGCCCGGGCTGCCGGCGGCGCGCCTCGACGGCGGCCCGGATGCCCTCGTCGGTGTGGGTCGGCGGCATCCGGACGTCGACGATCGCGACGTCGGGCTCCTTCCCCTCCACCGCGGTCAGGAAGGCGTCCGGGCCGTCGACGGCGGCCACGACCTCCATGCCCTCGGCGCGCAGCAGCAGGGAGAGGCCCTCGCGCAGCAGCGCGTCGTCCTCGGCGATGACTATCCGCACGGCAGCTCCACCCGCAGCGTCGTCGGCCCGCCTGGCGGGCTGGTCAGGGTCAGGTCGCCGTCGTGGGCGGCGACCCGGCGGCGGATCCCGGAGATCCCCGAGCCCGCGGTCTCGTCGGCCCCGCCGTGCCCGTCGTCGGCGACCTCGACGGTCAGCCGGCCACCGGCCTGGCGCACGGTCACCGAGGCCGCGGTCGCGCCGCTGTGCCGGGCCACGTTGGTCAGCGCCTCGGCGACGACGAACCAGGCGGTCGCCTCCACCGACGCCGCGCAGCGCACCGGCGCCACGACGTCGACCCGGCAGGGCACCGGGCTGCCGGCCGCGAGCCCGGCCAGCGCGCCGGCCAGCCCGCGGTCGGCCAGCGCCGGGGGCAGGATGCCGCGGGCCACGGCGCGCAGCTCGGCCAGCGCCTGCTCGGCTGCGGACTGCGCCCGCTCCAGCACCTCGTCGGCCGCCGCCGGGTCGCGCTCGAGGGTGCGCCGGGCGGCGCCGAGCAGCACGGACACCGCCACCAGCCGGTTCTGGGTGCCGTCGTGCAGCGCCCGCTCGATCCGGCGCAGCTCGGTGACGTGCGCGTCCAGCGCCGCGGCCCGGGTCGCGGTCAGCTCCGCCACCCGCAGGGTGAGGTCGGTGCCCGGCGGCGGGGCCAGCAGACGGCGTCCGAGCCGGCCCTGCCAGCGGGCCAGCACCGGCGTGGCGCCGAGGGTGATCACCGCCCAGCCGAGGCCGAGCAGCATGACCGCGATCGCGTCGGTCCAGCCGTCGACGGCCCACAGCCCCGGCGACGGGCTGGCGTCGCCCTCGGGCAGCGCCTGCCACCACAGCGGGTAGGTCAGGTACTGCACGGCGTAGATCGGCAGCACCACGCCGAGCAGCCCGAGCACCAGCCCGGCCGTGGCGTGCGCGGGCAGCCAGCGCAGCTCGGCCCGCAGCGCCGGGTCGGCGAGCGCGGCCCGCAGACCGGCCGGCAGCGGACCGCTGACCACCACCGGCTCGCCCCAGCGCCCCAGCCGGGTGCGCTCGCGGTCAGCGGTCCAGCGCACCGACTGCAGCGCACCGGGCAGCAGCGCCAGCCCGACGCCGACGGCGCAGAGCAGCCCGGCGACCGCGGTCCACAGCAGCACCAGCAGCGCCAGCGCCGCGGTGCCCAGCCCACCGGCCAGCTGCTCGATCGCCTGCAGCGCCCGGCCCAGCACCCGGGTCGGCGCCGGGCGGGCGCGCCGCGCCGGCGGTCGCTCGATCTGCACGCGCACCTCCTCGGCTGCCGACGCTAGAGGTCGCGGGCCGCCGGGGACAGCGGTCCGGCGGAGGGGTACAGCCTGCACCACCACGACTGGCCAGCTGCGGGGATGGGCGGCTGACCTCGGCGTTCGCAGAGTGGACCACGACCGATCCCCTCCCCCCGAGGAGCCCGCCGTGACCACCGCCCGCCCGCTGTCCGAGGACCGCACCGACCGCTCGCCCGAGGCACCGCC
This sequence comes from Modestobacter sp. NPDC049651, assembly GCF_040659695.1. Classification (NCBI taxonomy): domain Bacteria; kingdom Bacillati; phylum Actinomycetota; class Actinomycetes; order Geodermatophilales; family Geodermatophilaceae; genus Modestobacter; species Modestobacter sp. NPDC049651. Next base: position 45,252 of record NZ_JBFAOG010000015.1, read on the forward strand.
GCCGCCCGGCCGCACCTGGCGCACCGGCGTCTGGCTGCTGCTCGTGGCAGGCGCCGTCGGCAACAGCGTCGCCTCCGTGGCGTCGGTGCCGACCGCCGTCCACCTGGGCCTGAGCCTGCTGTGCGGCGTGTGCGTCGTGCTGCTGGTCGCCGGCCACCTGCGCCGCCGGTGAGCACCGCCCCCGTGCCCCTGGTGGCACGTCCCTCGACCCCGCCGGAGCCGGCGATCACGCTGACGGGGGTCACCAAGGTGCACCCCGGCGGCGTGCGCGCGCTGGACGGCGTCTCGCTGACCGTGCCGGCCGGGGAGTTCCTGGCCGTGATGGGCCCGTCCGGGTCCGGCAAGAGCACGCTGATGCACTGCGCGGCCGGCCTCGACACCCCCACCGAGGGGCAGGTCGTCGTCGGCGGCCAGGAGATCTCCCGGCTCGACGAGACGCGCCGCACGCAGCTGCGCCGCGAGCGCATCGGCTTCGTCTTCCAGGCCTACAACCTGGTGCCCGCGCTCACCGTCGCCGACAACATCACCCTGCCGCTGCGGCTGGCCGGCCGGACCGCCGACCCCGCCTGGGTGCGCACCCTGGTCGACCGGGTGGGGCTGGGCGACCGGCTCGGGCACCGGCCGTCGGAGCTGTCCGGCGGGCAGCAGCAGCGGGCGGCCATCGCCCGCGCGCTGGTGTCCCGGCCGGCGGTCGTCTTCGCCGACGAGCCCACCGGGGCGCTCGACCTGCGCACCGCGCAGGAGGTGCTCGACCTGCTGGCCGACCTGGTCGGTGAGCTCGGGCAGACGGTGGTCATGGTGACCCACGACCCCGCCGCCGCGGCCCGCGCGCACCGCGCGCTGGTGATGGCCGACGGCCGGGTCGTCGACACCGTGCACCGGCCCACCGCCGCGGCCCTCGCCGAGCGGCTCGTCGCGCTGGGACGGCGCTGACATGGGCGGGATGCTGCGGCTCGCCCGGCAGACCGCGCGGTACCGCATCGCCGGGCTGCTGGCCGTCGCGTTCGCCGTGCTCGGCGGCGCTGCGCTGGTCACCGGCACCGGGGTGCTCGCCGAGACGGGGCTGGTGTCGCACCTGCCTGCCGGGCGGCTGGCCGGCGCCGACGTCGTCGTCACCCCTGTGCAGCGCGTGCCCGTCGTCGAGGACATGGACGTCGCGCTGCCCGAGCGGGGCACGCTGCCGGCCGGGCTGGCCGACGAGCTCGCCGGCGTCCCGGGGGTGACCGCGGCCGTCGCCGACGTGAGCTTCCCGGCCGCCGTCGTCGGCCCCCGCGGCCCGGTGGCCACCGGCACGGACGCCGCCACCGCCGGGCACGGCTGGGCGTCGTCCGGGCTGGCCAGCGGCCGCACCGTCGACGGCGTGGCCCCCACCGGCGCCGGCGAGGTGGCCCTGGACCGGGACCTGGCGACGGCCGCCGGGGTGCGCCCCGGTGACCGGGTGCAGGTCGTCGCCGCCGGCCGCAGCGGGGAGTACCGGGTGTCGGCGGTGGTCGGCCCGGCCGGCACCGGCGTGCTGTTCGCCGACCCGACCGCCCGCGAGCTCGCCGGCCGGGACGCCGGACCGCGGGCGGGCACCGTCGACCTGGTCGGCCTGCGCGTCTCGCCGGGCGCCACGGAGTCGGTGGCCGACGCGGTGCGGGAGCGGCTCGGCGACGAGGCGGACGTCGTCACCGGTGCGGACCGCGGCGCCGCCGCCGTCCCCGCCGTGGCGGGCGCCGGCTCGATGCTGCTGCTGATCGCCGGCTCGCTCGGCGGGACGGTGCTGCTGGTCGTCGGGTTCATCGTGGCCGGCGCGCTGTCGGTGTCGATCGCCGGGCAGCGCCGCGACCTGGCCCTGCTGCGCGCCGTCGGAGCCACCCCGCGGCAGATCCGCGGGCTGGCCGCCGGCCAGGCCATCCTGGTCTCCGCGGTCGCGCTCGTGCCGGGCATCGCGCTGGGCCACCTGCTGGCCGGGCAGTTCCGCCGGCTGCTGGTGCACATCGGCCTGCTGCCCGAGGGTCTGCCGCTGCACCTGTCCCCGCTGCCCGCGCTGGCCACCGCCCTGCTGCTGCTCGCGGTGGTGCAGGTGGCCGCCCGCGGCGCGGCCTGGCGGACCTCCCGGCTGCCGGCGACCACCGCCGTGGGCGAGTCGGTCACCGGCGCCCGGACGCCGTCCCGGGTGCGCGTGTCCACCGGCCTGGCCCTGCTGGTCGCCGCGCTGCCGATCGGCGCGCTGCCGGTGCTGCAGCGCGACGAGCTGGGCGCGGCGTCGACGTCGCTGGCCGGGATCGTCGCCGCGATCGGGCTGACCCTCGCCGGCCCCGGGCTGCTGCCGCCGCTCACCGGCCGGCTGCTGCGCCGGGTGCCGGGGCACGCGTCGGCGCCGACCTGGCTGGCCGTGTCGAACGTGCACGGCTACGCGCTGCGGTTCGCCGCCGCGGTCAGCACGCTCGCCATGGGCGTCGTCTTCGTGCTCACCTACACGTTCGCCCAGACGACGGTGATCGGCGCGACCGCCGACGAGGTCCGCGCGGGCACCCGCGCCGACACCGCGGTCACCGCCGACGCGCTGGGCGGGGTCCCGGGCGACGTGCTGCCCGCCGTCCGCGCCGTCCCCGGGGTCACCGCGGCCGAACCGGTCGGCTCCACCGCGGTCGTCTGGACGCACCGCGAGTTCGGCACCGAGACCGTCGAGCCGGAGTCCGCGCTGGTGCTGACCCCGGGCGCCGCGGAGGTGGTCGACCTCGACGTCAGCGCCGGGCGGCTGGCCGACCTCCGCGGCGCGGCGATCGCGGTGGGCAGCGACGTGGCCCGCTCGCGGTCGGCGGACGTCGGGTCGTCCGTGCGGCTGCGGCTGGGCGACGGCACCCCGGTGCAGGCGCGGGTGGTCGCCGTCTACGACCGCACGCTGGGCTTCGGCGGCGTCGTCCTCTCCCCCGACCTGGCCGCCGGGCACGTCGCGCCGCTGGCCCAGCAGGTGCTGGTGCGCACCGACGGCAGCGACCGGGCGCGGGACGGGCTGGCCGCGCTCGCCGCGGACCGCCCCGGGCTCGCCGTCGGCCCGGCCGGCTCCCCCGCCCCGGGCACCGGCGGCGTCGCGCCGGAGGTGTGGGTGAACCTGGCCGCGGTGTCGGTGCTGCTGGGCTACCTGCTACTGGGCATCGCCAACCAGCTCGTCGCGGCGACCCTGGCCCGGCGCGGTGAGCTGGCGACGCTGCGGCTCACCGGCAGCACGCCGCGGCAGGTCCGGTCGATGGTCCGGCGCGAGGCGGGGCTGATGACCGCGGCCGCGCTGGCCGCCGGGCTGGCGTTGGCCGTCGTCCCGCTGGTGCTGCTGGGCATCGGGTTCCAGGACCGGCCGTGGCCGGCCGGGCCGGTGTGGGTGCTGCCGGTCACCGCGCTCACCGTCGCGGCGGTCGCGTTCCTGACCACCGAGCTGCCCACCCGCCGGCTGCTGCGCGCCCCGCTCCGGTGACCCGCGGGGCGACGGGGACGTGAGCGGGGCCATAGGTTGTGCAGGAGAGTCCAGCGCCGCGATCCCGACGGCGGCGCGCGCGATACCGGAGGTGGCGCATGAGCGAGACCCAGCAGGCCGACGCCGGTGGCCTGTCCAGCCAGCTGCCCGAGGGCGGGTTCCCCCCGCCGGCCGAGCTCGCCGCCCAGGCGAACGTGGGGCCGGACGTCTACGAGCGCGCGGCGGCCGACCGGGTGGGCTTCTGGGAGGAGGCCGCCCGCCGGCTCGACTGGGCCGAGCCCTGGTCGCAGGCGCTCGACTGGAGCAACCCGCCGTTCGCGAAGTGGTTCGTCGGCGGGAAGCTCAACGTGGCGGTGAACTGCGTCGACCGGCACGTCGACGCCGGCCACGGCGAGCAGGTCGCCTACCACTGGATCGGCGAGCCGGGCGACACCCGCACGATCACCTACGCCCAGCTCAAGGACGACGTCTGCCGCGCCGCCAACGCGCTCACCGAGCTCGGCGTGCAGGCCGGTGACCGGGTGGCCGTCTACATGCCGATGATCCCGGAGACGGTGGTGACGATGCTGGCGTGCGCCCGCATCGGCGCCGTCCACATGGTCGTCTTCGGCGGCTTCTCCCCCGACGCGCTGGCCAGCCGGATCACCGACGCCGACGCGAAGGTCGTCGTCACCGCCGACGGCGGCTACCGCCGCGGCGCGCCCAGCGCGCTGAAGCCGAACGTCGACGAGGCGCTGCAGAAGGTCGACGGCGTCCGCAGCGTGCTGGTGGTCAAGCGGACGGAGCAGGACGTCGAGTGGACCGAGGGCCGCGACGTCTGGTGGCACGACCTGGTGGCGCGGCAGTCGCCGGAGCACGAGGCGCAGGCGTTCGACGCCGAGCACCCGCTCTACATCATGTACACGTCCGGGACGACCGCGAAGCCGAAGGGCATCCTGCACACCTCGGGCGGCTACCTGACCCAGGTCGCGTACACGCACTGGGCGACGTTCGACCTCAAGCCCGACACCGACATCGTGTGGACGGCGGCCGACGTCGGCTGGGTCACCGGCCACAGCTACATCGTCTACGGCCCGCTGGCCAACCGGGCCACCTCGGTCATGTACGAGGGCACCCCGGAGACGCCGCACCGCGGCCGGTGGTGGGAGATCGTCCAGGAGTACGGGGTCACCGTCCTGTACACCGCGCCGACGACGATCCGCACCTTCATGAAGTGGGGCGAGGACGTCCCGGCCGGCTCCGACCTGTCGTCGCTGCGGGTGCTGGGCTCGGTCGGTGAGCCGATCAACCCCGAGGCGTGGCTCTGGTACCACAAGAACATCGGCGGCGGCCGATGCCCGATCGTGGACACCTGGTGGCAGACCGAGACCGGCGGCCACATGATCACGCCGCTGCCGGGCGTCACCACGCTCAAGGCCGGCTCCGCGCAGCGGCCCTTCCCGGGGATCGCCGCCTCGGTGGTCGACGAGGAGGGCAAGTCGATCGAGCCCGGCGCCACCGGCTACCTGGTGCTCACCGAGCCGTGGCCGGCGATGCTGCGCACGATCTGGGGCGACGACGAGCGGTACAAGGACACCTACTGGTCGCGGTACGGCCAGGGCGTCTACTTCGCCGGCGACGGCGCCAAGCTCGACGAGGACGGCGACATCTGGCTGCTCGGCCGGGTCGACGACGTGATGAACGTGTCGGGTCACCGGATCTCGACCACCGAGGTGGAGTCGGCGCTGGTCAGCCACCCGACCGTGGCCGAGGCGGCGGTGGTGGGCGCGACCGACCCGACCACCGGGCAGGGCATCGTCGCGTTCGTGATCCTGCGCGGGGACGCCGTCGACTCCGGCGAGGACCTCGTCAAGGAGCTGCGGCTGCACGTGCGCAAGGAGATCGGCCCGATCGCGTCGCCGCGGCAGATCATGGTCGTCGCCGAGCTGCCGAAGACCCGCTCCGGCAAGATCATGCGCCGCCTGCTGCGGGACGTCGCCGAGAACCGCGAGCTGGGCGACGTCACCACGCTCACCGACTCGTCGGTGATGGAGCTGATCAGCGCGAAGCTGCCCTCCTCCGCCAGCGAGGACTGAGCCGCTCCACCCGCCTGCCCCGGGCGGCGGCGCCGCAGGCCGGGCCGGCCGGGGTAGGGGTCCACCTTCGCGCGCTAGTGCTCTGCTGCCCCCCTGGCAGCAGAGCACTAGCGCGCTGACAACACCCCTGCCACGGCCCCCTCGTCCACAGATTCCGCGGACGGTCCCCATCGGCGGGGCACGCGCGACACGATCGACCACGTGCAACCGGAGGACGAGGGGGCGCGGGACGCCCCGGACCACCAGGCGCCCTCGGTTCTAGCACCTCTGCTCCGCAGGATCCGGCGGGCCGCCGACCTGTCGCAACGACAGCTGGCTGACGCCCTCGGGCTGAGCCGGAGCGCCATCGCCCGCGCGGAAACCGGCGCTCGGGACCTCCCGGCCACGGTCCTCGCCCGGGCGGCCGGGTTGGCGGGGCTGCGGCTGGGGCTGGTCGACGCCGACGGGCAGGTGGTGGCCGGCATGCGCGACGATGCCGTGCGCGACGGGGCGGGGCGGCGGTTCCCGGCCCACCTCGACGTCCGGTACGGCGACGTCGACTGGTGGCACGGCGACCAGCGGTACGACCGGGAGCAGCCCTGGTACACGTTCGACCGGTCCCGCCACCTGCGCGACCGGTGGCGCAGGGCGACCGGCACGCCCGGCGACCACCAGCAGCCGCAGCCGGGCGACGCGCCTCGTGAGCGGACCCGCGCCCGCGTGGCGGCCGCCCGGGCACGGGCAGCGGAGGCCCGGGAACGGGCGACCGAGCGGGCCCGGGCCCAGCGGGTCGAGCGCGCCCGGCTGGGCCTCCCCGAGCCACCGGACCCGCTCGAGTTCGACTGCACCTGCCCGGCGGGCTGCGACCCGCTGCTGCTCGCCGACCTGCCGGCCGGCGACCCGTGGCACCGCCCGCACCTGCACGTCGACGACTGCCCCTGCGGCTGCGACATCAGCTGACCGCTGCCCCCGCGGGGTGACCCGGACCGGCGACCGGGCCGGTCATGCGGCACGATCATGACCGAAGACCGTGACGCCGTCGGACCCCCGACCGGCGCCGACCTGGGAGGAGCCCCCATGGCCCACAGTGCGCCGGTGCACCCGCTCGTCGAGACCGCGGGGTCGGACCGGACCTCGGTCGGGAACCTCGTCAAGAGCGCGACCGCCGACCTGTCCACGCTGATCCGCGGTGAGATCGAGCTGGCCAAGGCGGAGGTCGGCACCTCGGTCAAGCGCGGTGGCGTGGGCGCGGCGGCGTTCGCCGCGGCCGGCGTGCTGCTCGCGTTCGCCGGGTTCTTCTTCTTCTTCTTCCTCGCCGAGCTGCTCGCCGAGTGGCTCCCCCGCTGGGCCGCCTTCCTCATCGTCACCGGCCTGCTCGTGCTCATCGCGGCCGTCGCCGGCCTGATCGGCTACCGCTTCTTCAAGCGGATCGAGAAGCCGGAGAAGACCATCGAGACGCTGCACGACCTGCCCGACGTGATGCGCCGCCAGGCCCCCGGCCGGCGCGAGCACGACCTGCCGACGGTCCGCAACGGGCACGTCGAGCGGGCCGACCCGCACGCCCGGCTCGGCTGACCCGGGGGTCCCCGTACACCCGGACGAGAGCCCCGAGCCGCCCGACGCGACCAGCGTCCTGCTGCCCGGGCCCTGGACCCACCGCGACGTCTCCGCCAACGGCGTCCGGCTGCACGCCGCCGAGGCCGGGGACGGTCCGTTGGTCCTGCTGCTGCACGGCTTCCCCGAGTTCTGGTGGGCCTGGCGCGCCCAGCTGCCCGGCCTCGCCGCGGCCGGGCTGCGCGCCGTCGCCCCCGACCTGCGCGGGTACGGCGGCAGCGACAAGCCGCCCCGCGGCTACGACCTGCCCACCGCGGCCGCGGACGCCGCAGCCGTCGTCCGCGCGCTCGGCGAGACCGAGGCCGTCGTCGTCGGCCACGACTGGGGCGGGCTGGTGGCCTGGACGATGGCCGCGCTGCACCCGCGCACGGTGCGCAGGCTCGTCGTCGTCTCCAGCGCCCACCCCCGCCGGCTGCGCGCCGGCCTGGGCGATCCCGCCCAGCGCCGGGCGATGAGCTGGATGCTGCGTGCCCAGCTGCCCCGGCTGCCCGAGCGCCGGCTCACCCGCGCCGACGACGACCCGGTGGCCGAGCTGATGCGCCGCTGGGCCGGGCCCGGCTGGGTGCAGACCACCGACTTCGCCGAGGCGGTGCCGCGCTACCGGTCGGCGGCGCGCATCCCGCAGGCCGCGTACGGCTCGATGGAGTACCTCCGCTGGGCCGGCCGCTCCCAGCTGCGCCCCGACGGGCTGCGGTTCGCCCGCCGGATGGCCGCGCCGGTGACCGCACCCACCCTGCAGCTGCACGGCGCCCTGGACCCCGCGGTGCTCCCCCGCACCGCCCTGGGCTCGGACCGCTACGTCGCCGGCTCCTACGAGTGGCGCGAGCTCCCCGGCGTCGGCCACTTCCCCCACGAGGAGGCCGCCGCCGACGTCACCGCCGCGATCGCCGGGTGGGCCCGCTGAGCTACTCGCAGGGGCCGGTGTCGACCTGGGCGGTCGCCGTCCGGCCCTGCTCGATCGCCTCGCGCACGGCCGCGTCGGTGAGCGCGTAGCCGGTGTCGGGGTCGGCGACCGCGGAGGCGAAGACCACGCCGAGCACCGTGCCGTCCGAGGCGAGCAGCGGCCCGCCGGAGTTGCCGGCCCGCACCTGCCCGTAGAGCGCGTAGACGTCCCGGGTGACGGTCTTCGCCGAGCGGAAGTCGGGGCCGCGGATGTCGCCGCGGTCGCGCACCCGCGCCGCGCCGACGTACAGCCCGCCACCGCCCGGGTAGCCCATGACGATCGCGTCGGCGCCGGTGTCGACGGTCTCGGCGGCGAACGCGAGCGGCACCTGCGGCAGCCCGGGCACCGCGAGCACCGCGACGTCGGTCTCCTCGTCCACGTAGACCGGGGTGCCGGTGTACTGCTTGCCCTCCGCGGTGACCTTCGGCTGGCTGACCCCGGCCAGCACGTGCGCGTTGGTCATCACCCGCTGCGGCGCGAAGACGAAGCCGGAGCCGTCGATCTGCCGGGAGCAGGAGTTGGCGATCCCGCGGATCTGCACCACCGAGCCCTCGACCCGCTGGACCACCGGGCTGTCGACCAGCGCCTGGTCAGGCGCCGGGACGTCCTTGGCCTCGGTCGGCGTAAGCGGGTCGAGCACGTCGGGCAGCCCGGGCCGCTCGATGGCCTCACGCAGCGAGTCGTAGAGCGTGCGCACCTGCCCGGGCAGGGTCTGGTCGACCGCCTGCACCAGCGCGGAGCGCTGCACCTGGGAGGCGACCTCCGGGAACGGCGAGCTGGCCAGCGGGGTGGCGACCATCCAGGCGACCAGCAGGACGGCGACCGCCGAGACCACCGCACCGGCGATCGAGTCGACGGTCTTCGCCGGCTCCCAGGTGATCCGGGTGCGCAGCGCGCGGCCGACGAACCCGGCGACGAGCTGCCCGAGCAGCGCCCCGGCCAGGACGACGACCAGCGCGACGAACACCCGGGTGACCGAGGAGTCCGCGAGGTCCTCCGAGATCGGCCCGGACAGCTGCGCCCCGGCCACGGCCCCGCCGAAGAACCCCACGAACGACGTGGCGGAGACGATGAGGCCCTGCCGGAAACCGGAGAACGCGAACAGCAGCGCCAGCAGGATCAGGGCGATGTCGACCAGCGACACCCCGTCACCCGCTCACGGTCATGGTGCCGACCTGACCCAGGGCGACGTGGAAGCTGCACTCGAAGGGGTAGTCGCCGGGCGTCGTCACGGTGAAGGTGATCGTCTGGCTCTGCCCGGGCGCGAGCACCGGGATCTGCTCGGTGATCGCCGCCGGCCCCGCGCCCTCGGTCCAGGCGAAGTTGTGCGTCATCTGCTTCGCGGTGTTGCGCACCGTGAGCTGGACCTCGCCCGGCCGGACCGTGAAGTGGTCGGGGGTGAAGACGTAGTCGTCGCCGGTGGTCAGCGTGATCGACTGCACACCGGCCGCGTCGGTCGTCACCGTCCCGACGTCCCCACCGGCGGTGCGGGTGGCCTCCGGCAGCACCGGGTCGCGGTTCGAGCAGCCCGTCAGCAGGACCGCGCCGACCAGCAGCGCAGCCGGCACCGCCGCCCGCACGCGCCGTCGCTCGACCCCGGGTGCCCGTCGCTCGCTCATCGTCCGGGAAAGGTACGCGTCCCGGCTGGGCGCCCGCCGTCGTCGGCCACGGTCGGCGCGGCGCGGTCGGCGACCGGGTCGTCGGTCGGATCGACGTCGGCAGCACCGTCGACGTCGTCCGGCGGGTCGACGACGGCCGGCGGGTCCGGCAGCGGGCGGACGTCGCCCTGGTCCCACGGCCGGGCCAGCCCCGCCGCGGTGAGGACGGCGTCGAGCAGCCCCGCGGTGAACCCCCACACGACCATCCCGGCGACCCCGAACGCCGGCCCGACGTAGCCCAGCGGGTGCCGCGCCCGGAACCGGTTGGCCGGGTCGGCGAGGTCGGCCAGCGGCACCCGGGCCACCCGGGCGACCTCCCGCGGGTCGCCGGTGACGATGTCGCGCGGGTCGTCCCACCAGCCGACGACGGGTACGACCAGGTTGTCCGACGGCCCGAGGAACAGCTCGGGCAGCGTGGCGAGCACCCGCACCGCGGCCGGGTCGACGCCGACCTCCTCGTGGGCCTCGCGCAGCGCCGTGCCGACCGGGTAGTCGTCGTCCGGCTCGACCCCGCCGCCGGGGAACGCCGGCTGCCCGGCGTGGCTGCGCAGGTGCGCGGACTTCTGGATCAGCAGCAGGTCCGGCCCGTGCGGCGCCTCGCCGAACAGGATGAGGACGGCGGAGCGGCGGGCGGTGCCGGTGGCCTGGGCCCGGCGGTGGCGCAGCGGCAGGTCCCCGGCAGCCGCGACGAGCCGCTGGACGTGCTCCGGCAGGCCGGCGAGCTCCGCCTGCGGGACCAGCGGCCCGGCCGGGACGGTCACAGCTGCACGCCGAGGTGCTCGTCGACCAGCGCCTCCAGGTCGGCCAGCGATGCCACCTTGCCGATCTTGGTGTACGCCAGCTTCCCGTCGGCGGTGATGAACAGCGTGTTGGGCAGGCCCTTCACCCCGAAGTGCGCCAGCAGGTCGCCCTCGCCGTCGAACGCACTGGGGAAGGTGGTGCCGGCGTCGGACACGAAGGACGACGACTGCGAGACGCCGTCCTTGCTCACCACGCCGACCACGCGCACCCGGTCGCCCGCCGCGTCGGCGAGCTGCTGCATCTCCGGCAGCTCCTCGCGGCAGGGGCCGCACCAGCTGGCCCAGAAGTTGACGACCATCGGCACCCCGGGCGCCTTCGCCAGGTCGAGGGTGCCGCCGTTGAAGCAGGGCAGCTGCGCCTTCGGCAGGTCGGTGTCGGCGGCCGGGGTGCCGGTCTGCTCCGGGCAGGGCAGCAGGTCGGTGTCGGCCGAGCCCAGGCTGGACGCGGACGACGAGCTCGCGGCCTCGTCCGGGCCGGCCCCGCCGCCCGGGGTGCACCCGGCCAGCAGCACCAGGCCGGCGCCCAGGGCGGCGAGCAGCCGGCGGCTCACAGGGTGTCCGAGGCGGCCGGGGACTTCACCAGCTTCGCGGCGGCCTCCGGGTCGATCGGGCCGATGCCGTAGGAGGGGCACAGCGACGCCAGCCCGCAGGCGCCGCACGCGGGCTTCTTGGCGTGGCAGACGCGGCGGCCGTGGAAGATCACCCGGTGGGAGAAGATCGTCCACTCCTTCTTGGGGATCAGCTCGGTGATCTCGGCCTCGACCTTCACCGGGTCCTCCTCCGCCGTCCACCCGAACCGGCGCACCAGCCGGCCGAAGTGGGTGTCGACGGTGAGCCCGGGCACCCCGAAGGCGTTCCCCAGGACGACGTTCGCCGTCTTGCGGCCGACCCCCGGCAGGGTGACCAGCTCCTCCAGCCGGGCCGGCACCTCACCGTCGAACCGCTCGACCAGCGCCTGGCCCAGCCCGATCACGGAGTTGGCCTTGGCGCGGAAGAAGCCGGTGGGCTTGAGGATCGTCTCGAGCTCGTCGCGGTCGGCGCCGGCGTAGGCGTGCGCGTCGGGGTAGCGGGCGAACAGCGTCGGCGTCACCTTGTTGACCGTCTTGTCGGTGGTCTGCGCCGAGAGCACGGTGGCGACCAGCAGCTCCAGCGGCGTGGTGAAGTCGAGCTCGCAGTGCGCGTCGGGGTGGATCAGCGCCAGCTCGCGGTTGGTCCGGCGCGCCCGGCGGGTGCGGCCCAGCGGTGTCTCGTCGGGGTCGAACGGGGAGACGCCGAGCCGGGCGACCCGGCCGGGGCGCCGCGGCGGCACCGGGACGACGTACTCGGGGGGCGCAGCGGCCGCTTCGGGCACGGGGGAGGCGACGGGCCGGGACACGTCCGCGAGCCTAGGCCGGGGGTCCGACAGCGGCGCCGCGACGAGGAACGCAGCACGCCGGGGACCCACCTGCGCGGCACCGGCCGGGCGCGACCGGCATACTCGATCGCGGTGCGCGTGCTCAGCAACCGCTGGGCGGGCCCCCGACCGCACGACGACGTCGCCTCTCCACCCGGGCCTCCCCGCCCGGAAGGCGCCGCCGAGGAGGTGCTCGTGGTCGCCCTCATCGTCATCCTGTTCCCGCCGCTGCTCATCGCCTTCCTGCTCGTCATGGAACGGGTCGAGGAGCCGCTGCGGCGTCCGGCGTCCCAGCGGGAGGTCGAGGAGTTCCTCGGCTCCGCCAGCCCCGGCGAGGTGTCGACGCTCGCCCACTCCGGCATCCGCCGGGCGATGGCCCGGTGGCGCCGCCGGCGCAGCCGCGGTCGCGCCGGCCAGCAGGCCGTGCTGTCCACCGGCACCCACTACCCGGCCGTCGACCCCGCCGACGACGTGCGTCCCGGCCGCCCCGCGGCGGGTCAGGGGGCCGGCTTCCCGGGTGGCTACGGCTCCGACGACCCCGCCGACACCGCCCGGATCCAGACCTACCGTCCCCCGGTCAGGTGACCTCCTCCGCACCCTCCCACTCAGAGTGGGCACCCCGGTGACGTTCCGCAGTGGTGAGACGAGCCACAGGCCCTAGACTCCTTGGCGAACGCGGGTCGCCATCGCACCCGCGAGGACGTTCGAGAGGTGCACGTGGACGAGGTCCTTGCCCAGTCCGGTCTCTTCCAGGGGCTGTCGGAGGAGTCCGTCGAGCCCGTGGCCAGCGGCCTGGAGACGGTGACGCTGCCCCGCGGCCGGGTGGTCTTCAACGAGGGCGAGTCTGGTGACAGCCTCTACGTCGTCCTCTCCGGCAAGATCAAGCTCTCCCGCCGCGCCCCGGACGGCCGCGAGAACGTGCTGGCCGTGATGGGTCCCTCGGACCAGTTCGGCGAGCTGTCGGTCTTCGACCCGGGCCCGCGGACGGCCACCGCCACCGCGGTCACCGACGTCCGGCTGGCCAAGATGCCGCAGGCGATGCTGCGGCCGTGGATCGAGGCGCACCCCGAGGTGGGCGAGCGGCTGCTGCAGGTGCTCGCGCGCCGGCTGCGGCGCACCAACGACTCGGTCGCCGACCTCATCTTCACCGACGTCCCCGGCCGGGTGGCCAAGGCGCTGCTGCAGATGGCCGACCGGTTCGGCAGCCGGGAGACCGACGGCCTGCGGGTCAAGCACGACCTCACCCAGGAGGAGCTGGCCCAGCTGGTCGGCGCCTCCCGCGAGACGGTGAACAAGGCGCTGGCCGACTTCGTGCACCGCGGCTGGATCCAGCTGCAGGGCAAGTCGGTCGTCGTCCTCGACGAGGAGCGCCTGCGCCGCCGCGCGCGCTGACGCACGGACGCCAGAGGCCCGGAACTCGGTGAGTTCCGGGCCTCTGGCGTCCAGCGCTCACCGCGCGAGCGGCGTGACCATCCGGATCCTCGTGCCGTCGGGGAGGACGGCGAAGCGGCCGTCGGGCTCGTCGACGAACTCGGGCATGATCGCCTGCAGCGGGTCCGGCGGGGAGCCGGCCAGCGCGGTCGCCGCATCGGGGAACCGGGCCAGCTGGCCGAGGGTGTGGATCGTCGGCGGCAGCATCGGCCGGGTGCCGGCGGCGTGCTCCTGCAGCGCGGCGGCGGGCGTCGTCCAGACCGCCTCGTCGGCCTCCCCCGACACGTCACGGGCCTCCTGCCCGGTGGGCAGCAGGGCGGCGAAGAACTTCGTGTCGTAGCGCCGCCGCTCGCCGGGCGGGGTGATCCAGTGCGCGAACGGCCGCAGCAGGTCCGCCCGCAGCGCCAGCCCGCGACCGGCGAGCAGCTCGGCGAGGGAGAGCTCGCGGGCCAGCAGCGCCCGGCGCTGCGCCTCCCACTCGTCGCCGGTGACGTCCGGGACGACGGAGCCCGCGTCCGGGCCGGCCAGCAGCACGCCGGCCTCCTCGAACGTCTCCCGGACGGCGGCGCAGACCAGCTCGCGCGCCTGCCGGTCGTCGCAGCCGAACGCCCGCGCCCACTCCCCCGGCGGGGGCCCGACCCAGGCGACGTCGGTGTCCCCGTCGCGCTCGTCGACCCCGCCCCCGGGGTAGGCGGTCATCCCGCCGGCGAAGGGCATCCCCCTGGTACGGCGCAGCAGGTGCACCTCCAGGCCCGCGGCGCCGTCCCGCAGCAGCAGCACCGTGGCTGCCGCGCGGACCGGGACCGGGGCCGGGGTGCTCACCTCAGCTCGACGGTGAGCTCGACCTCGACGGGGGCGTTCATCGGCAGCTCGGCGACGCCGACGGCGCTGCGGGCGTGCTGCCCGGCGGCCCCGAAGACCCGGCCGAGGAACTCGCTGGCCCCGTTGACCACGCGCGGCTGGCCGCTGAAGCCCTCGGCGCTGGCCACGTAGCCGACCACCCGGACGACGCGGGCGATCGCGTCCAGCCCGACCAGGTCGTCGACAGCGGCGAGGGCGTTGAGCGCGCAGACCTTGGCGTCGGCGGCGGCGTCCTCGATGTCGACCGCGCCGCCGACCTTGCCGGTGCGGCGCAGCCCGCCGTCGACGAAGGGCAGCTGCCCGGAGGTGAAGACCAGGTTGCCGGTGCGGATGGCCGGCACGTACGCGGCGACCGGCGCGGCCACCGGGGGCAGCCGGACGCCCAGCTCGGCGAGGCGGGCGGACCAGCTCGGGGCGGTCTCGGTCATCAGTTGGTGGGCCGCTTCAGGTACGCCACCAGCTGCTCGCCGCCACCGGGGCCGGGCACGACGGTGACCAGCTCCCACCCGTCGACGCCCCAGGAGTCCAGGATCGCCTTGGTGTTGTGGGTCAGCAGCGGGATGGTCGCGTACTCCCAGGTGCGGCGGGCCGGTTCGCTCATGGGCGCGACGCTAGCGCAGCCGCGCTGGCGACATGATGGAACGGCCCCGCTGCAGGGGCCCGGCGCGAGCTTGCGAGCGCTGGGGGGCAGGGGGGTCCTTTGACTCGTAGGCTGGGCGGGGTGAGCCCAGTGCCCTCCCCCGTGCGGTGCCACATCGTGACCGGGAAGGGCGGTACGGGGAAGACGACGGTCGCCGCCGCGCTCGCCCTCGCCCTGGCCGCGGACGGCGGCCGCGTGCTGCTCGTCGAGACCGAGGGACGGCAGGGCATCGCCCAGCTGTTCGACACCGCGCCGCTGCCCTACGACGAGCGCCGGGTCGCCGTCGCCCGCGGCGGTGGCGAGGTGAAAGCGCTGGCCATCGACGTCGAGGCGGCCTTCCTCGAGTACCTCGACATGTTCTACAACCTCAAGCGGGCCGGCCGGGCGCTGCGCAAGATGGGCGCGGTCGACTTCGCCACCGCCATCGCCCCGGGCCTGCGCGATGTGCTGCTCACCGGGAAGATCAAGGAGGCGGTCACCCGCCGCGGCAAGGACGGCCGGCCGGTCTACGACGCGGTCGTCGTCGACGCCCCGCCGACCGGCCGGATCACCCGCTTCCTCAACGTCACCAACGAGGTCGCGGGGCTGGCCCGGTCCGGCCCGATCAAGACGCAGAGCGACGGGGTGATGGCCGTGTTCCGGTCGCCGCAGACCGCCGTCCACCTGGTCACGCTGCTGGAGGACATGCCGGTGCAGGAGACCGCGGACGCGATCGGTGAGCTCACCGCGGCGAAGCTGCCGGTCGGCTCGGTCGTGGTGAACATGGCCGCCGAGCCGCTGCTGCCGGAGGAGGACCTCGGGAAGGTCGCCGCGGGCGGGCTGACCGGGGCCGACCTGCTGCCGGCGCTCACCGCGGCGGGGCTGCGCGGGGACGCCGTGGTCGCCGACGGGCTGGCCGCCGAGGCGGTCGAGCACGCGCAGCGCTGGGTCGCGCAGGACGCGCTGCGCGGGGACGTCGAGGCGCTGGGCCGGCCCGTCGTCGAGCTGCCGCTGCAGGTGGGGCCGATCGACCTGGGCACCCTGTACGAGCTGGCCGACCGGCTCGGCGGGCACCTGACCGACGAGGTGGCGGCGTGAGCGCCCCGGCGATGGACCTGCGGGCGCTGGTCGCCGACCGCGGCACCCGGATCATCGTGTGCTGCGGATCGGGCGGGGTCGGCAAGACCACGACGTCGGCCGCGCTCGCGGTGGCCGCCGCCGAGGCCGGCCGGGACGTCGTCGTCCTGACCATCGACCCGGCCCGCCGGCTGGCCCAGTCGCTGGGCCTCACCGAGCTGGACAACGAGCCGCGCCAGGTCGCGACGCCGGGGGCGTCCGGGCAGCTCAGCGCCATGATGCTGGACATGAAGCGGACGTTCGACGACGTCGTCGCCGCGCACTCGACGCCCGAGCGGGCGGAGGCGATCTTCGCCAACCCCTTCTACCAGGCGCTGTCCTCCTCCTTCGCCGGCACGCAGGAGTACATGGCGATGGAGAAGCTGGGCCAGCTGCGGGCCACCGACCGCTGGGACCTGATCATCGTCGACACCCCGCCGTCGCGGTCGGCGCTGGACTTCCTCGACGCCCCCAACCGGCTCTCCCGGTTCCTCGACGGCACGATGATCCGGCTGCTCACCGCGCCCGCCCGGGCCGGCGGCCGCGCCGGGGTCAAGCTGGTGGGTGCGGGGTTCATGATCTTCAGCCGCATCATCAGCAAGGTCCTCGGCGGGCAGCTGCTGGCCGACATCTCGACCTTCATCACTGCGCTGGACAGCATGTTCGGCGGGTTCCGCGAGCGGGCGACGGCCACCTACGAGCTGCTCCGCCAGCCGGGGACGTCGTTCGTGGTGGTCGCCGCCCCCGAGCCCGACGCGCTGCGCGAGGCCTCCTACTTCGTCGACCGGCTCTCCGCGGAGGGCATGCCGCTGGCCGGGCTGGTGCTCAACCGCACCCACCCACCGGCGACCACGGTGCTGTCGGCGACCCGGGCAGAGGCCGCCGCGGAGGCGGTCACCGAGGCCGACGGCGACGGCGCCGGGCTCGCCGCCGGGGCGCTGCGGGTGCACGCCGAGCGGATGGCCCAGGCCACCCGGGAGCAGCGGCTGGCCGACCGGTTCACCAGCGCCCACCCCGAGGTCCCGGTGCGCACGGTGCCCGCGGCCGCCGGCGACGTCCACGACCTGGCGGGCCTGCAGGAGATGGGCGCGGCGCTGCTGGGCGACGAGGACGACGGGACGACGCCGCGCAGCCGGGTCCTGCCGCCGCGCCAGCGCGCCGGCTGAGGTCGCGGAGGTCGCCCGCGCGTCGCCGTCCCGAGGCCCGGCGCGGGACCCCGCCGGCCCGGTACCTTGGCGGGCGATGTCCGAGTCGTCGCCCTCCAAGATCGTCACCCTCGCCAAGCTGGCCGCGAGTCTCGTGGTCGCCGGCCTGCTGGTGGCCGCCCTGTTCCTCCCGTTCGTGGGGGGCACCGGCGTCGTCGTCCGCAACTCCGCGGACATCGTCAACAAGATCCCCGATGAGCTGACCGACAAGATGCCGGCGGGCAACACGATCGTGAAGGCCGCCGACGGCTCGGTGATCACCGAGTTCTACGAGAACAACCGCACCCTGGTCACCTCCGACCAGATCGCACCGGTGATGAAGCAGGCGCAGGTCGACATCGAGGACTCGCGCTTCTACGAGCACAACGGCGTGGACGTCGAGGGCACGGCCCGCGCGCTGGCGAAGAACCTGGCCGCCGGCGGCGTCCAGGAGGGCGGCTCGACGATCACCCAGCAGCTGGTCAAGCAGACCCTGCTGCAGTCGGCCGACGACGCCGAGGGCCGGCTGGCCGCCACCGACGACACGGTCGGCCGCAAGCTGCGCGAGGCCCGGTACGCCCTGGCGCTGGAGAAGAAGTACTCCAAGGACGAGATCCTCACCCGCTACCTGAACATGGCGTACTTCGGCGGCGGCGCCTACGGCGTCGAGGCCGCGGCGCAGAAGTACTTCAGCGTGCGCGCCGCGGACCTGAGCCTCCCGCAGGCCGCGATGCTGGCCGGGCTGGTGCAGAGCCCCACCAACGACAACCCGCTCGAGCACCCCGAGGCCGCGCAGACCCGGCGCAACCAGGTGCTCAACCGGATGCACACGCTCGGCCACGGCGGCGGCGCCAACGGCGACGAGCCGATGAGCGACGAGCAGCTGGCCGAGCTCAAGGCGCAGCCGGTGGAGACCGCGGCCGGCGGCAACCCGCCCAACGGCTGCGCGAACGCCAGCGTCGGCGGGTTCTTCTGCGACTACCTCTACGGCTACCTGCAGAACACCCTGAAGCTGTCCACCAAGGACATCGCCAACGGCGGCTACGTCATCCAGACGACCCTGCGCCCGGACATGCAGACGGCCGGTGACCAGGCCGTGCTCAACACGGTCGGCCTGGACAACCCGCTGATCGGTGCCTACGACGTCGTCGAGCCGGGCACCGGGCACGTGCTCGCGATGAGCGTCAACCGCCGCTACGGCTGCGACGACCCGAACGCCGGCTGCGAGTCGGTGAACTTCGCCGTCACGCCCAGCAAGGGCTCGGGTTCGACGTTCAAGATGTTCGTCGCCGCCGCGGCGCTGGAGTCGGGCAAGACCGCCAACTTCACGCTGACCACCCCCGACCGGTACGTGTCGCGGATCTACAAGACCTACGACAAGGGCCGCCGGGTCCCCTACGGCGTGTCGAACGTGGGCACCAGCTACCCGAACACGCTGACCATGGAGCAGGCGCTCTACATGTCCTCCAACACCTACTTCCTGGCGCTGGAGGACGAGCTCGGCAGCGTGCGCCCGGCGGTGGAGATGGCCCAGCGGCTGGGCATGAGCTTCGACGCGCCCAACCAGAAGTCGGCCGACTACTGGATCGACGGCAACCTCGGCTCGTTCCCCTACAGCCCCGAGCCGGTGAGCCCGCTGGACCTCGCCTCGGCCTACTCCACGATCGCGGCCAGCGGCGTCAAGTGCGCCCCGACCCCGGTCGTGTCGATCACCACGCCGGACGGCAAGCCGCTCACCCGCGACGACGGCCAGCCGGTGGTCAAGGGCGACGACTGCCAGCAGGTCATCGAGCCCGGCATCGCCAACACGCTCAACCAGATGATGCGCAAGGACGTCGAGCCGAGCTACCCGCTCCAGACCGCCGAGCGCGCCTTCATCCCGGGCCACCAGATCGCCGGCAAGACCGGGACGGTCAACAACAACGACTCGGTGACCTTCGTCGGCTCCACCCCGGAGTACACCGGCACCGTCATGGTCTTCCGGCCGCTGGGCACCGACAGCGTCGGCGGCTTCGGCGGCAACAAGCCGGCCACGATCTGGCACGACGCGATGCTGCCGATCCTGTCGGCCCAGCAGACCGCCGAGTTCCCGCCGGCCGACCCGAAGTGGGTCGGCTCGCGGCCGGCCCCGCCGTCGTCGTCGGACGGCGATCGCTCCCGGGGCGGCAACGGCGGCGGTGGCAACAACGGCGGTGGCAACAACGGCGGTGGCACCAACGGCGGCGGGGACAACCCGCCGGCGCAGGGCACCACCGAGGCCCCGGCGCCCGACACCGGGGGCCAGGCCAACCCCCCGGCCGACCCGAACGCGGGCCAGAACCAGGGCAACCCCTAGCCCGACCGCACGACACGGAACGGCCCCGGCTGCAGCAGCAGCCGGGGCCGTTCGTCGTTGCTGGGACGCGTCAGCCGAGCTGGCGGCGCACCTCGGCGGCGACCCGGCCACCCTCGGCCCGGCCGGCGACCTCCTTGTTCGCGGCGCCCATCACCTTGCCCATGTCCTTCATCCCGCTCGCGCCGGTGCGGGTGATCACGTCGGCGACCAGCGCGGCGAGGTCGGCGTCCTCGAGCTGGGCGGGCAGGTAGCCGGCGACGACCTCGCCCTCGGCCTTCTCCCGCTCGGCCTGCTCGGCGCGGCCGGCCCCGGCGTACGCCTCGGCGGCCTCCCGGCGCTTCTTCGCCTCGCGCCGCAGCACGCCCTCGACCTCGTCGTCGGACAGCTCGCGGGCCTCCTTGCCCGACACCTCCTCCGCGCTCACCGCGGACAGCACCATGCGCAGCGTGGCGGTGCGCAGCTCGTCGCGGGCCTTCATGGCGGTGGTCAGGTCGGCGCGGAGACGGTCCTTCAACTCGGGCATGATCGTCAGTTTCCCACTGCTGGTCCGTCCCGGACGACCGAGTTCCCCCGCGGCACCTAGGCTCGGCGGGTGCGCGCGACCACCGCCGTCCCGACGGCCCTGCTGGCGAGCGGGGCGGCCACCGTCGCCTACGCGAGCCTGTACGAGCGGAACCACTTCACCCTCCGGCGGTTCGAGGTGCCCGTCCTCCCGCCCGGCCAGGCGCCGCTGACCGTGCTGCACCTGTCCGACCTGCACATGACCGCCGACCAGCGGCGCAAGCAGGACTGGGTGGCCCGGCTGGCCGGGCTGGAGCCCGACCTCGTCGTCGACACCGGCGACAACCTGGCCGGCATGGACGCCGTTCCCGGCACGCTGCGCGCGCTGGACCCGCTGCTGGACCGCCCCGGCGTGTTCTGCCTGGCCAGCAACGACTACTTCGCGCCGCGGCCGAAGAACCCGCTGAAGTACTTCAAGCGCGACCACAAGCGGGTGCACGGCGACGAGCTGCCCTGGGCGGACCTGCGGGACGGGATGACCGGCCGCGGCTGGCTGGACCTCACCAACGCGGCCGGTGAGCTCACCGTCGCCGGCCGTCGGATCTCCTTCGCCGGCGTCGACGACTCGCACCTGCAGCGCGACCGGTACGACCTGGTGGCCGGGCCCGCCGACGCCACCGCCGACCTGCGGATCGGGCTGGCCCACTCCCCCGAGCCCCGGGTGCTCGACCGGTTCGCCGCCGACGGCTACGACCTGCTGCTGTGCGGGCACACCCACGGCGGGCAGCTGCGGGTGCCGTTCTACGGCGCGCTCGTCACCAACTGCGGCATCGACCGCGACCGGGTGCGCTGGCTGCACCGCTGGGCGGAACCGTCGCCGGCCGCCCCGAACGGCACCTGGCTGCACGTCTCCGCAGGTCTGGGCACCAGCCCGTACGCCCCGGCCCGGTTCGCCTGCCCCCCGGAGGCGACCCTGCTGACCCTCACCGCCCGACCCGCCTGCTGAAGGACCCCCTTGCCCCCCGTCCCCTCGCAGGCTCGGAGCCGGGCCCCTGCAAGGGGGCCGAAGCGCATGAAGTACAGTTGCCCAGGCACCTCGGGGTGTGGCGCAGCTTGGTAGCGCGCGTCGTTCGGGACGACGAGGCCGCAGGTTCAAATCCTGTCACCCCGACCAGTTCCACCAGAGGCCCTGGACGCGGAAGCGTCCAGGGCCTCTGTCGTGTGGGGCCTCTGTCGTGGGTGCGGGCATCCCCGGGGAAGATGGAGCGCGTGACCGCTGAGCAGACCGCCCTCCCCGCCGACGTCACCGAGCGCTGGCAGGCCCGCTTCCGGGCCCCGCGGATCAGCCTCCCCGACTGGGCCGAGGACGCGCCGCACCGCAGCGTCTACGCCTCCGACGCCAGCGGCGTGGTCGAGCAGTACGCCTGGGACCGGTCCACCGACACCCACCGCCAGGTCACCGACCGGCCCAACGGCACGCTCGCGGCCACCGTCAGCCCGGACGGCGAGACCATCTGGTGGTTCGCCGACACCGACGGCGACGAGTTCGGCGTGTGGATGACCCAGCCCTTCGCCGGCGGCCCCGACGAGGTCGCCGTCCCCGAGGTGGGCCCGGCCTACCCCGGCGGCCTGGAGATCGGGCGCACCGTCGTGCTGGTCGGCCGGTCGACCGACGACGGCAGCGAGCTGTGGATCGCCCCGCGCGGCGGCACCCCACAGGTCTTCTACACCAGCCCCGAGCCCGCCTCCGTCGACGCGCTCAGCCGCGACGACGCCCTGCTCGTCTACTCGCACTCCGAGCACGGCGACCCCCGCTACCCGGCGCTGCGGGTGCTGCGCACCGCCGACCTGTCGCTGGTCGCGGACAAGTGGGACGGCGAGGGCCGCGGGCTGCACGCCCTGGAGTTCTCCCCCGTCGCCGGCGACGCCCGGCTGCTGGTCGGCCACGAGCGCCGCGGCCGCGAGGAGCTGCTGATCTGGGACGCCGAGGCCGGCACCGAGACCGAGCTGCGGCTGGACCTGCCCGGCGACGTCACCGCCGGCTGGTACCCCGACGGCTCCGCGCTGCTGGTCGGCCACGACCACGCCGCCCGCAGCGAGCTGTACCGCTACGACCTGGCCACCGGCGCGCTGGAGCAGGTGGAGACCCCGGCGGGCGTCGTCCGCGGCGCCACGGCCCGGCCGGACGGCACGGTGGAGCTGGCGTGGTCGTCGTCCGAGCGGCCGCCGGTGATCCGCCGGGCCGACGGCCCGGTCGTGCTCGCCGCCCCCGGCGCGGAGCCGCCGGCCGGCTACCCGGTCGAGGACCGCTGGGTGCCCGGCCCGGGCGGCGACGTGCACGCGCTGCTGGTCCGCCCGGCCGGGGAGGGGCCTCATCCGACCGCCTTCCTGGTGCACGGCGGCCCCGAGTCGCTGGACGACGACTCCTACCGCGCCCGCCGCGCTGCCTACGTGGACGCCGGCTACGCGGTGGTGCACGTGAACTACCGCGGCTCGACCGGCTACGGCAGCGAGTGGCGGGACGCGCTCACCGGCCGTCCCGGGCTCACCGAGCTCGAGGACGTCGGCGCGGTGTACGACGCGCTGGTGGCCGAGGGGGTCGTCGACCCGGCCCGCGCGATCCTGTCCGGCGGCTCGTGGGGCGGGTTCCTGACGCTGCTGGGGCTGGGCACTCAGCCCGAGCGCTGGGCAGCCGGCATCGCCGAGGTGCCGGTGGCCGACTACCTGGCCGCCTACGAGGACGAGATGGAGGGCCTGCGGGCCTACGACCGGGCGCTGTTCGGCGGGTCGCCCGAGGAGGTCCGCGACGTGTACGTGCGCTCCTCGCCGATCACCTACGTCGACGCGGTGGCCGCGCCGGTGCTGGTGGTGGCCGGCGCCAACGACCCGCGCTGCCCCATCCGGCAGATCGACAACTACCTGGGCGAGCTGGGCCGGCTGGGCAAGCCGCACGAGGTGTACCGGTTCGACGCCGGCCACGGCTCACTCGTGGTCGAGGAGACGATCCGGCAGGTCGAGGTCGCGCTGTCGTTCGCGCTGCGGCACGTCGCCCCCTGACCGCGGCGGCTGCCGGTCCGGGCCCAGGGCGCGGGCCGGCAGCAGCAGGACCAGCGCGAGCACGGTCAGGGCGTAGGAGTTCTGCCCGAGGGCACCGGGCAGGGTGCCGCACACCGTCTCCCCGCAGTGCGCGCTCACCACGGTGACCAGGCCGGGCCAGTAGACGGCCACCAGCACGGCGAGCCCGACGCCGGCGGCGAGCCGGGTGGTCCGGGGCCGCGCACGGGGCCCGGTCGCCGCCGGGGTGCCGGCGGCGAGGTCCAGCAGGACGATCCCGGCCGGCACCACCCACACCAGGTGGTGCAGCCAGCTGATCGGGCTGACCAGGGAGGCCGCGAGCCCGGTGAGGGTGAGCCCCACCAGGTCGTCGCCCTGCCTGCCCGCGCGGGCGGCCCGGGTGAGCGCCACCGCCAGCACCAGCAGCGCGAGCAGCGCCCACAGCACCCGGCTCGGCTGCTCGGGGGCGGCCCAGCGGGCCAGGACGCCGAGCACCGACTGGTTGGCCGGGTTGGCCGTCCGCCCGACCCGCGAGGTGTCCCAGAGCACCGACGACCAGTAGTCGGCCGACGCGTGCGGGGCCACCACGGCGCCCAGCAGCGTCGCCGCCGCGGCCGTCCCGGTCGCGACCGCGGCCGCCCGCCAGCGCCGGGTGACCACGAGGTGGAGCACGAACAGCGCGGGGGTGAGCTTCACCGCCGCCGCGAGGCCGATGCCGACGCCGGCCCAGCGCCGGCCCGCCCGCAGCGCAGCGAGGTCGAGCAGCACCAGGCCCAGCACGTACAGGTTGACCTGGCCCCAGCTCAGCGTGTCCCGCACGGGGCTGGCCACCACGGCCACCGGGACGGCGAGCGCCACGGCCGACCACGGCGTCCACCCGGCCCGCCGCGCCACCGGCCGCACCAGGGCGACGACGGCGACCAGCACGACCGCCGCGCTCAGGCCCAGCTGCAGCGCCTCCGCCGTCCGCCGGCCGACCAGCGCCAGCGGCATCAGCACCACGGCGGCGAAGGGCGGGTAGGTGAAGCCGTACCGCCCGTGCACGCCGGGGAAGGCGTAGAGCGGGTGCCCGTCCAGCCACCAGCGGATCGACTCGCGGTACACCCTCAGGTCGAACCAGTGGTGCCACGGCCGGACGGCCACGACGAGCACGCAGCACAGGCCGAGCGCCGCGACGGCGGCGACCGCCGCCAGCCGGACGGCGACCCGCCCGGCCCGTGGCCGCTGCTCCGCCCGTGTCACCCCGTCATCGTGGCCGCGGCTCAGCCGGCGGCGGCCGCCAGCAGCTCCGCGATCTGCACCGTGTTGAGGGCGGCCCCCTTGCGCAGGTTGTCGTTGGAGACGAACAGCGCGAGCCCGCGGTCGCCGTCCTGCCGGATCCGGCCCACGTAGGAGGGGTCCTTGCCGGCCGCCTGCAGCGGGGTGGGGACGTCGGCCAGCTGCACGCCGGGCGCGTGCGACAGCAGCTCCGTGGCCCGCGCGACCGACAGCGGCTCGGCGAACTCGACGTTCAGCGACAGCGAGTGACCGGTGAACACCGGCACGCGCACGCAGGTGCCCGAGACCCGCAGGTCGGGGATGCCGAGGATCTTGCGGCTCTCGTTGCGGAGCTTCTGCTCCTCGTCGGTCTCGAAGCTGCCGTCGTCGACGACCGAGCCGGCCATCGGCAGCACGTTGAAGGCGATCGGTGCGACGTAGACGTCCGGCGCCGGGTAGGTCACCGCCGACCCGTCGTAGGCCAGCTCGTCGGCCTTCTCCACGACGGCCAGCGCCTGCCCGTGCAGCTCGCGCACGCCGGCGACACCGGAGCCGGAGACCGCCTGGTAGGTGCTCGCGACGATCCGGACCAGCACGGCCTCGTCGTGCAGCGGCTTCAGCACCGGCATCGCGGCCATCGTGGTGCAGTTCGGGTTGGCGATGATCCGGCCCTCGGCGGCCAGCGCGATGTCGCCGGGGTTCACCTCGCTGCAGACCAGCGGGATCGCCGGGTCCCGGCGGAACGCCGAGCTGTTGTCGATCACCGTGACGCCGGCCGCCGCGAAGCGCGGGGCCTGGGCCCGCGACGTCGTCGCGCCGGCGGAGAACAGCGCGACGTCCAGCCCGGTCGGGTCGGCGGTGGCGGCGTCCTCGACGACGACCTCGCCGTCGCCCCAGGGCAGCCGGGTGCCCGCGGACCGCGCGGAGGCGAAGAACCGGATCGAGGCGAGCGGGAAGTCGCGCTCGGCCAGGATGGACCGCATCGCGACGCCGACCTGACCGGTCGCGCCGACGATGCCCAGGTGCAGCGGGCGGCTCATCGTCCGGTACCTCCGTAGACCACTGCCTCGGCCTGGTCGGACCCGAGGTCGAACGCGTCGTGCACCGCGCGGACGGCGAGGTCGACGTCGGTGTCGCGGCAGACCACGGAGATGCGGATCTCCGAGGTGCTGATCAGCTCGAGGTTGACGCCGGCGTCGGCGAGCGCGCCGAAGAACTTGGCCGAGACCCCCGGGTGCGAGCGCATGCCAGCGCCGACCAGCGAGACCTTGCCGATGTGCTGGTCGAAGCTGACGTCGGTGTAGCCGACGGTGTGCTTGACCCGCTCGAGGGCCTCCAGCGCGGTCGGGCCGTCGCTCTTGGGCAGGGTGAACGAGATGTCGGCGAGCTTGCTGTGCTCGGCCGAGACGTTCTGCACGATCATGTCGATGTTGATCTCGGCGTCGGCGAGCACGCGGAAGAGCTGCGCGGCCTCACCCGGCCGGTCGGGCACCCCGTAGACGGTGATCTTGCCCTCGCTGCGGTCGTGCGCGACGCCGGTGATGATCGCCTGTTCCACGGGGAGGTCCTCCATCGAGCCGGCCACGATCGTGCCGGGGAGCTGTGAGTAGGAGCTGCGGACGTGCACCGGGATGCCCTCGCGGCGGGCGTACTCGACGCAGCGGAGCATGAGCACCTTCGCGCCGGACGCGGCCAGCTCGAGCATCTCCTCGTAGGTGACCGTCTCCAGCCGCTTGGCGTTCGGCACGATCCGCGGGTCGGCGGTGAAGACGCCGTCCACGTCGGTGTAGATCTCGCAGACGTCGGCGTCGAGCGCCGCGGCGACGGCGACGGCGGTGGTGTCGGAGCCGCCGCGGCCGAGCGTGGTGATGTCCTTGGTGTCCTGGCTGACGCCCTGGAAGCCGGCGACGATGACGATCGAGCCGTCGTCGAGCGCGCTGCGCAGCCGGCCCGGGGTGACGTCGATGATCCGCGCCTTGCCGTGGCTGGACGTGGTGATCACGCCGGCCTGCGAGCCGGTGAACGACCGCGCCTCGTAGCCGTGCGTGGAGATGGCGATCGCCAGCAGCGCCATCGAGATGCGCTCGCCGGCGGTGAGCAGCATGTCGAGCTCGCGGCCGGGCGGGTCGTCGGTGATCTGCTGGGCCTGGTCGAGCAGCTCGTCGGTGGTGTCGCCCATGGCGGAGACCACGACCACGACGTCGTCGCCGTTCTTCTTCGCCTCGACGATCCGCTCGGCGACGCGCTTGACGCGCTCGGCGTTCGCGACGGAGGAACCCCCGTACTTCTGCACGATCAAGGCCACGGGCCAAGGTTACCGGCGGGACCGCGCGGCTCCCGCGCACGCCGCCCCCCGGGCTCACCCAGTGGGACGCCCCGTCCCGGTTCCCGGCGCGACCGATGCCCCGCCGGTGCCGCCGGCACGGTTGGATCACGGCGTGACCGACCCCGAGGACTGGCTGCTCACCGGCGCCGAGCGCGACAACCCGGACACCGTGATCCCCGCCTGGACGGCCGGCAACCAGGTCGAGCCGCTGGTGCACGGCGCGGTCTACTTCGACCGGCTGGTGACGGCGGTGCAGGGTCTCCAGGCGGGCGACCACCTGTTCTTCACCGACTGGCGCGGCGACCCCGACGAGCGGCTGCGGGACGGCGGCCCGACCGTGGGCGAGCTGTTCGCCGACGCCGCCCGCCGCGGGGTGGTCGTGCGCGGGCTCGTCTGGCGGTCGCACTGGGACGGGCTCAGCTTCAGCAAGGAGGAGAACGCCTCCCTCGACGAGGCGGTCGAGGAGGCCGGCGGGGTCGTCGTCCTGGACGAGCGGGTGCGCCGCATGGGCAGCCACCACCAGAAGTTCGTCGTCCTGCGGCACGTCGGCCGGCCCGAGGACGACGTCGCCTTCGCCGGCGGCATCGACCTGTGCCACTCCCGCCGCGACGACGCCGGGCACCGGGGCGACCCGCAGCCGCAGTCGATGTCCTCGGCCTACGGGAGGACCCCGCCGTGGCACGACGTCCAGCTGCAGCTGCGCGGACCGGCCGTGGGTGTGCTGGACACCGTGTTCCGCGAGCGCTGGGACGACCCCACCAGCCCCGACTCGGAGAACCCGGTCGCCTGGGTGCACGACAAGTGGCTCGCCCTGCGCGGGAAGTCGCACATGGACCCCACCCCGCTGCCCGCGCAGCCGCCGTCGCCACCGGAGTGCGGGCCGCACACGGTGCAGACGCTGCGCACCTACCCGAAGGTGACGCCGGCCTACGACTTCGCCCGGCAGGGCGAGCGGTCGGTGGCCCGCGGGTACTCCAAGGCGATCCGCCGCGCGCGCCGGCTGGTCTACCTCGAGGACCAGTACCTGTGGTCGAAGGAGGTGGCCGACCTGTTCGCCACGGCGCTGCAGGAGCACCCCGGACTGCACCTGGTCGTGGTCGTCCCGCGGGTGCCCGACCAGGAGGGCGCGGTCTCCGAGCGGCCGCAGTACGTGGGGCGCCAGCAGGCCCTGGACACCGTGCACCGCGCCGGCCCGGGGCGGGTGCACGTGTTCGACCCGGAGAACCACGAGGGGACGCCGGTCTACGTGCACGCCAAGGTCTGCGTGGTCGACGACGTCTGGGTCAGCGTGGGCAGCGACAACTTCAACCGGCGGTCCTGGACCCACGACAGCGAGCTGTCCAGCGCCGTCCTGGACACCACCCTCGACGAACGCGAGCCGCGCGACCCGGCCGGGCACGGCGACGGCGCCCGGGTGCTCGCCCGTGACCTGCGCCTGCAGCTGGCCCGTGAGCACCTGGACCGGGCTCCCGACGGCTCCGAGGACGCCGACCTGCTCGACCCCGACGACTTCGTCGCGGCCGTCGAGGCGTCGGCTGCGGCGCTGCAGGCCTGGTACGACGGCGGGCAGGTCGGGCCGCGCCCCCCGGGGCGTCTCCGGCCGCACCGGCCCGAGGCGCTGTCGGCCGCCACCCGGCTGTGGGCCGTGCCCGTCTACCGGCTGTTCGACGACCCCGACGGCCGTCCGCTGCGGCTGCGGCGGAGCGGGGGCTTCTGACGCGCCGGCCGCGCGGCGGCTCGCCGGCGGGCGTCCACGACGTGGGACGACGCGCCCGGCCGGGCTGCTCCCGGCGGGTCCCGCTGCTACGGTGGCGGCGTGCGCGGCAGCCTCCTGCTTATCAGCCGCGGCGAGGCCCTCTCCTAGGTCGGCTCCCTCGCCGCGGTGACCTGCCGTGGCCGTGCGCGTCCCCGGCGCCCGCTGACCGACACCGGAGCTGTGTGCAGCCCGCGCACGGCAGCCCGCCCCAGGAGAGCCTCCCCATGAGCGAGAACCACCCGCACGCCCGCCACCCGCAGCGTCCCTCCGGGATGCCGATCGGCAAGTACGCCCCCTTCACGCCGGTCCCGCTGCCCGACCGCACGTGGCCGGAGCGGGTCACCACCGTCGCCCCCCGCTGGTGCGCGGTCGACCTGCGCGACGGCAACCAGGCGCTGATCGACCCGATGACCCCCGAGCGCAAGCGCCGCATGTTCGAGCTGCTCGTGCGGATGGGCTACAAGGAGATCGAGGTCGGCTTCCCGGCGGCCAGCCAGACCGACTACGACTTCGTCCGCCAGCTGATCGAGGACGACCTGGTCCCCGACGACGTCACCATCCAGGTGCTGACCCAGTCGCGCGACGAGCTGATCGAGCGCACCTTCGAGTCGCTGCGCGGGGCGAAGCAGGCGATCGTCCACCTGTACAACTCGACGTCCACGCTGCAGCGCCGGGTGGTGTTCGGCTCCGACCGCGCCGGCATCGTCGACATCGCCGTCCACGGCGCCCGGCTGGTCCGCAAGATGGCCGAGCAGATGCCCGGGACCGACATCCGGTTCGAGTACTCCCCCGAGTCGTTCACCGGCACCGAGCTGGAGTTCGCCGTCGAGGTGTGCAACGCCGTCACCGAGGTGTGGGAGCCGACCGTCGACCGGCCGACGATCCTGAACCTGCCGGCGACCGTCGAGATGGCCGAGCCGACCGTCTACGCCGACCAGATCGAGTGGATGCACCGGAACCTGGCCCGCCGGGACGCCGTCGTCCTCAGCCTGCACCCGCACAACGACCGCGGTACCGCCGTCGCCGCCGCCGAGCTGGGCTACCGCGCCGGCGCGGACCGCATCGAGGGCTGCCTGTTCGGCAACGGCGAGCGCACCGGCAACGTCGACCTGGTCACCCTGGGCCTGAACCTGTTCAGCCAGGGCATCGACCCGCAGATCGACTTCTCCGACATCGACGAGATCCGCCGCACCGTCGAGTACTGCAACCAGCTGGGCGTGCACGAGCGGCACCCCTACGGCGGCGACCTGGTCTACACCGCCTTCTCCGGCTCGCACCAGGACGCGATCAACAAGGGCTTCAAGGCGCTGCAGGCCGACGCCGCGGCCGCCGGGAAGACCGTCGACGAGATCCCGTGGGCCGTGCCCTACCTGCCGATCGACCCCAAGGACGTCGGCCGCAGCTACGAGGCCGTGATCCGGGTGAACAGCCAGTCCGGCAAGGGCGGCGTCGCCTACATCATGAAGACCGAGAACCAGCTGGACCTGCCGCGGCGGCTGCAGATCGAGTTCAGCGCGGTCGTCCAGCGGCACACCGACGACGAGGGCGGCGAGGTCACCGCCGCGCAGATGTGGACGGCGTTCTCCAACGAGTACCTGCCCGACCCGGCCGCGCCGTGGGGCCGCTTCGCGCTCACCGGCCACGAGCACAACGCCTCCGGCGGGGGCTCGGACCAGATCAGGGTCGAGCTGGTCGACCGCGGCGCACCCGTGACCGTCGAGGGCCGCGGCAACGGCCCGATCGCGGCGTTCGTCGACGCGCTGGGCCAGGTGGACGTCGACGTCCGGGTGCTGGACTACGCCGAGCACGCGCTGTCCGCCGGCGGCGACGCCCGGGCGGCGTCCTACGTCGAGTGCGCCGTGGGCGAGCGGGTGCTGTGGGGCGTCGGGATCGACGAGAACATCCTCACCGCCTCGCTGCGGGCGATCGTCTCCGCGGTCAACCGCGCCGAGCGCGGCTGAGCGAGGGGCCGGCCCGCCGTGCGGCGGGCCGGCCCTGCCTCACCCGCGGGCCGGCTCTGCCTCACCCGCGGGCCGGGGCGTCGCCCGACGTCCCCTCGCCCGGCTGCTCGTCGGCGGTGCCCACCTCGTCGACCAGCAGCAGGTCGCGGCGCACGTGCCGGCGGCGGTGCGCCACCCGGCTGACCATGTGCGCGCTCACCGGCGCGGTGAGCAGCTGGAAGACCGCGACCAGCAGCAGCATCCAGGTGTTCGACCAGCCCTGCAGCCGCAGCGCGCCACCGACCATGATCAGCAGCACGCCGAGCACCTGCGGCTTCGTGCCCGCGTGCATCCGCGACAGCACGTCGGGGAAGCGCACCAGGCCCAGCCCCGCCGTCAGGCACAGCAGCGCGCCGGCCAGCAGGAAGACGGCGGCGACGACGTCGGCGACCGTGCTCACCGGCCCGCCTCCTCGACGGTGTCCGGCCGGGCCGGCATGCCGCCGATGTACCGCGCCACCGACACCGAGCCGACGAACGCCAGCAGCGACACCACCACGAGCACCGGCACCACCGTCGGGTCCTCGGCCAACGCCGCGTGCACCGCCAGGCCGGCCGCGACGACCACCAGCAGCGTGTCGGTCGCGACCACCCGGTCCAGCAGCGACGGCCCCAGCGCGAGCCGGACCAGCGCCAGCAGCGCTCCCCCGCCCAGCATCGCGTAGGCCAGCACCCCCACGACGGTCATGCCCGGCTCCCCTCGGTCCGCAGCGCGGCCCGGTCCTCGGCCGATCCGAACGCGTCCACCAGCCGCTCCTCCGTGGTCAGCACCGCGGCCCGCTGCCGGGCCAGGTCGTCCTCGTCGCGCACGTGCAGCAGGTGGACCCACAGCGTCGAGCGCTCCCGGTCCAGGTCGATCACCAGCGAGCCCGGCACCAGCGCCGTCGCCTCGGCGACCATGGTCTGCAGCAGGTCGGAGTCAGTGCGCAGCCGCACCCGCAGGATCGCCCCGCGCGGCGGGCCGCCCGGGCGCACCGCCACCCACGCGACCTGCGCGGCGGAGCCCACCAGGTCGGTGACGAAGTGGCCGAGGAAGCGCTGCGCCGCCAGCGGCCGCACGCGGGTGCCCCCGACCACCGGCGGCAGCGGCAGCACGGTCATCACCAGCAGCGCCACCAGCAGCCCCGACAGCAGGTTGGCCCACGACCAGGTGCCCCACAGCAGCATCCAGATGGCCACCGGCCAGGCGATCCGCGGCAGTGCCGCCCGGGCCCGCGCGCCCGCGCTCACGACCGCTCCCCGTCGCCGAGGACGGCGTCCAGGTAGGAGGTGCGCTCCTGCAGGTCGGCCGCGGCCCGGGTGGCCAGCCCGTAGAGGGGCCCCGCGATGCCGGTCAGCGCCACGGTGAGCGCGACCATCGCCCCGGTCGTGGCCACCATGACCCGGGGCAGCGGCCGGCCGCCGGTGCCGGTCGCGCTCTCCTCGGCGGCCTCGGCGCCGGGGTGCGCGGCGGTGGCCACCTCGGTGTGCCTGGCCCACGCCGCGCTGCGCGCCGCCTGCCGGGCCGTGGGCCCGTCGTCGGCCGCACGCCCGGCGGGCACGGTGGCCGGCTCCGGCCCGTCGGGGCCCGCGTCGGCGGCCGCGGCGTCCGCGGTGTCGGCCCCGGGCTCCTGGGAGCGGGGCCGCCAGAAGGCGCGGGTCCACACCCGGCTGACCGCGAGGAGGGTGAGCAGGCTGGTGACCACGCCGCCGGCCACCAGCACCAGCGCCGGGCCGGTGCCGACCTCGACGCCGGCCCGCAGCAGCCCGAGCTTGCCGATGAACCCGGAGAACGGCGGGATGCCGGCCAGGTTCATCGCCGGCACGAAGTACAGCACCGCCAGCACGGGCGACGCCTTGGCCAGGCCGCCCAGCCGGTCGACGGCGGTCGACCCGCCCTGCCGCTCGACGAGCCCCGCGACCAGGAACAGCGTCGTCTGGATGGCGATGTGGTGGGCCACGTAGAAGATCGCACCGGCCAGCCCGGCCGTCGTCCCCAGCGAGATGCCGAAGACCATGTAGCCGATGTGGCTGACCAGGGTGAACGAGAGGATCCGGCGGATGTCGGTCTGCGCGACCGCGCCGAGGATGCCGATGAGCATCGTGGCCAGCGCGGCCCACATGAGCACGCCGTCCAGCGCGCCGCCGGGGAACAGCAGCGTCTGGGTGCGGATGATCGCGTACACGCCGACCTTGGTGAGCAGCCCGGCGAACACCGCGGTGACCGGGGCGGGCGCGGTCGGGTAGCTGTCGGGCAGCCAGGCCGACAGCGGGAACACCGCGGCCTTGATGCAGAACGCGATCAGCAGCACCGACTGCAGCAGCAGCTGGGTGCCCTCGGGCAGCTCCCCCAGCCGGACGGCGAGCTGCGCCATGTTCACCGTGCCGGTGGCCGCGTAGACCAGCCCGATGCCGGCGAGGAACACCAGCGAGCTGGTCAGGCTGACCACCACGTAGGTGATGCCGCCGCGGATGCGCGGTGCCGTGCCGCCCAGGGTGAGCAGCACGTAGCTGGCCATGAGCAGGATCTCGAAGCCGACGTAGAGGTTGAACAGGTCGCCGGCCAGGAAGGCGTTGCTCACCCCCGCGACCAGCACCAGGAAGGTCGGGTGGAACACCGACAGCGGCGTCCGCTCGGAGCCATCGGCCGAGCCCTGCCCCACGGCGAACAGCAGCACGCCGAGCGCGACGGCCGAGGCGACCACCAGCATCAGCGCGGACAGCCGGTCGACGACGAGCACCACGCCCAGCGGCACCGGCCAGCCGCCGACCGACACCGCGGTGGCGCCCAGGTCGTCGGCGCGCACCAGCAGCGCGACGGAGACGCCGAGCACCGCCACGATCACCGTCACCGACAGCGCCCGCTGGACGGCCGGGTGCCGGCCGACCAGCAGCGTGCCCGCGGCGCCGAGCAGCGGGAGCAGGACCGGCAGCGGGGCGAGGACCCCGGTCACCGCAGCCCCGCCCGCGGCAGCTCGACGTCGTCGGACGGCGCCTGCGGTTCCCCGCGGAGGCCGTCGGCGTGCCCGGCCGGCCGGTCCTCCGGCGCGAGGTCGTCGGGGTCGAGCTCGTCGGCGTCGGTGCCCGACCGGGCGGCGACCCGGCGGTCCTCCTCGTCGGTGCCCACGTTCTCCTGCCGGGACAGCCGCCACGAGCGGTGGATCATCGCCAGCACGAACGCGGTGATCCCGAAGGTGATGACGATGGCGGTGAGGATCAGGGCCTGCGGCAGCGGGTCGCTCATCTCGTCGGGCTCGGCGTAGCCGAGGATCGGGGCCAGGCCGCGGGCGCCGCCGGTCGACAGCAGCAGCAGGTTGGTGGCGTTGCCCAGCAGCAGGAACCCGAGCAGCACCCGGGTGAGGCTGCGGTCCAGCAGCAGGTAGACGCCGGCGGCGTAGAGCCCGCCGATCAGCACCGGCAGCACGATCGTGGGGGTCATCGGGCGCTCACCTCCGCGGGCGCGGTCGCGTCGTCGTCCGTGCGGTCGTCGTGGTCGGTGTCGTCGTCGGTGTCGTGGTCGGTCTCGTCGCCGGTGTCGTCGTCGCCGTCGGCGGCGTCCTGCTCCTCCTGGCGGTCCAGCTCGGCGCCGAGGCTGCGCAGCACGTCGAGCACCAGGCCGACGACGATGAGGTAGACGCCGACGTCGAAGAACAGCGAGGTCACCAGCTTCACCTCGCCCAGCACCGGGAACGTGCCCCGCCAGATCGCCGACTGCAGGACGTCGCCGCCGGCCAGCAGCCCGGCCACCCCGGTGCCGCCGGCGATCAGCAGCCCGGCACCCAGCAGCAGGCCGGGGTCGACGCGGGCCGCCTCCCCGAGCTCGTACCGGCCGCCGGCGAGGTAGCGCAGCACCAGCGCGAGGCCGGCCACCAGCCCGCCGGCGAACCCGCCGCCGGGCTCGTTGTGCCCGCTGAACAGCAGGAACACCGAGAACACCAGGATCGGGTGGAACAGCAGCCGGGTGATCACCTCGAGCACCACCGACCGGCGCAGCGGGTCCAGCGTGGCGCTGGCGCTGAGCCAGCGCCGCCGCGGCGCCCGGCGGCCGCGGCGGGCCGCGCTGCCGGCCAGCCGGCCGGCGTCGGCCCGCTCGACCCCGCCGGGACGGCGGCGGAGGAAGACCAGGCTGGCCACGCCGGTGGCGGCGACGACCAGCAGGGAGATCTCGCCGATGGTGTCCCAGGCGCGGATGTCGACCAGGGTCACGTTGACGACGTTCTGCCCGCCGCCGTAGCGGTAGGCCTCGGCCGGGAAGCCGGTGGAGACGGGGGTCGCCGTCCGCGCGGCGAGGGCCACCGCGCCGACCGCGCCCATCAGCGCGCCGACGGCCACCGCGATCACCCCGCGGGCGGCGCGCTCGCGGGGGCGGTGCCGCTCGGCGATGTCCTTGGGCAGCTTGCGCAGCACCAGCACGAAGGTGACCAGGGTGAGCGTCTCGACCAGGAACTGGGTGAGCGCGAGGTCCGGCGCCCCCTGCAGCGCGAACAGGACGGCGACACCGTAGCCGGTGACGCCGACGACGAGCACCGCCGACAGCCGCTGCCGGATCCGCAGCGCGAGCACCGCGGCGATGACCACGACCGCGCCGACCAGCGCCTGGACCGGGGTGTCCCAGGCCCGCCACTCGTCGGGCCAGGGCGCGCGGGTGAGCAGCACGGTGCCCGGCAGCGCGAGCACGACGACGAGGATGGTGCCGAGGTAGGCCGGCAGCGACCCGCGCTGGGTGGTCCCGGTGACCGCGACGGCCAGCCGGTCCAGCCCCTGGACGACGTTCCAGTAGCCCTCGTCGGCCGACGACCCGACGGCCAGCCGCTGCTGCAGCCGGCCGAACGGCCCCCGGACGGCGAACAGCGCCAGGCCGCCGAGCAGGCTGACCGCCGACAGCGCCAGCGCCGGCTGCCAGCCGTGCCACAGCCCCAGGTGCTCGGCCTCGGGGGCGCGCAGCGGCAGGGTGTCGGCGTACCGGGTGACCAGCTCGTCCAGCTGCGGGCTGAGCGGCCCGGCGGCCAGCCCGGTGAGCGCCAGCAGCACCGGCGCGGTGAGGAGCAGCGGGCCGGGGCGGTGCAGGTCGGCGACCGGCTCGACGCCGGGCTTGCGGGCGAACGCCCCCCACAGGAACCGGGCGCTGTAGGCCGCGGTGAGCACCGAGCCGAGCACCAGCCCGGCGAGCTCCAGGGCGGCCGCGGTGCGGTCGGGCAGGCCGCCCTCCCACAGCGCGGTGAACGCCGCCTCCTTGCCGACGAACCCCAGCAGCGGCGGCAGGCCGGCCATCGACGCGGCGGCCAGGGTGGCCGCGGTGGCGAGCACCGGCAGCTGCCGGCCGAGGCCGGAGAGCCGCCGGAGGTCGCGGGTGCCGGTGGCGTGGTCGACGACCCCGACGCTGAGGAACAGGGTGGACTTGAACAGCGCGTGCGCCACGGTCATCGCCAGGCCCGCGGCGGCCAGCTCCCGGCTGCCCGCGCCGACGAGCACCAGCAGGAAGCCCAGCTGGCTGACCGTGCCGAAGGCCAGCAGCAGCTTGAGGTCGGTCTGCCGCAGGGCGCGCCAGCCGCCGACGAGCATGGTGGCCAGCCCCAGCCCGAGCAGCAGCGGCCGCCAGCCGGGCACGTCGGACAGGCCGGGGGCCAGCCGGGCGACCAGGTAGACGCCGGCCTTCACCATGGCGGCGGCGTGCAGGTAGGCGCTGACCGGCGTGGGCGCCTCCATCGCGGCCGGCAGCCAGAAGTGGAACGGCACGAGCGCGGACTTGGTCACCGCGCCGGCGAGCACCAGCAGCGTGCCTGCGGTGACGGCGGGGCCGGTGCCGGGGTCGGCCACCAGCTCCGACAGCAGCCAGGTGCCGCTGGCGTTGCCGAGCAGCAGCAGCCCGGCGAACATGGCCAGCCCGCCGGAGGTGGTGAGCACCAGCGCCTGGCTGGCGGCCCGGCGGGCGGCGAGCCGGCTGCCGTTCCCGCCGATGAGCAGGAAGCTCAGCACGGTGGTGAGCTCCCAGAACACGTAGAGCAGGAGCAGGTCGTCGGCCACGACCAGGCCGAGCATCGCGCCGGCGAACCCGGTGAGGTTGCCGGCCAGCCGGCCGGTGCCCTCGGCGCCGGGCTCGACGTACCGGGTGCAGTAGAGCAGCACCAGCGCGCCCACGCCGGTGACCAGCGCGGCGAGCGTGAGGGAGAGCGCGTCCAGCCGGAAGCTGAGGGTGAGGTCGAGCGAGGGCACCCAGGAGGTGGTCTCCCGCACCTCGCCCCCGCCGGTGACGGTGCCCAGCCGGCCGACCAGCCAGGCGAACGCCGCTGCCGGGACGAGCGCCAGCACGCCGAACGCAGCCCTGCCCCACCACCGCACGAGGAGTGGCGCCAGGACGGCGGCCAGCAGGTGGAGGAGCAGCAGTGCGGTCACGGGTCTCCCGGGGATCGACGGGGCGGCGTGGCGGTGGTGCCACTCTACCCGGGATTTTCGATTTGTTCGATTTGCGGCCGATGCGCCTACCATCAGCGCATGCCGAACGGTCTCACGGGAGAGCACACGGTGCACCCGCCGGCGGACCCCGCCGACGCCGCCCGGCTGCGGGCGCTGGCCGCCGGGGAGGGCGGGCTGCCCGCGGACCTGCCGGAGCCGCTGGGCGAGGTGCTGCGGCTGGCGGCGGCGGCGCTGGCGGAGGGCCGGCCGGTGACGCTCGCCTGCCACGAGCCGACGCTGTCCACCCAGGAGGCGGCCGACCTGCTCGGGGTCAGCCGGCCGACGCTGGTCCGGCTGCTGGACTCCGGGGTGATCCCGTTCGACCAGCCGCGCCGGCACCGCCGGGTGCAGCTGGCCGACCTGCTCGCCTACCAGCAGCGCATCCACCACGACGAGCGCGCCGCCCGGGTCGGCGGCGCGGTCAGCGACCTCCCGGGGTGACCAGCCCGCTCTCGTAGGCGAACGCCACCGCCTGCACCCGGTCGCGCAGCCCGAGCTTGAGCAGCACCCGGCTGACGTGGGTCTTCACGGTGGCCTCCCCCAGGTACAGCCGGCCGGCGATCTCCGCGTTCGACAGCCCCGCCGCGACCAGGGCCAGCACGTCGGTCTCGCGCTCGGTCAGCCCGGCCAGGGCGGCCGCCCGCCCCGGGTCCGGAACCGGGGCGGCGGCGAACTGCTCGATCACCCGCAGCGTGACCGCGGGGTCCAGCAGGCCCTGCCCGGCCGCGACCGTCCGCACCGCCGCCACCAGGTCCTCCGGCGGGGCGACCTTCAGCAGGAACCCGCTCACCCCGGCCCGCAGGGCGGCGGCGACGTACTCGTCCTCGTCGAAGGTCGTGAGCACCACCACGCGCGTCGGCAGCCCGGCGCCGAGGACCCGGCGGGCCGCCTCCAGCCCGTCCATCCCGGGCATGCGGACGTCGAGCAGGACGACGTCCGGACGGCGGTCGGTGACCACGCGCACGCCCTCGGCCCCGTCCGCGGCCTCCCCCACCACCTCGATGTCGGGCTCGGCGGCGAGCACCATCCGCAGCCCGGTGCGCACCATCGCCTGGTCGTCGACCAGCACCTCCCGGATGGTCACGAGGCCACCTCCACGGCCCGCACCCGGTCGCCGGCCGGCAGCGGGAACACCGCGCGCACCCGGTAGCCGCCGCCCCGGACCGGCCCCACCTCGAGCCGCCCGCCGACCACCGCCACCCGCTCGCGCATGTGCAGCTGGCCGTGCCCGCCCGGACCTGCCGACGGGGACACGCTCACCCGCGGCCGCCCGTCGTCGGTCACCGTCACCGCCACCTGGCCCGGGCCGTAGGCGACCGCGACGGTGGTGGCCGCCGCCCCGGCGTGCCGGACCACGTTGGACAGCGCCTCCTGCACCACCCGCACCGCGGACACGTCCAGCAGCTGCGGCAGCACGACCGGCGTCCCGGTGACCACCAGCTCCAGCGGCATCCCGCCGGCGCGCAGCTCGCCGAGCACGGCGTCCAGCCGGGACAGCGACGGCAGCGGGGCGGGCTCGCCGTCCGGCTGCTCGCGCAGGATGCCGACCACCCGGCGCATCTCGTCGACCGAGTCGCGGCCCAGCCGCTCCAGGCCGCGGAGCACCTCCTGCGCCTCGGGGTGGTCGGGCAGCAGCCGGCGCAGGCCGCCCATCTGCAGCACCATCACGCTCACCGCGTGGGCGACCGAGTCGTGCACCTCGCGGGCGATGCGGGCCCGCTCCGCCGTGGTCGCCGCGGCGGCGACGGCCTCCTGCTGCTCGGCGAGCCGGGCGGCGAGCACCTGCAGCTCCTGCGCCCGCCGGCGGGACTGGGCCACCAGCGCGCCCACCCCGCTCGCCGCACCGAAGACGAGCAGGTAGAACACCGACTCCCAGGGCGACGGCGCGAACGTCGCGCCGATCACGGTGGCCGTCCCGGCGGCGGCCGCCGCGACGGCCGGCCCGCGGCGCGGGGGCAGCACGGCGACCGCGTGGCCGATCAGCAGCCCCATCCCGATCAGCTGCGCACCGCCGGGGCCGGGCGCGCCGGCCAGCAGGTTGCCGAGCACGGTCAGCGAGCCCACCAGCGCGGTGGCCGCGGGCCACCGGGGGCACGCGGCCAGCAGCAGGCCGATGACGGCGCCGGGCAGCGCGATGGCCGCCTGGTAGCGGGAGACGCCCTCGATCACCCACTCGAGCAGCGACATGGTCCCCAGCAGCGCCCCGACGGCCGGCCAGGACAGGCGGCGGGCGAGCTGCGGGGCGGACCACCGGGGCATGCGGAGCACGGTAGGGGCCGCAGCACCGGCCGGGCATCCCTCCCGCGACGGACCCGCACCGGACCCGGGCTCCCCCGCACGGCGGACCCAGGTCGGTGCGCCACGACGGACGCCCAGGTCAGCCGCCCGTTCCTAGCGTTGCCGCCATGACCACCGACGTGCTCGTCCCTGACCCGACGACCGATCCCCGCCCCGCCCGCAGCACCGCGTCGCTGCTGTTGCCGATCGCCGGCGGCGCGCTGATCGCCGGCCAGCTGCTGTACGTGGCCGGCATGGCCACCTCCCCGCCGCAGGACTCCATGGCGGACGCCGACTACATCGTCTCGCTGGCCCGCGACGAGGGCCGGACGGCGCTGTCGGCGCTGCTGCTGCACTACGGCAACCTGCTCACCGCGCTGGCCTGGCTGGCCGTCCCCGTCCTGCTGCGCGGCGCCCGCGGCCGGCTCACCACGGTCGTCGGCACGCTGCTCACGGCGCTGGGCCTGGTCACCGTCTCGGGGCTGGTGCTGAGCGACTTCTGGACCGGCGCGATCGGCCGGGAGCTGCCGCTGGCGGACGCCGTCGACCTGTTCGGCGCGGTGCAGGGCTCGGCCGGCATGGCGGTCGTGGGCACGGTGACGCTCTTCGGGCTGCTGGGTCCGCTGGTCGGCTACGCGGGCCTCGCCCGGGCCGGCGTCACCGGCTGGTGGCTGCTCGCCCCCGCCGTCGCCGCCCTCGGGCTGTCCGCGGCGATCTCGTTCGCACCGCTGCCGCACGCCGCGTTCGCCCTGCTCGGCGCCGTCCCGGCGGCCGTCGTCGGGCTGGTGATGATCGGCCGCGCCCGCCGGGGAGCCTGACCCCCTGCCCGCCGGACGCCGGTGCCCTGCCCACCCCTCGGTGGGCAGGGCACCGTGGCGTCAGCCCTCGGCGACCTCCGCCGCCTCGAGCCACTCGGACTCGACCTGCTCCTTCTCCGCCTGCACCGCGCGCAGCCGGGCGTCGAGCTCGGCGGCCTTCGTGTAGTCGGCCGCGGCCTCGGCCAGCTGCTCGTGCAGCTGCTTCTCGTCGGCGTCGAGCTTCAGCATCCGCCGCTCCAGCCGCGAGACCTCCTTGCGCGCCGCACGCACCTCCGCCGCGCTCGGGCCGGCCGCCGCGGGGGCCGCCGGGGAACCGGGCGCCGCGACCGCACCGGCGCCGGGCAGCGCGGCCTCGCCGGCGGCCCGCCGGGCCAGGTACTCCTCCACCCCGCCGGGCAGCGCGGCGAGCGACCCGTCGCCCATGAGCGCGACCACCGAGTCGCACACCCGGTCGACGAAGTAGCGGTCGTGGCTGACCACCAGCACGGTGCCGGCGAACCCGTCGAGCAGGTCCTCCAGGGCGGTGAGGGTGTCGATGTCCAGGTCGTTGGTCGGCTCGTCGAGGATCAGCACGTTCGGCTCGCCCATCAGCAGCCGGAGCAGCTGCAGCCGCCGCCGCTCACCGCCGGACAGGTCACCGACCGGCGTCCACTGGCGGTTGGCGGCGAAGCCGAAGCGCTCGGCCAGCGTGGACGCCGAGATCTCCTGGTTGCCGATCCGGGCGATGCGGGCGACGTCCTGCACCGCCTCGAGCACCCGCTGCTTCGAGTCCAGCTCGGTGACGTGCTGCGACAGGTACGCCGCCGACACCGTCTGCCCCACCACGATCCGGCCGGAGTCCGGCGGGGTCTCCCCGACCAGCATCTTCAGCAGCGACGTCTTGCCCGCGCCGTTGACCCCGACGATGCCGATCCGGTCGCCCGGGCCGACGTGCCAGGTGAGGTCGCGGAACAGCGTCCGCTCACCGGTCAGCGACGGGTCGGCGGGACCGGCCGGGTCGTCGGCGTCGTCGACCGGGCCCCGTCCGCTGACGGTGAAGGTGACGTCCTCGACGTCGTAGACCGTCTTGCCCAGCCGGCGGGCGGCGAAGCCGGCCAGCGCCATCGTGTCCCGGGCCGGGGGCTCGTCGGCGATCAGCGCCTGCGCGGCCTCGATCCGGAACTTGGGCTTGCTGGTGCGGGCCGGCGGGCCACGGCGCAGCCAGGCCAGCTCCTTGCGCACCAGGTTGAGCCGGCGCTCCTCGGTGACGTTCGCGATCCGCGCGCGCTCGGCGCGCGCCAGCGTGTACGCGGAGTAGCCGCCCTCGTAGGCGTGCACCGAGCCGTCGGCGACCTCCCACGTGGTGGTGGAGACCTCGTCGAGGAACCAGCGGTCGTGGGTGACGACGATCAGCCCGCCGGTGCGCGCCTTCACGTACCCGGCCAGCCACGCGACGCCCTCGACGTCGAGGTGGTTGGTGGGCTCGTCGAGCACCAGCAGGTCCAGCGGCCGGATCAGCTGCGCGGCCAGCGCGACGCGGCGCCGCTCGCCGCCGGACATCGGCGCGACCGGCGAGTCCAGCCCGAGCCGGTCCAGCTCCAGGCCGGTGAGCACCGAGCGGACTCCCGCGTCGGCGGCCCACTCGTGCTCGTGGGCGAACCGCGAGGCGGGCAGGACGACGTCGCGCACCGTGGTGCCCGGCGGCAGCGTGCCCGACTGGTCCAGCACGCCCATCGCCAGGTCGCCGCGGCGGGTGACCCGGCCGGAGTCGGGCTCGTCGGCGCCGGTGAGCACCCGCAGCAGCGTCGACTTCCCGCCGCCGTTGCGCCCGACGACGCCGATCCGCTCGCCGGCGGCGATGCCGAGCGAGACGTCGTCGAGGATGACGGTGGTGCCGTGCGCCTTGGACACCCGCTCGAGGTTGACCAGGTTCACCGGGGCGCTCATCGGCGACTCGCGAGTTCCATCGCGCCCCATCCTCCCCCAGCGTCCCAGCGTGCGTGTCGGCGGCCCGGCCGCGGCCGGGCGGACCCCATCATCTGCGGCGATCACGCCCGGTTGCGGGCGTCTGTTGACGAAGAGGCCGCGATGTCCGTCCGCTCCCGCCCCACGCGCCCCCGGCGCACCGCGCCCCGCACCGCGGTGGTCGCCCTGGGGGTGGTGGCCGCCGGTGGGGCCACCGTCCCGGCGGCGTCCGCCGCCGACGACGGCCCCCGCAGCCCGGCCACCGCCGACGACGGCACCGGGCAGGACGCCTGGTTCCCGGAGGCGTTCACCCGGTACGCGGTCCCCGGCACCGGCGAGCAGGCCGTCGCGGCCGTCGACTACGGCATGGGGAAGGGCCCGGGGCTCGACGTCGGGCTGCGCGTCCCGGCCCCCGACGGTGCGGACCCCGAGCTGACCGGCGCCCGGTTCGAGGTCACCGACCTGGCGGACGGCTCCTCCGCCGGCATCTGCACCACCGACGACTGGGGCACCTGCACCGCCGACCACGAGGTGCACTTCCCGATCTGGGGCGAGCCGGAGGAGACGGGCTCGATGACCGTCCAGGGACCGGTGACCGTGGTGGACGGGCACCGCTACCGGGTCACCCAGCTCACCGCGCCCGCGGGCTACGACCTGCCGCCGCACGCCCTGCGATCGGCGACCGTGTCCGTGGTCGCGGCGCCCGCGGAGTCCGACGGCACCCCGGGCGCACTGCAGGGCGTGGCCTTCACCAACTGGCCGACCGGCGACCCGCACAACGTCGAGCCGGCCAGCACCGCCTCCGCTCCCCCCGCCGGCCCGCCGGCGTCCGCCCCGGCTCCGGCGACCGGGGGCAGCCCGGCCGTCCCGGTGGGAGCCGTCGTGCCCGCCGCGACGGCGCCGGTACCGCCCACCGGCGCTGCCACGCCCGCGCCGTCCACCGCCCCGGCGACCGGCTCGCCCGCGCCCGCCCGGGCGGCTGCGGGCGGCGCGTCGACGCCGCGGTCCGGCGGGACGGCCGGCACGCCTGCCGGTGCCACCTCGCCCGCCGGTGCGACCTCGGCCGCCGGTGCGACCACGGCCGGCACCCCGTCGCCGGTCGCCGCGGCACCTGCCGCCGGAGGTGACGACGCCGGCACCCGGGTGCGGCCGGTCGCCGCCGAGGGACCCGCCGGGCTCCTCGGCGACCCCGGCCTGGTCTACGCCTTCGGCGGCCTGGTCGCGCTCTTCGCCGTGCTGCTGCTCTGGCTGCGCCGCCGGCGGCGCGAGCTCGACGCGTGACCTCCGCACGGCCCACCGGCGACGCCGCGATCTGGTACGCGCGGCACCGGACGCCGGGCGGGCAGGTCCTCGTCGGCGTCTCCGGCGACGACTTCCCCGACGCGGCGGTGGTCGACCTCCCCGGGCCGCCCGCCCGGCCGGCCCGCTGGCTGCTCGAGGCCTCGGGACCCGGACCCGGCCGCCCTCCGCACCGGGTGGTCGTCGCCCGGCGGGTGGCGCCGGACGTCCCGCTGCTGTGGACCGTCCTGCTGCCCGCCGGCGCGTCCGGCGTGGTCGACCTGGTCGCGTTCTCGGTACCCGGCCGCGCGCACGGGGACGTGCTGGACCCCGCGGCCTTCGCCGCACTGGGCCTGGCCTGGTCGAACCAGGTGGCCGCGGTGCGCTGGCGGCCGGCGACCGGGCTGGTCGAGCAGGTGTACGTGGCACCGACCGCCCGCCGCCGGGGCGTCGCGGGCGTGCTGCTGCTGACCGCGGCCGGCGTGCGGGTCGGCCAGGGCTGGCCCGCGCTGCACGGCGACGGCCGGCGGACCGACCTCGGCCAGGCCTGGGTGGACGCCGCCGGCGCCGGCTGGCGGCGCGCCCGGGTCGCCGAGCGCACCGCGCGGGTGCGCCCGATGACCCCACCGGCCGCCGCTGTCGGCGTCCCGGCCCGCCTGCTGGTGCCCACCCCCGACTGACCGTCCCGGCGCCCCACCCGTCACATCCGCCCCAGCCGTCCCGGAAGGTGGACCTTCTCGTTCCGTTCGGCACGACACGCTGAGTACCAGCGACTTCGCAGCTGACATCGACGTCACTGTCTGCACCGAATCACGCCGATCGTCGGCGGATCTCCACGAATGGGTCTCGAGATGACGCGCTCCACGATGACCGGCCTCGGCAGGCCCACCGTCTCCACCGCCGCCCTCACGCTCGGCCTGCTGGCGACGGCCGGGGCGCTCGCCCCCGCGGCGCTGGCCGTGGAGGACGGGACGCCGGACCCGACGCCGACCGGGGCAGCGGGCCCGACCACGACGACCCCCGCACCGCCGCCCCTGCTCACGCCGGCACCGGGGCAGCTGACCCCGACGACGCCCCTCGACGCCGCCACGTCGCCGACCACCGCCGCCGCGTCGGGCGGCTACTTCGGCACCGGGAAGCTGGGGCTGTCCGTGACGGCCGCCGACGGCGTCCCGGCCGGCGCCTCGGTCAGCACGGACGGCGTCACCGTGCGCGTCACCGCGCACACC
The DNA here is from genome assembly GCF_040659695.1 of Modestobacter sp. NPDC049651. NCBI lineage: Bacteria > Bacillati > Actinomycetota > Actinomycetes > Geodermatophilales > Geodermatophilaceae > Modestobacter > Modestobacter sp. NPDC049651. Next base: position 89,585 of record NZ_JBFAOG010000015.1, read on the forward strand.
GCGTCCGGGGACCAGGCCGGCACCTGCGCCGTGACCATGTTCGGGTGCCTCCCCGACGCCGGCTGGCCGCTGCCGACGGCCAGCACCCCGATGGGCGCCTTCGCGGCGCTGCCGGCCGACGCGACGGTCACCCTGCAGGTCATCGGCGTCCCCGCGGGCCGGGCCCTCGTCGCTCCGGGCGCTCTCGTGACCGGTGCCAGCGGGCCCGCCGGGACGGCGAGCTCGACGGTCGCGCTGACCGTGCACGGGGGCTACCGCACCCTGGGCGTCGCGCTGAGCGGCACCGGGTCGCTGAGCGGCGCCGGGTTCACGCTGTGCACCGTCCCGGTCGGCGCGGGCGACTGCAGCAACGGCGACCGCACGGTCACCGCGACCACCGACGCGCAGGGGAAGGCGCCCTTCCCGGGCACCTACCTGCCCGGCGACTACACCGTCGTGCAGACCTCCGGCCCGGGCGGCACCGCCTTCGACCCCGCGCCGCGGACGCTGACCGTGGCTGCCGCCACGACCCTCGCCCAGCGCGACGCGGTGGTCCCGCTGGAGGTCGGCGGCGCGACCGGCCCGGTCCTCACCCCGCCGCCCACCACGCCGGCACCCACGCCCGCTCCCGCGCCCACCCCGGCCGCGCCCACCACGTCCGCCCCCGCGCCGGCGTCGCCGACCGCGGCGGCCGTTCCGCTGGGCGCCGGCAAGGCGTCCGTCGTGGCCGGCAAGGCGCAGACGATCTCGCTGTCGGGCTTCCAGCCGCACGAGCAGGTGCACGGCGTGCTCCACTCGACCCCGGTCGACCTGGGCACCGTTGAGGCCGACGCGAACGGCGTCGCCACGTTCACCTTCACCGTGCCGGCCGGCCTGGAGCTGGGCAGCCACGAGGTCGTGCTCACCGGCCTGACCAGCGGGGTCACCGCGCAGGCGGCCTTCACCGTGACCACCGCCGACGGCAGCACCCGCAGCCTGGCCTACACCGGCGCGGACGTCGTCCCGGTGGCCGCGGTCGGCGGCGGGCTCGTGCTCGCCGGTGGCGGCGCCCTCCTGCGGGTCCGCCGGCGCCGCGCGGCGTGAGCACGGCCGGCACCCCAGCCGCGGTGGCGGGCTTCTGGTGCGCCCGCCACCGCGGCCCGGACGGCACGGCGGTCCTGGTCGGGGTCGCCGGCGACGCCTTCCCCGACGGCACCGTGCTCGAGCTGCCGGGGCCGCCCGCGCGGCCGGCCGGCTGGCAGTTCGAGGCGCACGCCCCCGCCTGGGGCGCCGCGCCGTCCCGGGTGGTGACGAGCCAGGACGTCACGGCCGGGGCGCCGCACCTGTGGGCGGTGCTGACGCCCCTGCAGGACGGCGACCGGGTCGACCTGGTGGTGTTCTCCACCGCCGACCTCGACGACGGCGCGGTCGTGGGGCCCGCCGCGGTCCCGGCGCTGGGCGTCGAGTGGGGTGCGCAGTCCGGTGCCGTCCGCTGGTCCCGGTCCAGCGGGCTGGTCGAGCAGGTCTACGTGGCGCCGGCGCACCGCCGGCACCGGGTGGCCACCAAGCTCCTGCTGATGGCCGGCGCGGTGCAGGGCACGACCGGCGGCGGGTGGCTGCACAGCGACGGCCGGCTCACCGACCTCGGCGACGCCTGGCTCACCCGCCAGCCGGAGTGGTGGCGGGGGCGGGTGCCGGCCCGCACCGCGCACCTGCCGCCGATGACGCCCGCCGCCGAGGCGGCCGGCGTCCCGGCCCGCAACCTGCTGCCGGACCAGGCGTAGCGACGACTAGGCGAGCCGGGTCACCTCGACGGTGACCGTGGACCCCTCGCTCCTCGGGCCGGAGAAGATCCCCTTGAGCGGGGTGACGTCCTTGTAGTCGCGGCCGCGGCCGAGCGTGACGTGCCGCGGGCCGATCCCGATCGCGTTGGTCGGGTCGTGGCCGGACCAGGCGCCGTCCCACCACTCCACCCAGGCGTGGCTCTCCCCGGTGACCGTCTGCCCGATCGCCGCGTCGGGCCGCGGGTGCAGGTAGCCGGAGACGTACCGGGCGGGCAGGCCGAGCGCCCGCAGCAGCCCGACCGACACGTGCGAGATGTCCTGGCAGACGCCGCGGCCCGCGGTCCACGCCTCCATCGCGTTCGTCGTCACCGTGGTCGAGCCGGACAGGTACTCCATCCGCTCGTGCACGAACCGGCACACCCGGTGCCCGGCCTCGCGCGGGTCGGCGCCGGCGACCAGCGCGCGGGCCTCGGCCACCACCGCGTCGTCCAGCGCGGTGAGCCGGGTCGCGGTGAGCAGCTCGCCGAACCGGTCGAGCACCGGGCGGCCGGCGAGCTCCGCCCAGCCGACCGGGTCGGCCGCGGGCTGCTCGGGGCCGGCCTCGACCACCGAGGTCGCGGTGACCACCAGCTCGGTGTGCGGGCTCTGCAGGTCGAACGCGGTGACCGTCGACCCCCAGTAGTCGCGGTAGGCGAGCACGGCCGCGGCCGGCTCGATCTCCACCCGCGAGCGCAGCGTCGTCTGCCGGGAGCTGTTCTCCGGCGTCATCCGCGCCTCGTTGTACGACGAGCGCACCGGGCCGCCGTAGCGGAAGGCGCTGCGGTGCACGACCTGCAGCCGCCAGCGGTCGCGGTGCGCGGTCTGGGCGGGCGTCAGCTGGACCTGGGTCTGCGACTGGGGCACCGGGTCACACCACGCTCTCGGACGCCCACACCTGGGGCGCCTGCTCGGTGAAGAACCGGTCGGTGACCGCCTCGCTGGCCGCCGAGCAGGTGCGCTGCAGCTCGTCGAGCCGCGCGGGCAGCTTGGCCAGGATCTCGTCGGTCTGCATGAACTCCAGCATCGTGCGGGCCCGCCCGACGATGCGGTGCGCCTCGCCGGCGACGCCGATCCGGTGCCCCTCGCGGACGTTCGCCCGCTCGAGCTCCGCCAGGCACCCCTCGGCCTGCTCGAGCGCGGCGAACACCGACCGCGGGAACAGCCGGTCCAGCAGCAGGAACTCCGCGGCCCGGCTGGAGTTCACCGCGCCCCGGTAGGTGCGCAGGTAGGGCTCGTAGGCGCCGGTGGAGCGGAGCACCAGCGTCCAGGACGGCGCGGACTCCCCCGCCAGCACCCGGGTCGACAGCATCCGCGAGGTCATGTCCACCCGCTCCAGCGAGCGGCCGAGGATGAGGAACAGCCAGCTCTCGTCGCGGCTCATCGTGGCGTCGGCCAGCCCGAAGACCATCGCCGACCGCTCGCGGACGAACCGGAACAGCGAGTGCGGTCCGTACCGGCGGGCCATCGTGCGCTGCTGCGGCAGCGCGTTGTGGGTGACGTTGAGCGACTCCCAGATCTCCGCCGACAGCACCTCGCGGGCGCCCCGTGCGTTCTCCCGGGCCGCCGACAGCGCGCCGACGATCGAGCTGGGGCTGCTGCGGTCGAACGCCAGCGTGGCCAGCACCCGCTCGGTGTCGGCCTCGCTGTCCAGGCAGGGCATGCCCATCAGCGCCAGCAGGTTCGCGCAGGCCCGGCGCTCGTCGATCCACGGGTCCTCGACCAGCCGCTGGGTGTGCACGTCGAGGATCCGGGCGGTGTCGTCGGCGCGCTCGACGTACCGCCCGATCCAGAACAGCGACTCCGCGATCCGGCTCAGCACGGAGCACCCGCTTGCTGCTGCTGCTGGCTCTGGGCGAGCGCCGCGTCGTTGGGCGGGCCGGGGTCCTGCACCGGGGCCTCGGCGGGCAGGTCGGCGGTGGTGAACTCGATCCGGGTGACGTCGGGCGCGGGCTCGGCGTCGGCGGCCGGCCGGGGCGGGGTGATCACCCAGGTGTCCTTGGAGCCGCCGCCCTGGCTGGAGTTGACCACCAGCTCCCCCTCGGGCAGCGCGACCCGGGTCAGCCCGCCGGGCAGCACCCACACGTCGGAGCCGTCGTTGACCGCGAACGGCCGCAGGTCGACGTGCCGCGGCGCGATGCGGCCGTTGATCAGCGTCGGCGACGTCGACAGCCCGATCGGCTTCTGCGCGATCCAGTCCCGCGGCGCGGCGCGGACCTTCCCGGCGAGCTCGGTGAGCGTCCGCTCGTCGGCGCGCGGGCCGATGACGATCCCCTTGCCACCGGAGCCGTCGACCGGCTTGAGCACCAGCTCGTCGAGGTGGGCGAGCACCCACTCCACGGTGCCCGGCTCGTCCAGCCGGTGCGTCTCGGCGTTCTGCAGCACCGGCTCCTCCGCGAGGTAGTACCGGATCAGGTCGGGCACCCAGGTGTAGAGCAGCTTGTCGTCGGCGACGCCGTTGCCGACCGCGTTGGCGATCGTGACCCGGCCGGCACGGGCGGCGTTGAGCACGCCGGCGCAGCCGATCACCGAGTCCGACCGGAAGTGCACCGGGTCGAGGAACTCGTCGTCGATGCGGCGGTAGATGACGTCGACGCGCTGCTGGCCGTCCGTCGTCCGCATGCTGACCTGACCACCGCTGCACACCAGGTCGCGGCCCTCGACCAGCTCGACGCCCATCTGCCGGGCGAGCAGCGCGTGCTCGAAGTACGCCGAGTTGTAGACGCCGGGGGTGAGCAGCACGACCGTCGGGTCGCTGACGCCCGCCGGGGCGGAGGCCTTGAGCGCGGCCAGCAGCCGGCTCGGGTAGTCGCTCACCGGCTGGACCCGGTGGTCGGCGAACAGCTCAGGCAGCACCTGGCTCATCGCCGCCCGGTTGGTGATCACGTAGCTGACCCCGGACGGCGAGCGCAGGTTGTCCTCGAGCACCCGGAAGTCGCCGGCCTCGTCGCGCACCAGGTCGATGCCCGAGACGTGCACCCGGACGCCGTTGGGCGGCACCACCCCGTGCGCGGCCCGGTGGAAGTGCGCGCTGGTGGTGACCACGCTGCGCGGCACCACCCCGTCGGCGAACACCTGCCCGGCGCCGTAGACGTCGGCCAGGAAGGCCTCCAGCGCGTGCACCCGCTGGGCCACGCCGCGCTCGATGACCGACCACTCGTCGGCGCCGATCACCCGCGGCACGATGTCCAGCGGGAACGGCTGCTCCTCACCGGCGTGCGCGAAGGTCACCCCGGCGTCGCGGTAGGTCTGGCTGAGCACGTCGGCGCGGGCCGCGAGCTCCTCGCCCGACATCGGCTGCAGCGAGCCGAACAACCCGGTGTACGGCGGCCGCGCCTCGCCCGGGGCAGCGAACATCTCGTCCCACTGCCGGCCGAGCGGGTAGCCGTCGAACAGGTCCGCCATGCGACGAACCTAGAGCCGGCGTGTGTCCGGCGCGTTTCGAGCCGGGATCGGCGCCCACGAGGTGGGAACCGCAGGTCAGACGGCTAGGCGGTGCCCCGGCGGACCAGGTGCGTGGGGCAGACCCGGCGCTCCACCGTCTCGGTGGTCTGGTCGACCTGGCGGAGCAGCAGCTCGGTCATCTCCTGGGTCATGTCGGCCAGCGGCTGGGCCACGGTGGTCAGCGGCGGGTCGCAGGTCTGCGCGACGTCCGCGTCGTCGAAGCCCACGACGGCGACGTCCTCGGGCACCCGGCGCCCCGCGGCCCGCAGCACCCGCAGCGCACCCACGGCCATGGGGTCCGACGCGGCGAACACCGCGTCGAGGTCGGGCACCCGCGCGAGCAGCTGCTCCATCGCCCGGGCCCCGCCGGCCTCGGTGAAGTCCCCCTCGGCCACCAGCTCGGCACCGGCCTCCAGACCCGCGCCGGTGAGCACCTCCCGCCAGCCGGTCAGCCGGTCGCGCCCGGCGACCATGTCGGCGCGCCCGGCGATGGTGACGACGCGGCGGCGACCGAGCCCGAGCAGGTGCTCGGTGGCCATCCGGGCGCCACCGAGGTTGTCGGCGTCGACGTAGCTGACCGGCCGGTCGTCGAGCGGGCGGCCGCACAGCACCAGCGGCACCCCGGCCTCGGCCAGCACGTCGGGCAGCAGGTCGTCGCTGTGCAGCGACATCAGGATGACGCCGTCGACGTGGCCCTGGCGCACGAACCGCCCGACCTTCTCCTGCTCCCCGGCGTCGCCGGCGGTCAGCAGGACGAGGTTGATGTCGGTCTGCGCCAGCGAGGCGGACAGCCCGCGGACGATGCGGGCGAAGAACGGGTCGGAGAACAGCCGGGTGTCGGGCTCGGAGAGCACCAGGGCGACCGTGTCGGTGCGCCGGGTCACCAGGCTGCGGGCCATCCGGTTCGGCACGTAGCGGAGCTGGGCGACGGCCGACAGCACCGCCTCCCGGGCCTCGGGGCTGACCCGCGGGGAGTCGTTGATGACCCTGCTGACGGTGGCGCGCGAGACCCCCGCCCGCACGGCCACCTCGTCCAGCGTCGGTGACGACGGCCGCGTGCCGGTCTCGGTCATCGGGCTCCTGTGCTCGGGGGTGGCTGCCGCCATGATGCCGTGTGGGAGCGCTCTCGCACAGCCCTTCTGCGTTACCTGACCGTTACTTGACAGCCGGCTGTGGCCCACGCCACTCTCTGCGGCACGCCGTGAGAGCGTTCTCACACCCCGCCGACGACGAGGTCGAGCAGGCGGGTGCCGGCGGATGACGAGGAGGTCAGATGCTTCTGCACACGCGCGCCCGGACCCGGTCGCGGACGACGGCGGCCGTCGGCGCGGCCCTCGCCGTGGCCCTGCTGACGGCGGGCTGCGGCGGGTCGGACGACAGCGGCGGCGGTTCCGCCGCGGCCGATCCCGACGCCAAGGTCACGCTGACGGTCGGCACCTTCGGGACGATGGACTTCGACAACGCCGGTCTCTACGACGAGTACATGAAGCTCCACCCCAACGTCACGATCAAGCAGAACAACGTGGCGCAGTCGGCGGCGTACTACAAGTCGCTGCAGACCCGGCTGGCCGCAGGCTCAGGGCTCGACGACGTCCAGGCGCTCGAGATCGGCTTCATCGCCGACGTCGTCACCAACCACGCCGACGCGTTCGTCGACTGGAGCAAGGAGGACAACGCCGACGAGCTCAAGGGCAACTTCTACGACTGGAAGTGGGGCCAGGCCTCGAACGAGGACGGCGTCACCGTCGGCCTCGGCACGGACGCCGGCCCGCAGGCGATGTGCTACCGCAAGGACCTCTTCCAGCAGGCCGGGCTGCCCACCGACCGGGCCGAGGTCGCGAAGCTCTGGCCGACCTGGGACGCCTACCTGGACACCGCGCGCCAGTACAGGACCAAGACCAACGCCGCCTTCGTCGACAGCCCGGCGAGCATCTTCTCCTCGTCGGTCTACCAGGGCGACATGGCCTACAACGACAAGAAGGGCGAGCCCGCGCTCGAGCAGAGCGACGGGGTGAAGACCGCCTGGGGCAACGCCAGCAAGGCCGCGCAGGAGGGCCTGACCGCCAACCTGTCGCAGTTCGGCGACGAGTGGAACGCGGCCTTCTCCAACGGCGCGTTCGCCACGATCTCCTGCCCCGCCTGGATGCTCGGCTACATCAAGTCGCAGATGGGTGACGCCGGGGCCGGCAAGTGGGACATCGCCCCGCTGCCCGGTTCCGGCCAGAGCGCCAGCAACTGGGGCGGCTCGTTCCTCGGCGTCCCGAAGAACGGCAAGCACGTGGCGGCCGCCAAGGACCTGGCCGAGTGGCTGACCGCCCCGGAGCAGCAGATCAAGCTGTTCACCGAGACGGCGCACTTCCCGTCCAGCCCGAAGGCCGCCGACGACCCGCAGGTCAAGGACGCGGTGAACGAGTACTTCAGCAGCGCCCCCACCGGCCAGGTCTTCGGTGAGTCCGCGGCGAAGATCCGGCGCACCCCGATCGGCCCGTACGACACCCAGATCCAGGAGGCGTTCACCACCGCGCTCACCGACATCGCGTCGAAGGGCACGGCTCCGGACAAGGGCTTCCAGAACGCGCTCAAGGCGGCCCAGCAGGCGATCGGCGGCTGACGCCCCGGAGGCCGGCCCGCTCCCGGGCCGGCCTCCCCCCGGACGCGGTGCCCGGGAGCGCCTCCCGCTCCCGGGCACCTGCACCGGCCGGCGACCAGCCCGGCCCCGGCCGACGCGTTCGCCCCGACCCGATGCCCCGGCCCGCTGCGGCCCCCGGGGCACCCCGGCCCACCGCCCCCGAGATCCCCGAGGTCCCGCCATGACCATCGCGAGCGACGCCCCGCGCGAGGCGCTCATCGCCGCACCGCCGCCGGTGACGGCCGCCGCCCCCAGGCGGCGCCGCACCCGGCTCACCCGCAACCGCTGGGGCTACGCCTACGTCGCCCCGTTCTTCCTCGTCTTCGGCGCCTTCAGCCTCTACCCGTTCCTGTACACGGCCTGGATCAGCTTGCACAAGACCAGCCTGTCGAACATCAACGGCGGCACCTGGGTCGGGCTGGAGAACTACCGCAACCTGCTGCAGAGCGAGTTCTTCTGGAACGCCGCGCGCAACACCCTCACGATCGGCGTCCTCTCCACGGTGCCCCAGCTGTGCATGGCCCTGGGGCTGGCGCACCTGCTCAACTACAAGCTCCGCGGCCGGACCTTCTTCCGCACCGTGATGCTGATGCCCTACGCCACCAGCATCGCGGCGGCCACCCTCGTGTTCGCGCAGCTCTTCGGCCGCGACTACGGCCTGATCAACACCGCCCTCGAGGCGGTCGGCCTGGACCGGATCGACTGGGAGGCCGGCACCCTCAGCAGCCAGGTCGCCATCGCCTCGATCGTCACCTGGCGGTGGACCGGCTACAACGCGCTGATCTACCTGGCCGCGATGCAGTCCATCCCCGGCGAGCTCTACGAGGCCGCGGAGATCGACGGCGCGAGCAAGTGGCAGCAGTTCGTCCACGTCACCATCCCGTCGCTGCGCCCCACGATCCTGTTCACCGTCGTCGTCTCGACCATCGGTGCCGTGCAGCTGTTCGGTGAGCCGCTGCTGTTCGCCGGCAACGGCACCACCAGCGGTGGCTCCTCGGGGCAGTACCAGACGCTCGGCCTGCTGATGTACCAGCAGGGCTGGAGCAACTTCCACATCGGCCAGGCCGCGACGACCGCCTGGGCGATGTTCATGATCATCCTCCTGGTCGTGGGGGCCTACGCCGTGATCGGCCGGCTCCGCGCCCGGGGCAACCGGTAGGAGCCCGACATGGCGACCCTCGCCCTCCCGGGCGCCGACAACGCCCCCCTCAGCACCCCGAGCGACGACGGCAGCGGCCGCCGGCGCAAGGGCGCCGGCGGCAAGAACACCACGGCCGGCCCGGTCACCTACGTGCTGCTCACGCTGACGGCCCTGGTCGCGGTCTTCCCGCTGTACTGGACGGTCGTCGCCGGCTCGCACACCAACAGCGAGATCGCGGCCACCCCGCCGCCCTTCCTGCCCGACGCCAGCCTGTTCACCAACTTCCGGCTCGCGCTGGAGCAGGCGCCGATCGGCAAGGCGATCCTCAACTCGGTGCTGGTGTCCGGCGCCATCACCGTCGGCACCGTGTTCTTCTGCACGCTCGCCGGCTTCGCCTTCGCCAAGCTGCAGTTCCGCGGCAAGGGGCTGCTGCTGTCCCTGGTGATCGGCACGATGATGGTGCCCACCCAGCTGGCGGTGATCCCGCTGTTCATGATGATCGCCGAGCTGCAGTGGGTGAACCAGCTGCAGGCGGTCATCCTGCCCACCCTGGTCAGCGCGTTCGGCGTCTTCTTCATGCGCCAGTACCTCGTCCAGTCGCTGCCCGACGAGCTGCTCGAGGCCGGCCGGGTCGACGGCGCGTCGACCTTCCGGATCTTCTGGTCGATCGTCGTCCCGGTCGCCCGGCCGGCGATGGCGGTGCTGGCGATGCTCACGTTCCTGACCGCCTGGAACGAGTTCTTCTGGCCGATCATCGCGCTGACCACGGCGAACCCCACCGTCCAGGTGGCGCTGGCCGGCCTCGGCTCGGGTTACGTCCCGCAGCAGGGCGTGATCATGGCCGGCACGCTGCTGGGCACGCTGCCCGTCCTCGTCGTCTTCACGATCCTGGGCAAGCAGATCGTCGGCGGCATCATGCAGGGCGCGGTGAAGGGATGACCCGCGCGTCCGTCCGTCCCTTCCGTCAGAGAGGCGCCTGAGCCATGGCCACCGTCACCTTCGACCACGCCACCCGGGTCTACCCGAAGGCCGACCGGCCCGCGGTCGACGCCCTGCAGCTCGACATCGCCGACGGCGAGTTCCTGGTGCTCGTCGGACCGTCGGGCTGCGGCAAGTCGACGTCCCTGCGGATGCTCGCCGGGCTCGAGGAGATCGACGAGGGGAAGATCCTCATCGGCGGCCGCGACGTCAGCGAGGCGCAGCCCAAGGAGCGGGACATCGCGATGGTGTTCCAGAACTACGCGCTCTACCCGCACATGAGCGTCGCGGAGAACATGGCGTTCGCGCTCAAGCTCGCCGGCGTCGGCAAGGAGGAGCGCCGCCGGCGGGTGGAGGACGCCGCCCGGATCCTCGACCTCGGCGACTACCTCGACCGCCGGCCCAAGGCGCTGTCCGGTGGGCAGCGCCAGCGGGTCGCGATGGGCCGGGCGATCGTGCGGGAACCGCAGGTGTTCCTGATGGACGAGCCGCTGTCCAACCTCGACGCGAAGCTGCGGGTGCAGACCCGCACCCAGATCGCCTCGCTGCAGCGGCGGCTCGGCGTCACCACCGTCTACGTCACCCACGACCAGGTCGAGGCGATGACGATGGGCGACCGCGTCGCGGTGCTCAAGGACGGCGTGCTGCAGCAGTGCGACACCCCCGGCACCCTCTACGAGCGGCCGGCCAACGCGTTCGTCGCCGGCTTCATCGGCTCGCCGGCGATGAACCTGGTCACCGGCCCGGTCGTCGACGGCGGCGTCCGGCTCGGCGGGGCGGTGCTGCCGGTGCCGCGCGCGCAGCTCGCCGCGGCGTCCGCGAGCAGCGGCACGGTCACCGTCGGGTTCCGCCCCGAGGCGGTCGAGCTCGTCGGCCCCGGCGACGGCGTCCCGGTCACCGTCGGCGTCGTGGAGCAGCTGGGCGCGGACGCCTACCTGTACACGAAGCTCGCCGGCGGGACCACCGAGGACGTGCTCCACCCCTCCGACGTCGTCGTCCGCACCGGGCCCCGATCCACCCCGACGGAGGGGCAGACGCTTCACTTGCGGGTACGGGAGGGTGGTCTGCACGTCTTCGACCCGGCGACGCAGCGGCGCGTCGACTGAGGGGGGCCCTCCGCCCCGAGACCCCGATCCACCCGGCCGGCACCGCCCGGCCGGTCGCACACCCTGAGGAGCACCACACCCATGACCACCACCGACGTGCGCTCGGACGCCGCCACCGGGCTCGTCTTCCCGCCCGGCTTCGTCCTCGGCGCCGCGACCGCCGCCTACCAGATCGAGGGCGCCGCCACCGCCGACGGCCGCGGCCCCTCGATCTGGGACACCTTCAGCCACACCCCCGGCAAGACGCTGAACGGCGACACCGGCGACGTGGCCGTCGAGCACTACACCCGCTACCGCGACGACGTGGCCCTGATGAAGGACCTGGGCCTGCAGGCCTACCGGTTCTCCGTCGCGTGGCCGCGGATCGTGCCCGACGGCCGGGGCGCCGTGGAGCAGCGCGGCGTGGACTTCTACCGGCGGCTGGTCGACGAGCTGCTCGAGGCCGGCATCGCCCCCTGGCTGACGCTGTACCACTGGGACCTGCCGCAGGCGCTGCAGGATGCGGGCGGCTGGGCCGACCGGGACACCGCGTACCGGTTCGCCGACTACACCGCGGTCGTCGCCGACGCGCTCGGCGACCGCGTGCAGCACTGGTCGACGCTCAACGAGCCGTGGTGCAGCTCGCTGCTGTCCTACAAGGCCGGCCACCACGCGCCGGGGCACACCGACGCCGCGGAGGCCTCGGCCGCCGTCCACCACCTGCTGCTCGCGCACGGCCTGGGCACCCGGGTGATGCGGGACAAGGGCCTCACCGACCTGGGCATCACGCTGAACCTGGCGCCGATCGCCCCGGCCACCGGCTCCGCCGAGGACGTCGACGCCGCCCGGCGGGTCGACGGCCAGCAGAACCGCCTGTTCCTGGACCCGGTGCTGCGCGGTGAGTACCCGGCCGACGTCGCCGAGGACCTGGCCCGGGCCGGCGCGCCGCTGCCGGTGCAGGAGGGCGACCTGGAGGTCATCTCCGCCCCGATCGACTGGCTGGGCGTCAACTACTACTTCGCGCACACCGTGCGCGGGGGCAGCAGCGGCCACGACGCGGGCAACCCGTTCATCGGCTGCGACGACGTCGAGCAGCTCCTCCCCGAGGGTCCGGTCACCACGATGGGCTGGGGCCTGGCCCCGGAGGGGATGACCGACCTGCTGCTGCGGCTGCACGACGAGTACCCGGGCACCCCCGTCGTCATCACCGAGAACGGCTCGGCCTGGGCCGACGAGGTGTCCGCGGACGGCGAGGTGCACGACCCCGAGCGCGTCGACTACCTGCTCACCCACCTGCAGGCGGGCCTGGACGCCATCGAGCAGGGCGCCGAGCTGCGCGGCTACTTCGCGTGGTCGCTGCTGGACAACTTCGAGTGGGCGTTCGGCTACGAGCAGCGGTTCGGCATCGTGCACGTCGACTACGAGACCCAGGTCCGCACGCCCAAGGACAGCGCCCGCGCCTACGCCGACGTGATCCGCCGGCAGGCGCAGCAGTGACGGCGGCGGCCGCACCCGGCGGGCTCACCGGCCGCCGGGTGCTGCTGACCGGCGCGTCCCGCGGCGTCGGGCGGGCGACCGCCCGGGCCCTGGTGGCCGAGGGCGCCGAGGTGATCGGCACCGCGCGGGCCGCGGAGCTGCTCACCTCGCTGGCCGACGAGCTGCGGGGGGCGCCGGGCTCGTTCACCCCCGTGGTGGCCGAGCTGACCGACCCGGACACCCCGAAGCTGCTGGCCGAGGCGGTCGCGCAGCGCTGGGGCGCGCTCGACGTGCTGCTGTCCAACGCCGGCGTGATGCTCGCCCGCGACGCCCGGTTCGAGGACGAGCCGGCCGGCACGCTCGAGGAGAGCCTGCTGGTCAATACCGTCGTCCCGCACCGGCTGGTGCTGGCGCTGCTGCCGGCGCTGCGGGCCGGCACCGAGCCGCGGGTGGTGCACGTCAGCTCCGGCGCGGGCACCACCGAGCTGATCCGGGACGCCGGCATCGGCAGCTACCGGGTGAGCAAGTGGGCGCTCAACGGCCTGGTGCAGATGCAGGCCGCCCAGCTGGCCGGGGAGGTCGCGGTCAACGCCCTGGACCCGGGCTGGCTGCGCACCGATCTCGGCGGCGAGGAGGCCCCGGGCGTGCCCGACGACGGCGCCGCGGGCGCGCTGGCGCTGGTGCGCGAGCCGTTCGAGGTCACCGGCCGGATCTTCAAGGACGGCCGCGAGATCGCGTACTGACCACCCGCTCGAGCCCTGACCCGCACCCCGGGTCAGGGCTCGAGCCGTTCAGGGAGGCCGCCGTGCCCGACGACGCCGTGCCCGACAATGCCGTGCTCGACGACGTGGTGCTCGACGACGTGGTGCTCGACGACGTGGTGCTCGACGACGTGGTGCTCGACGACGGCACCCGCCGGCGCGCGCTCGGCTGCCTGCTCGTGACCCAGCGGCACTCCTGGGACCAGGCCCTGCTCGCCGCCGTGCTGGCCGACGCCGGGGAGACCGGGCTGCTGCGGGCGCTGGTCGACGACGCGGTCGCCCGGCAGCTGCCCGACGGCCGGCTGGCCGAGCTCGACCCGGCGTGCGCGGTGAACGGCGCGGCGCTGCTGGCGTTCCTGCCCCCGGGCGACGCCGCCGACCGGCAGCTGCGCTGGCTGCTGCACGGTGCGCCCCGGGCCGCCGACGGCACGCTGTTCCACCTGGTCGGCACGCCGCAGGTGTGGGCCGACACCGTCTTCATGGCGGTGCCGGCGCTGGCCGCGGCCGGGCAGCCGGACGCCGCGCTGGCCCAGCTGACCGGGCACCGGCGCCGGCTGCGCGACGACGCCGCCGGGCTGTGGGCCGCCCGCTGGGACGACGACCGCGGTGCGCCGGCCGACCCGCGGCACTGGGGCACCGGCAACGGCTGGGTGGCCGCGGGCCTCGCCCGTGCGGTGCCGCACCTGCCGGCGGCGCAGCGGTCCCCGGTCGCCGCGGAGGTGCGGGCGCTGCTGGACGCCTGCCTCGCGCTGCGCCGTCCGGACGGCCGGTTCGGCGACGTCCTCGACGACCCGCGCTCCCCCGCCGACACCACCGTGGGCGCGATGCTCGCCTGGGCCGCGCTGACCGGGGCCGCCCTGGGCTGGCTGCCGGCCCGCTACGGCGAGGTCGGCGCGGACCTGCTGACGACGGTCACCGGGTTCGTCGACGGGCTCGGCCGGGTGACCGGCGCGAGCGCCGCACCCACCTACGACCGGCCCGGGCACTCCCCCGAGGCCCAGGCCTTCCTGCTGCTCGCCGACGCGGCCGCCCGGCGGTGGCGCGAGACGAGCCGGTGACCCAGGAACGACACCGGGGTGCCGCACCAGCTCGGTGCGGCACCCCGGGTCGGGTGCGGCCGGCGCCGGGGCTCAGCCCCTCGGGTTCGCCAGCTGCGCCAGCTCGAGCGCCTGCTGCGGGAACCAGGCGCCCGCCGCCGGGTCGGTGATGCCGCCCCACTCCGGGTCGGTGGTGCTGCCCGCGATGCCGCGGTTGCACTGGCCGTCGGACTGGCCGGGCGTCTTGATCCACAGGTAGGCGTCCAGCTGCGGGAACGCGGCGTTCGGCCGGGCCTGCGGGTTCGGGCCCAGGCCCCGGCCCGGCGGGTTGCACCAGGTCTGCGGGTCCGGGTACGTGACGCCGGCGGCGGGCGCCCACGGGCCCTGGCCGTTGCGGCTGGTGTCCAGCACGAACCTGGCCGTCGGGGTGGCGCCGGCCGCCGTCAGCTCGTCGGCGTAGCGGGCGTTGACGAACGCCGTGTCGGCCCCGGCCGCGGTGGCGCCGTCGCTCCACTTCTGGGCCGGGTCCAGGGCGCCGGCGCCCCAGTTCCCCGGGCCACCGCTGTAGTACTGGTCGCCGCAGTCGGTGGGGGTCGTCGTCTCGGCGTCCGGGTGCAGGGCCAGGCAGTTCGACACCCACGTGCCGTACTGGGACAGGTTCTGCGTCCACTGGTAGTTGGACACGTCGAGCGAGAACCCGGCGAACTCGGCCACACCCGCCGCGTCCAGCCGCGCGGTGGTGTCCGCGACGCTGTGCCAGCCGCTGTGCCCGGCGTCGAGGTAGACCAGCGCGTTGCGGTTGGCCTTCTCGATCGCCTCGCCGGCGTACCTGATCTCGGCGATCCGCTGCGCGTCGGTCGGGTTCGCCGGGTCGCTGGTGTAGGCCGGGCCGCAGTCGCTGGGCAGGTTGGCCAGGCCGTCGGGCTCGACGACCACCACGACCTGCTGGTTGCCGACCAGGCCGCGGGCGAAGCCGTCGACCCAGGCCTGGTAAGCAGCCGAGCTGGCGGCGCCACCGGCGGAGTACTGGGCGCAGTCGCGGCCGGGGGCGTTGTACACGACCAGCGTCGGCACGGCGCGGAACGCCTTGGCCTCCAGCACGGTCTTCCGGACGTCGGCCTGGAGCTGCTGGGGGGTGCCGTCGGTGAACCAGACGGCCTGCGGGGTGGCGAGTTCCTTGCCGACCGCGGCGGCGTCGGCGAACCGGCGCTGGTGGCTGAGGTCGAGGACCTGGCGGACGCCACCCTCGTCCGGGGGCGGGGTGAAGAAGTGCGTGCCGGGGGCCAGGGTGGGCGTCTGGACCGGGGCACCGGCCGGAGCGGCGGAGGCGGGGGCTGCCAGCGCGACCGGTCCGAGCACCGCGGCGGCGCAGGCGGCCAGCGCGACGGTGCGCCGGCGGAGGGGGAGGGACATGCAACTCCTCGTCGAGTCGGGCCCGCCCGGTGGCGACCGGGTGGGAGAGCCCTCGCACGAGCGCCAAGCGCATCGTGAGAGCGCTCACATCGTGGGTTACGGAACGCGATCGTGCAAGAGCGGTCCGGCGTGTACGCCACGACGCGCGGCGAGCAGGATGGGTGCATGAGCAACCTCGAGCCCCGGCCCGCCGCGCACGAGCTCGGTGGGCTCGCCGCCGCCTCGGCCCGGCCGGCGCTGGACCTGCTGCCGGGCAAGGAGGTGCTGCTCGGCGAGGGGACGCCGGTGCGCCGGCTGCTGCCCACCCTCGGCCGGCGGCTGGTGGGCGCCTGGGCGTTCGTCGACCACTACGGTCCCGACGACGTCGCCGGCAGCGCCGGGATGCAGGTCCTGCCCCTGCAGACGGTGTCCTGGCTGCTGGACGGCGAGGTGCACCACCGCGACTCACTCGGCAGCGACGTGGTCGTCCACCCCGGCGAGCTGGCGCTGATGACCGCCGGGCACGCCATCGCGCACGCCGAGCAGTCCCCGGCCGTGCACCCGCGGTTCCTGCACGGGGCGCAGCTGTGGGTGGCGCTGCCCGACGCCGTCCGGGACACGGCCCCGGCGTTCGAGCACCACCGCACGCTGCCCGGGTTCACCTCCGACGGGCTGACCGCCACCGTGGTGATGGGCTCGTTCGGCGGGGCCACCTCGCCGGGCACCGCGCACAGCCCGCTGGTCGGCGTCGACCTGGCGCTGGCCGCCGGTGCGGACGTCGAGCTGCCGCTGGAGCCGGGGTTCGAGCACGCCCTGCTGTCGGTGGGCGGCACCGCCGACGTCGAGGGGGCCCCGCTGGACGTCGGCGCGATGCTCTACCTGGGCTCGGCCCGCCGCACCGTGCGGGTGCGCACCGAGTCGCCGGCGAGGCTGATGCTGCTCGGCGGCGAGCCGTTCGAGGAGCGGATCGTGATGTGGTGGAACTTCGTCGGCCGGTCCGGTGAGGAGATCGCCGACTACGCCGCCGCGTGGCAGGACGGCGACCGGTTCGGCGCCGTCGTCGGGCTCGAGGACGAGCGCATCCCCGCGCCCGCCCTCCCGGCGCTGCCGCTCAAGCCCCGCGGCCGCGAGCGCTGAGGTGTGGAGTGGGGGGGGGGGGGGGGGGGGGGGGGGGGACCAACGACACCAAGAGAGGGGGGGAAGCGGGCCGGGGGGCGGGGGCGCGGGGCGGGCGGGGGGCGCGCGGGGGGCGGGGC
>NZ_JBFAOG010000016.1:0-102625 GCF_040659695.1 Modestobacter sp. NPDC049651
GGTGAGCCCCAGCCGCGGCGCGCCGTCCCCGACTAACCCCAGGCTGGTGCCCCCCGCCCCCCCCGCCCCCCCCCGGGGGGGGGCGGCGGTCGCCGCGGGGGGGGCGCTGCCGGGCAGCGCCCGCACCTCGCCGGCGGCCCCGGCGGCGCGCAGCGCGCGGACCACCTCGGCCACCCGGGGGTGCTCGGGCGCGGTCATGGCGGTGATCCTGCCATCGACGCGGCGGCGGCGCCCCGGCCGGACCGGTGCACACCGCTCCGCGGTCCCCTCGCGGGCCGGTCCGTGGACGAGCTCGTCCCGATCGTCAGAGGTGGGGTGCAGGATGCGCCGGTGTCCGGGCTGGTCAGGCCGGTGGCGCGGTCGTTGCTGTGACTGCACCGACACGGTCCACGGACACGCCGCGTCGGCTTGACGCTGTCGGTGGGGTCCGGTCTACTTCTCGGTGTTCGAACACCTGTTCGAACACCGAGCACGTGACCCGGCGCCTCGCGAGGCGGCTTCCCTGTCGGGGTGCGGCACTCGGTGGGGGGCGAGAGTGCGGAGTCTGTCATGAGCCGGGTGCTCGTCGGGGCCGGTGGCCACGTCAGTGAAGAGGTGCAGGTCGAGCGGGGGCCGTCGGGGCCGGCCGGGTTCTGGCGCGGCCAGACCCGCTACGAGGTGGGGGAGCTGCTCGACTCCTGGGTGGAGACCGCGCCGTGGTGGGAGGGCGTGACCGGCGGGGGCCGGCAGGGCGGCGCGTCGGCCGACCTGGTCGCCACCCGGCAGGTGTGGCGGGTGGAGGCGGTGCGGGTCGGCCGGTCGCGGCGCACCTTCGCCGGGGTGTTCGACCTGTCCTGGGAGCCGGCGGGCAACCAGTGGCTGCTGGTCCGGGTGCACGACTGATGGGCGCCGGTCTGGTGGGCGCCGGTCTGGTGGGTGCTGGTCTGGTGGGTGCTGGAGAGGCCCTCAGCCTGCTGCCCGCCGACGAGCTGCCGGCACCGGTGCGCCGGGCGCGGGCCGGGCGGGGCGCGCAGCGCGAGCCGAACCGGGTGGCCCGGCTCGAGTCGGCCGGGAGCGGTGCGGTGCAGGGCGAGCTGGAGCTGGTGCCGGCGCAGCCGGAGCCGGCCACGACGCACGGGACGCACGACGGGACGGGGTGGGGACGCGTGGACCAGGAGCGGACGACGAGGGCGCAGGCCCCGGTCGAGGCACCCGCGGTGGCGCCCGCGCCCGCACCGGCGCCCGCTCGGGCCGCCGCGCCGTCGCAGCCGCAGCTGCCGCTCCCGCCGGCCCTGCCGGTGGCCGCGGCGCAGCTGCTCGGCCAGGCCCACCGCGGGCTGGCCGAGGCGGCCGCCGAGCCGGCCGCCGGCTGGCGGTACGCCACCGCCCACCTGGCCGCGCTGCGCGGCGCCGCGGCGGTGCTGGCCGCCCGCACCCAGCCGGAGACCGGTCGGCGCCGCCCGCGCAGCGCGTGGGTGCTGATCAGCCAGGTCGCCCCCGAGCTGGGGGAGTGGGCCACCTTCTTCGCGGCCGGGGCGCCGAAGCGGGCCGCGGCCGAGGCGGGGCTGTCCTCGGCGGTCACCGACCGCGAGGCCGACGACCTGGTGCGCGACGCCGCCACCTTCCTGCGGGTGGTCGAGACGGCGATCAGCCGGACGCCGCCGAGCGCCCCGGTGCGCCCGCGACCGGGGGCCGGCGACGGCCGCCGTCCGGGGCCCGGCCGGCCGCGTCCCCGCCCGTGAGCGGCGGCACCGACCCCTTCGTCCACCTGCACACCGCCTCGGGCTACTCGATGCGGCACGGCGCCAACCACCCGGCCGACCTCGTCGCCCGGGCCGCCGAGCACGGCATGGGCGCGCTGGCGCTCACCGACCGCGACGGGCTGTACGGCGCGGTCAAGTTCGCGGTGGCCTGCCGGTCGGCCGGCATCCGCCCGCTGTTCGGTGTCGACCTCGCCGTCGACCCGCTCGCCGGCGGCGAGCCGGAGGAGCCGGGGCGGATCCGCGCCGCGGAGCTGCACCGGCGCGCCCACCCGGCGGGCCGGCGGCTGCCCGCCCGCGGCGGGGCCAGCGTCGACCCGCGGCTGCCCCGGGTCACCTTCCTCGCCCGCGACGGCGCGGGCTGGGCGTCGCTGTGCCGGCTGACCAGCGCCACCCACCTGGGCGGCACCCGCGGTGAGCCGGTGAGCTCGCTGCGGCTGGCCGCCCAGCACGCGACCGGGCTGCTCGCGCTGCTCGGGCCCGGCTCCTCGGTGGGCCGGGCGCTCGCCGCCGGGCAGGCCGACCTGGCCCGGGCCCGGCTGGCGGCCTGGCGGTCGGTGTTCGGCGAGGCGGGAGGTCAGCTGGCGGTCGAGGTGGTCCACCACCTCGGCCAGGGCGACCGCACCCGCGCCCAGGCGCTGCTGCGGCTGGCCGAGGAGGCGGGGGTGCCGGCGGTGCTCACCAACGCCGTCCGGTACGTCGACGCCCTCGACGCGCCCACCGCCGACGTGCTCGACGCCGCCCGCCGGCTGGTGCCGCTGGGCCAGCGGCACGTCGACCGGCGCACCGCCGAGGGGTACCTGAAGTCGGGGAAGGAGATGGCCGCGGTCGCCGACGACCTCGCCGGGCCCGACCGCGACGTCGCGGCCCGGTTGCTGGCCACCACTGCGAAGGTCGCCGAGCAGTGCGCCGTCGACGTCCGCGAGGACCTCGGCATCGGCACCGTCCGCTACCCCGAGCTCGACGTGGTCACCACCGCGGCCGAGCGGGGAGCGGGTCCGGCCCAGGTGCTGCGGGCCCGCTGCGAGGCCGGCTTCGGCCGGCGCGGCATGGCCGGCACCACCGCCGTCCGCCGCCGGCTGGACGAGGAGCTCGCCGTCATCGAGCAGCTGGGCTACCCGTCGTACTTCCTCACCGTCGCCGACGTGGTGGCGCTGGTCAAGCAGCTGCGGGTGCGTGCGGCCGCCCGGGGCTCGGGCGCCGGCAGCCTGGTCACCTACCTGCTGGGCATCTCCGACGTCGACCCGATGCGCTACGGCCTGCTGATGGAGCGGTTCCTCTCGCCGCTGCGCCACCAGCTGCCCGACATCGACATCGACGTGGAGTCCGCCCGGCGGATGGAGGTCTACGACGCGGTCATCGACCGGTTCGGGGCGCACCGGGTCAGCTGCATCTCGATGATGGACACCTACCGGGTGCGGCACGCCATCCGCGACGTCGGCGCCGCGCTCGGGCTGCCGCCGGGCGAGGTCGACGCGGTGGCCAAGGCGTTCCCGCACATCCGGGCCAACCAGGTGCACGCGGCGCTGCGCGACCTGCCGGAGCTGCGGGCCAGCCGGCTGGGCAACCGCCGCGGCGGCGGCACCGGCGACCTCGACCTGATGTTCGACCTGGTCGCCCGGCTCGACGGGCTGCCCCGGCACATCGCGCTGCACCCGTGCGGCGTGCTGCTGTCCGACGCCACGCTGCTCGACCGCACCCCGGTGGAGAACAGCTACCTCGGCTACCCGATGAGCCAGTTCGACAAGGACGACGTCGAGGAGCTGGGGCTGCTCAAGCTCGACCTGCTGGGCATCCGGATGCAGTCGTCCATCGCGCACGCGATGGACGAGGTGGCCCGGGTCGACGGGACGGAGCTCGACATCGACGCGGTGCCGCGCGACGACCCGGCGACCTTCGAGCTGATCCGCAGCACCCGCACGCTCGGCATGTTCCAGATCGAGTCGCCCGGGCAGCGGGAGCTGGTCGGCAAGTTCGGCCCGCAGACGTTCGAGGACCTGATCATCGACATCTCGCTGTTCCGGCCCGGACCGGTGAAGAGCGACATGGTCACCCCGTTCCTGATGGCCCGGAACGGCTGGCGCGACCCGGAGTACCCCCACCCCGACCTGGCGTTCGCCCTCGAGGAGACCGCCGGCGTGGTGGTCTTCCACGAGCAGGTGCTGCAGATCGTGGCCCGGATGGCCGGCTGCACCCTGGCCGAGGCCGACGAGGTGCGCCGGGCGCTGGGGGAGAAGGACGCCCATCCCGAGGTGCGGGCCTGGTTCATGCCCCGGGTGCTGGGCGCCGGCTACGCCGAGGAGGTGGCCGAGCGGGTGTGGGAGGTGCTGGTCGCCTTCGGCTCGTTCGGCTTCTGCAAGGCGCACGCGGCGGCGTTCGCGCTGCCCACCTACCAGTCGGCCTGGCTGAAGACCCACCACACCGCGGCCTTCCTGGCCGGGGTGCTCACCCACGACCCGGGCATGTACCCGAAGCGGCTGATCCTCGACGACGCCCGCAACTTCGGGGTGCGGGTGCTGGGGCTGGACGTGAACGCCTCGGCCGGCACCTACCGGGTGGAGCGGGTCGAGCCCGACCCGGAGGAGCCGCCCGCCGAGCGGCCCGGGTGGATGCCGCCGGCGATGCCCGCCCCGGGCCGGTACGGCATCCGGTTGTCGCTGGCCGACGTGAAGGGGATCAACGACGACGAGGTGGCCCGGATCGTCGCCGGGCAGCCCTACCGGTCGCTGGCCGACTTCTGGACCCGGGCCCACGTGTCCCGGCCGGTGGTGGAGCGGCTGGTGCTCGCCGGCGGGTTCGACTCGGTCTACGGGTTCGGGGTGCGCGACAGCGAGGGCGGGCGGCCGACCCGGCGGCGGCAGTCGGTCACCCGCCGCGACCTGCTGCTGCAGATCGGCGAGCTCGACCGGTGGAGCCGCAGCGGCGCGAAGGCCGCCGGCACCGGCCAGCTGGGCCTCGACCTCTTCGGGCTGGCGGAACCGGGCCCGGCGGAGGACGCCCCGGGGCTGTTCGACGTCGCCGGCACCGATGCCGGCGGCCCGCCGGAGTTCGTCAGCTCCGGGTTGCCGGAGTTCACCGACGCCGAGCGGGTGCGCGCCGAGCTCGAGGTGCTGGGGCTGGACGCCAGCCGGCACGTGGTGGAGTTCTACCGGCCGTTCCTGGCCGCGCTCGGGGCCGTGCCGGCGGGCGAGCTGCTGGGCTCGCGCAGCGGCGCGGAGGTGCTGGTGGCCGGGGTGAAGGTGGCCACCCAGACGCCGCCGATCCGCTCCGGGCGGCGGGTGGTCTTCGTGACCCTCGACGACGGCACCGGCTGCACCGACTCGACCTTCTTCGAGGACGTGCAGGGCCCCTATGCGGCCACCGTCTTCCACTCGTGGCTGCTGGTGGTCCGCGGGGTGGTCCGCCGCACCGGGCCGCGGGGGGTCTCGATGCGGGCCACCGGGGCGTGGGAGCTGCCGGCGTTGCACGAGGCGTGGGAGGCCGGCGGGTTGGCCGCGGTCGCCGAGGCGATGGTCGCCCCGGGCGAGTACACCGAGCAGGCGATCACCGGCGCGGCGGCCTCCCGCAGCTCGCGCCCGGTGATGACCCGCCCGGTGCTGGTGCACCCGACCGGTTTCCGGATGTCGCCGTACGCCGACATCAAGCCGGCCGGCGAGGACGCCGCGACGGCGGCCCGCCGCGCGGCGAGCGCACCGCCGCGCAAGCTCTGGCACTCCAGCCCGGGCAGCTCGGGTCACTGAGCGGTGGGGCGTCGACCAGGAACGTCAGCAGCTGGTGCCAGGGTCCACGGCATGACCGGCACCGGTACCGACGCCTTCGACTTCCTGCACGGGCGCTGGGAGGTGCACAACCGCAAGCTCCGCGACGTCACCGACCCCGGCTGCACCGAGTGGGTGGAGTTCGCCGCCACCAGCGAGGTGCGCCCGGTCCAGCACGGGCTCGGCAACGTCGACCAGATGGAGGTGCCCGACCCGCCGGACGGCCCGCCGTTCGAGGGCCTGAGCCTGCGGCTGTGCGACCCGGGCACCGGCACCTGGAGCATCTGGTGGAGCTCCACCCGCGCCCCCGGCCGGCTGGACCCGCCGGTGGTGGGCCGCTTCACCGGGCAGCAGGGTCTCTTCGAGTGCGCGGACGTCCTCGGTGGCCGTCCGGTGCTGGTCCGCTTCGAGTGGCGGGCCGACGCGCACACCCCGGTCTGGCAGCAGTCGTTCTCCTTCGACCAGGGCCTGACCTGGACGGTCAACTGGGTGATGTCGTTCCGCCGTCCGGCGGGTGGGCCCCCGCCGGTGCGGACCCGGTGAGGGGGCGCTCCCGCCACTAAGCTCCGACGGGTGCCCCTGACCGACTCCGCCGCCGCCCAGGCCCCCGCCCGCACGGCCGCGATCTGGGCCGCGCTCGACCCGCTGGTCTCCGCCGGCACCCCGCTGCGGGTGCTCGACGTCGGCGGCGGGAGCGGCATGTTCGCCGTCCCGCTGGCGCAGCTCGGCCACGCGGTGACCGTGCTGGACCCGAGCGCCGACGCGCTGGCCACGCTGGCCCGCCGGGCCGCCACCGCCGGCGCCGGCGACCGCATCCAGGGCGTGCAGGGCGACGGCGACCGGGTGCTGGCCGTGCTGCCCGACGCCGGCCGGCAGCAGTACGACCTGGTGCTGTGCCACTTCGTCCTCGAGGTCGTCGACGACCCGGCGAGCACGCTGCGGTCCATCGCCGACGTGCTGCGCCCCGGTGGCACCCTCAGCACCGCGTCGGCGAACCGGGCCGGCGCCGTCCTCGCCCGCGCGGTGAGCGGCCACCCGGTCGAGGCGCGGGCGCTGCTCACCGGCGCCGACCCCGCCCCCGGCCGCGACCACCGCCCGGCCCGCCGCCGGTTCAGCCCCGAGGAGCTGCTCGGCCTGGTCGCCGCAGCCGGCCTGCAGCCGGGGGAGTGGCGCGGCGTCGCCGTCGTCGCCGAGCTGCTCGGCGCCGCCTCCACCGCCGACCCCGACGCCGTCCGGGCCCTCGAGCTCGCCCTGGCGCCCACCTCGCCCTACCGGGACGTCGCCGGTGGGGTGCACGTGCTCGCCACCCGTCCGTGACCCTGCCGGGCGACCTGCACCTCCCGCCCTACGGCGCGGGCACCCTCGCCGACGTGCTGCCCGGTGCGGCCGCGGTCCTGGGCGCCCCGCGCGGCGGGCCGGCCGACCCGCTCGGGCTGGTCCCGGCCCTCGACGGCGTCCGCCGGGTCGCGGTGCTGCTGGTCGACGGGCTGGGTGCTGACCTGCTGGCCGCCCACCCCGACGACGCCCCGGTGCTCACCGCGCTGGCCACCCCGGCCGGCGTCCTGTCCGCCCCCTGCCCGAGCACCACCCCGGTCAGCCTCGCCAGCCTCGGCACCGGCCTGCCCCCGGGCAGCCACGGCGTCCTCGGCTTCGTCACCGAGGTGCCCGGCCGGCACCGGGTGCTCAACCACGTGCAGTGGACCGACGACCCCGACCCGCGCGCGTGGCAGGCCCAGCCGACCGTCTTCGAGCAGCTGACCGCCGACGGCGTGGCCTGCACCGTGCTGGCACCGCACGCCTTCGAGCGCTCTGGGCTGACCCGGGCGGTCTACCGCGGCGCGCAGTTCCGGTCGGCGGTCGGCCCCGGTGACCTGGTCGCCGGGCTGCACCAGGCGCTGGCGGCCGGCCCCCGCGCCCTGGCCTACGGCTACGTGTCCGAGCTGGACACCACCGGCCACGTCCGCGGCGTCGACTCGCCGGCCTGGCGGCACCAGCTCGCGCTGGTCGACCGGCTGGTCGAGCAGGTCGTCGCGGAGCTGCCCGCCGACGCCGCGCTGCTGGTCACCGCCGACCACGGGATGGTCGACGTCCCGGCCGCCACCCGGCTGGACACCGAGGCCGATCCGCGGCTGACCGCCGGCGTCCGGCTGCTCACCGGCGAGCCGCGTGCCCGCTACGTGCACACCGAGCCCGGCGCCGCCGACGACGTGCTGGCCGCCTGGACCGAGGTGCTCGGCGACCGCGCCTGGGTGGCCGGCCGCGACGAGGCGGTGGCCGCCGGGGTGTTCGGCCCGGTCGCCGACGGGCTGGCCGGGCGCATCGGGAACGTCGTCGCCTTCGCCCGCGGCAGCTGGGCGTTCGTCGCACCCGCGCACGAGCCGGGGCCCGCCCGGCTGGCCGCCTTCCACGGCTCGCTCACCCGCCCGGAGCTGGCCATCCCGCTGCTGGTCGCGCGCGGCGCCTGACGGTCAGCGCGCCGCGACGGGCGCGGTGCTGGGGGTGAGCGACACCAGGTGCCAGGTGCGCCAGTGCACCGGGTGCAGCGCGCGGCAGGTGGTCAGCGCCGCCACCTCCGAGGGGCGGCTCTCCACGGTGACCAGCACGTCGCCGTCCGGCCCGGCCAGGGTGACCGCCCACCGGTCGACCCCGGTGGCCGGGGACGGCAGGTGGTCGACCTCGCGCGGGTCGAGGTCGTGCACGCCGAGCAGGCCCAGCTCCTCGCGGGCGCACTGCTGGGCGGCCTGCGCGGCCGGCGACCAGCCGGCGCGCCCGCGCAGCCAGGGCAGCGCCACCTCGCCGCGGGAGTGCGCGGCCACCAGCTCCGCGCCGTCCGCCGGCACCTGCCCGTAGACGTGCCCGGTGGGCAGCACCAGCACGTTGGCCGCGAACCGGTCGCCGCCCAGGTGGCTGGTCTCCCACACCTCGGCCGCGCCCGCGGCGGTCAGGCCCTGCGCCA
This sequence comes from Modestobacter sp. NPDC049651, assembly GCF_040659695.1. NCBI lineage: Bacteria > Bacillati > Actinomycetota > Actinomycetes > Geodermatophilales > Geodermatophilaceae > Modestobacter > Modestobacter sp. NPDC049651. The sequence goes on from NZ_JBFAOG010000016.1 coordinate 8,454, forward strand.
GCGGCCGGCCGCGCACGGCGCAGCACGCGTCGTGCGCACCGTGGGTGCACACCAGGTACGTGGGGACGGCGGACGGCTCGCCCACCGACCCGTCCCACGCCACCTCGAGCAGGTCGGCGTCCGCCTCGCGGGTCGACCACCACACCGTCTCCACGCCCGGGGTGGTGTCGGCGATCGCCCAGCGCATGCCGGAGTCGCCCAGCCTGCCGCCGGGGCGGCGCACCAGCTGGATCCGGACGCCGGCCGCCCGGGCCCGCGCCGCCAGCGGCCGGGCCACCGCCGGGTCGAACCGCGAGCCCAGCAGCGCGTCGGGCCCCCACGGGCCGGGCTGCTCGACCAGCAGCCAGCGGCGCGCGGGGGGAGCCGTCGCCGTGACGGCGTCCCCCCGCAGCAGCGCCTGCACCGAGCAGCGCCCGGCGTCCAGCCGCCCGGCCGGGCGGGCCGGCGCGACCGGCTCCTCCTGGCAGAAGTCGGGGGAGTCCTCACCCACCGACCGCGTCATGCCCTCCATCGTGCCCCGTCGCCGCCAGCGGGGGCTCGGCCACCGCGTCGGGGACCACCGCGACCGACTCGGTGACCAGCCGGCGGGCCAGCGTCAGCTGGTCGGCCGGTTCCAGGCCGGGCAGGTCGCCCACCTTGAGCTCGCCGGCCGCGACCAGCGCCGCGAGCGCCGGGGCGGTCGCCGCCGGGAGGTCGTGGTTCCGCCGGCCGCCGACCAGGGTGACCCGGTCGGCCACCGGCTCGCGCAGCTGCACCCGCAGCCGTGGCCGCAGCCGCAGGACCGTGTCGGCGTCCAGCGCGGCAGCGGCCGCGGACTGGGCCAGCGGGGCGACCGGCTGCGGGCGCACCTGCGCCCAGGTCCGCGCGCGCAGCGCCTCGGCGACGGCGGCCGGGTCGACCCGGTCCAGCCAGGTCCGCAGCCCCGCCACCACCGCGGCGACGTCGTCGGCGACGACGTCGGGCCGGGAGAGGTCCAGGCCCAGCGGCATCGCGTGCCGCAGCTCGGGGTCGTCGGCGGCCAGCGTGCGCACCTGGTCGAGCACCTGTTCCGCGGCCGCCCAGCGGGTGACCGAGTGGACGCCGATGGTCAGGTGCGCGCTGATCTGCCCGAGCGCGGTCGCCGAGTGCAGGTAGCCGCGGGGGAGGTAGAGGACGTCGCCGGGCTGCAGCACCGCGTCGATCACCGGCTCGCGCTCGGCGGCAGCGGCCACCGCGGCGGCGCGGTCGTTCCACGGCTGGGTGCGCAGCGGCTCGGTCAGCACCGGCTCGTGGATGGTCCAGTGCTTCTCGCCGGCGACCTGCAGCACGAACACGTCGTGCACGTCGTAGTGCGGGTTGAACCCGCGGGAGGCCGGCGGGGTGACGTAGGCGTTGACCTGCGTGGGGTGCCCGAGGTCGGCGGCGAGCTGGTCGGCGAACTCGACCACCGGCGGCCACAGCCGGTGCAGGCCCTGCAGCACGACGGTGGCCCCGTCGGCGAACAGCCGCAGCACCGAGTCGGAGGAGACCTGGTCGGCCACCTCGGCGCCGGCGCCGCCGGTCGTGGTGAACCGCTTGGGGTCGATGACGGCGCCGTCCTTGGCCATCCGCAGGAACGGCGTGCGCAGCCCGCGGCGGGACAGCAGCTCGTCGACGTCGGCGAGGGTGAGCAGGTCGGCGAACGAGGCGCCGGTGTCCGCGGCGCGCACCAGCAGCGGCCGGCGCGACCAGTACTCGGCGGCGAAGACCTCGGGGTCGAGGGCGGTGGCGCGGCGCAGGGCCGGGCGGTCGTCCTCCGCGGAGGACGCCGCCCGGCCCGGGGAGCTCAGGGACACGGGGTCAGGCCGAGCCGTCCGCGCCGCCGTCGTGCACGCCCGCGGCGCCGCCGTCGGCCGCACCCGAGTCGGCCGGGCCCTCGGCCCCGCCGTCCGCGCCGCCGTCGGCCCCGCCGTCCGCGCCGCCGTCGTGGCCGGCGCCGCCGTCAGCGCCGCCGTCCGCGCCGCCGTCGTGGCCCGCGCCGCCGTCAGCGCTGCCGTCGGCACCGCCGTCGTGCTGGCCGGGCGTGCCCTCGCCGGCGCCGGAGTCGGCCGGCCCCTCGGTGCTGGTCATGTCCTCGTCGTCGAGCGCCATCGGGTTCTCCGATCGTCGTCGTACCGGCCACCGTGCGGTGGCCGCCGGGGTCTTCCTACCGCAGTGATCCACTCGTCACACATGCCGGTCGCGCGCAACCGGTCTGTGGCAAGGTCAACCCCGATGTCCACCTCGCTGGACGCCGGTGAGCCGCGCCGGACACCCCACGAGGACGCCGTCCGGCGTGCCTCGTCGGCGTTCCGCGCGCTGCTCGACGCCGGCTGGTCCCTCCCCCTGCCGGGCGCCGGCGCCACCCTCGACCGCTGGTGCGCGCTCGCCGACCTCGGCGCGCGCGACCTGGCGCTGGCCCGGCTCGCCGAGGGGCACGCCGACGCGGTGGCGGTCCTCGCGGAGCTGGGCGGTCCGCCGGTGCCGGCGACGGCCCGGCTGGGGGTGTGGGCGGCCGAGCCCCCCGGGGGCGGGGTGCGCGCCCGGGAGGCGGCGGACGGCTGGCGGCTCACCGGCCGCAAGCAGTGGTGCTCGGGCGCCCGGGTGCTCACCGCCGCCCTGGTCACCGCCACCGCGGACGACGGGCGCCGGCTCTTCCTGGTCGACCTGGCCGACCCGGGGGCCGCGGCGCGGCCGGGGAGCTGGGCGAACGCCGGGATGGCCGGCAGCGACACCGCCGACGTGCTGCTCGACGGGGTGCCGGCCGTACCGGTGGGCGGACCACGCGCCTACCTGGACCGGCCGGGGTTCTGGCACGGCGGGATCGGGGTCGCCGCGGTCTGGGCGGGCGGTGCCCGCGGCGTGGCCGCGGCGCTGACCGCGGCCGCTCGCGAGAGGGGGCCCGACCCGCTGCGGGACGCCGCGCTCGGCGAGGTCGACGTCCAGCTGTCCGGGGTGGACGCGGCGCTGCAGGTCGCGGCCGCCGAGGTCGACGCCGACCCGCTCGACCGCGCGGGCACCGCCCAGCTCCGGGCGCAGCGGGTGCGCGCGCTCACCGCCACCGCGGCGGAGCGGGTGCTGGCCGTCGTGGGCCGGACGCTGGGCGCCGGTCCCCTCGCGCACGACGGGGAGCACGCCCAGCGGGTCGCCGACCTGACCGTGTACCTCCGCCAGCACCACGGCGAGCGGGACCTCGCCGCGCTCGGCGCGCTGGTGCGGGAGCGGGCGTGACCGAGGACCGGATCGCCGCCCCGGGCACCGGGGAACCGGTCTGGACGGCGTGGCTGGACGGGCAGCGCTGGCCGCGGTGGGCGCCGGACCCCACCTGGCGGCGGGTGGCGGTCTGCGCGGCGCACCCGGACGACGAGGTGCTGGGTGCCGGCGGCGTGATGGCGCTGCTGGCTGCGGCGGGCGTGGCGCTCACCCTGGTCGCCGCCACCGACGGCGAGGGCAGCCACCCCGGCAGCACCGTGCACACCCCCGGGGAGCTGGCCGCGCTGCGGGTCGCCGAGACGGGGCACGCGCTGGCCGCGCTCGGCGTCGCCGCGGAGACCACCCGGCTGCGGCTGCCCGACTCGGGGCTGGCCGCGCGCGAGCCCGAGCTCACCGACCGGCTCGCTGCCGCGGTGGGCGGCTGCGACGCCGTCCTGGCGCCGTGGACCGGGGACGCGCACCCGGACCACGAGGCCGTCGGCCGCGCCGCGGTGGCCGCCGGCCGGGCGCTCGGGGTGCCCGTGTGGCAGTACCCGGTGTGGACCTGGCACTGGGCGGTCCCGGACGACCCGCGGGTGCCGTGGCGGAGCGCGCACCGGGTCGACCTGCCGCCGGCGGTGCGCGCCGCCAAGCGGGAGGCCGTCGGGCGGTTCACCACCCAGGTGCGCCCCGTGGGCCCCGCCCCGGCCGACCGCGCGGTGCTGCCGCCGGACGTGCTCGCCCACTTCGACCGGGACACCGAGGTGCTGCTGGCATGACGCTGCCGCCGAGCTTCTTCGACGCGATGTACGCCGCCGCGGACGACCCGTGGTCGATGCGCACCCGCTGGTACGAGGAGCGCAAGTACGCGCTGACCACCGCCGTGCTGCCGCTCCGGCGGTACGCCGAGGCGCTCGAGGTGGGCTGCTCGGTCGGCGAGCTCACCGCCCGGCTCGCGCCCCGCTGCGACCGGCTCACCGCCTGGGACGCCAGCGGCGCGGCGGTGCGGCGCGCTGCCGCGCGGGTCGCCGGCGACCCGCACGTGCGCGTCGAGCAGGCCGTGGTGCCGCACCGCCCGCTGCCCGCGGTCGACCTGCTGGTGCTGTCCGAGGTCCTCTACTACCTGGGGGACGACGACCTGCAGGCGTTCCTCGCCCAGGCGCGCACCGCGGTCCGGCCCGGCGGCACGCTGGTCGCGGTGCACTGGCGGCACCCGGTGCCGGAGTACCCGCAGACCGGGGACGCCGTCCACGCGGCGCTGCGGGCCGCGCTGCCGTGGCCGCGGGTCGCCACCCACGAGGAGCCGGACCTGCTGCTGGACTGCTGGGTCGCGGCGCCCGCCGGCGACGTGCGGGCGGCCTCGGTGGCCGCCGCCGAGGACCTCTGGTGAGCCGGGTCGACGTGCTCGCGGTCGTGGTGCCCGCCCGCGACGAGGCGGCGTTGCTGCCCGGCTGCCTGGCCGCGCTGGCCGCCGCGGCGGCCCACCCGGGCCTGACCGGGGTGGCGGTGGGGGTGCTGGTCGTGGCCGACGGCTGCACCGACCGGACCGCGGCCGTCGCCGAGGCGGCCGGGGTCGCCGTCGTGCCCGGAGCCGGCCGGGGCGTGGGTGCGGCCCGTGACCTCGGGGCCCGGCAGGCCCTGCGCACCGCGGCGCGGGAGTGGGTCCCCGCCGACCGGGTCTGGCTGGCGTGCACCGACGCCGACAGCCGGGTGCCCCCGGACTGGCTGGTCGGGCAGCGGACGGCCGCCGAGTCGGGGGCCGACGCGGTCGCCGGCACGGTGGTCGTCGACGACTGGTCGGGCTTCCCGCCGGGGGCCGAGGCGGGGTTCACCGCCGGCTACGACGGCTGGCGGGCCGTGCCGGGTGCCGAGCACCCGCACGTGCACGGCGCGAACCTCGGCGTCCGGGGCAGTGCCTACCTCGCGGCCGGCGGGTTCCCGCCGGTGCTGGTCGGCGAGGACCACGGCCTGGTCGACGCGCTGGTGGCCGCCGGGGCGGAGGTGCTGCGCAGCCCGGTGGCGCCGGTGCGGACGTCGTCCCGGCGGGTGGCCCGCGCGCGCCACGGCTTCGCCGCGGACCTCGACCGGCTCGCCTCCCGGCTCGCGGCGGACTGACCCGCTACCCTGTCGAACACGTGTTCGACGTGGGGACGTCGGGTGCGTGCGGGCAGGGGTACCGGGAGCAGGGGAGCAGGGCGCGGGCCGGGCGTGGGGACGCCGCGGCACGGTGACCCCTGCCCTCGGGACGGCGGGGAGGCGACGAGGGTGGGCTGGGCGGGCAGAACAGGAGCCGGGGCGGCGGGGAGCGGGACCGGTCGCGCGGCGGGGTGCACGGTGCTGCACGTCGACATGGACGCGTTCTTCGCCAGCGTCGAGGTCCGCCGGCACCCCGAGCTGGCCGGGACGCCGGTCATCGTCGGCGGCGCCGGCAACCGCGGCGTGGTCACCTCGGCCACCTACGAGGCCCGGGCGTACGGGGTGCACAGCGCGATGCCGACGTCCCGGGCGCTGCGGCTGTGCCCGACCGCCACCGTGCTGCCCGGCGACCTGGCGCTGTACGCCGAGGTCTCCCGCTCGGTGATGGCGCTGTTCCGCTCGATCACCCCGCTGGTCGAGCCGCTGAGCCTGGACGAGGCGTTCCTGGACGTCTCCGGGGCCGGGCGCCGGCTCGGCAACCCGGTCGCCATCGGCGAGTACATCAGGGGCCGGGTCTTCGACGAGCAGGGCATCACCTGCTCGGTCGGCGTGGCCGGCAGCAAGTTCGTCGCCAAGCTCGCCTCCACCCGGGCCAAGCCCGACGGGCTGCTGGTGGTGTGCCCGGCGGAGGTCATGGACTTCCTGCACCCGCTGCCGGTCGGCGCGCTGTGGGGGGTCGGGGCGAAGACCGAGGAGGTGCTGCTGCGGCTGGGCCTGCGCACCGTCGGCGACCTGGCGCACGTGCCGGCGCGCACCCTGCAGCGCGCGCTCGGGCCGGCCGCCGGGGCGCACCTGCACGAGCTGGCCTGGGGGCGCGACCCGCGGCGGGTGGTGCCCGACGAGCCGGAGAAGTCGACCGGGGCGGAGGAGACCTTCGGCACCGACGTCGACGACCCGGCGGTGGTGCACCGCGAGCTGCTGCACCTGGCCGAGCGGACCGCCGGGCGGCTGCGGTCGGCCGGGCACCTGGCGCGCACGGTGAGCATCAAGGTCCGGTTCGCCGACTTCACCACGATCACCCGCTCGCGCACCCTGGAGGTGCCCACCGACGTCGGGCAGGAGCTGTACGACACGGCGCGGGCGCTGTACGACGCCCTCGGGCTGGACCGGGCCCGGATCCGGCTGGTCGGGGTGCGGGCCGAGCGGCTGGTCGAGGCCGACGGCACGCCGCGGCAGCTGGAGCTGGGGGCGCGGGAGCACGGACGCCGGGACGCCGAGCTCGCCGCCGACCGCGCCGCCCGCCGGTTCGGTGCCGGTGCGGTGCGGCCCGCCACGCTGCTGGCCCGCACCCGGGTGCCGGGGGGCGGCACCGGGGCCGCGCTGCCCTCCCGCGGCGACCTCCGGGCGGGCACCCCGCCGACCAGCGCGGACACCGGTCGTGGGCACCGTCCGGACGCGCCGAGGCCGCCGGGCTGACCGACCGTGCGGCTCATGTCACCCTCCGGACGGGGACACCGTGCCCGCTCGCCTTTCGCAGCCCGCGAACGGCTCGTATCCTCGGAGGCACCGCGGGCGGATCGCCGCCGGTGGCCCTTTTGCATTGCGCCCATGGAGGTCGACGTGCCGCTCTCCGAACACGAGCAGCGTCTGCTGGAGCAGATCGAGCGCAGCCTCGTCGATGAGGACCCGAAGTTCGCCTCCGCCGTGCGCAGTGGCAGCCGCAGGTCCAAGGCCCGCCGCCGGTTCCAGCTCGGGGTGGTGCTCATCCCGATCGGCCTGGCCGGCATGGTCGGTGGCGTCGCCGTCCCGTCGGTGGTGCTCGGCGTCATCGGTGCCCTGGTGATGTTCGCCGGCGGGGCCCTCGCCGTCCTGAACTTCAAGACCGGCACCAGCAACGCCCCCGAGGCGGCCGCGCCCGGTGCGCGTCCCGCCGGCGGCCGCCGCGGCGCCGGCCCGAAGGGCCCCAAGGCCCGCAAGCAGCCGCTGAAGAACCGGCTCGAGGAGCGCTTCCGCCGCCGCTACGACCAGTAGCCCGTACTCCGCCGAACGGCCGCCGTCCTCCGGGACGGCGGCCGTTCGCCGTTCCGGGTGCGGACGACGTGCAGCGCGGCTCGACCCGGCCGGCGGCAGGGTCGAGCCGGGTGACCGGAGGTCGAGCCGTGCCGTGGCGCGGCCCTACGTCAGCTCCAGCGGGTCGACCCGGCCGGGGGGAGGGTCGAGCCGCGCGGGCGTCAGGCGGCGGGGCGGGTCCGGCGGGGAGTGTGCGCCGCGACCCACTCCGCCGCCGCGGTCAGCGTCGACGCCGGCGCGAGCGCCGCCCGCACCCGCTGGCCGCGGGTCGCCGCACGGCCCACCGACCGCAGCACGGTGCGCAGCGCCGCGCGCAGCTCGTCCGGGTCGGCCGCGGCCGCGGGCGCGTAGACCGACCGCTCCTCCGCCGTGGCCAGCGTGCGGACCGCCGGCAGCACCTCGGGATCGCTGCCGCCGAGCCGTTCGGAGAGCTCGCGGCCCAGCTGCCGGGGCGTGGCCGTGCCGGCGGCGGGGGTGCCGAGGTCGGTGAGGCGGGCCAGCAGCTCGTCCCACAGCGCGCCCGGGCTGCCCTCGGCCAGCCGCCGGGCCCGCTGCCGCCGGCGTACCAGCGCCGGGGTGAGCGCCAGCACGAGCACCACGCCCGTGAGCGCTGCGGCGACCAGCCACCCGGTCGGCGTCTCGTCCTGCACCGCCTGCGCGGTCGGCAGCGGCACGTAGTCCTGCTCCTCGGGGAGCTGCGCGGGCGCGGGGGCGGGCTCCTGCGCCGGCGCATCCGCGGTGTCCGGGGTGCTGGTCATCGGCTGGGCGGAGTCCGCCCGCGGCGCCCAGGCGAGGGTCGCGGCGCGGCCGTCGGCGATGGGCGTCGGGTCGAAGGGCACCCAGCCGATCCCGGAGAAGAAGGCCTCCACCCAGGCGTGCGCGTCGCTGGTGCTGATCACCCGGTCGTCGCCGCGCTTCTCACCCGCGGTGTAGCCCAGCACCACCCGGGCCGGCACCCCGGCCGCCCGCACCAGCACTGCCATCGACCCGGCGTACTGCTCGCAGTAGCCGCGCTTGTTCCGCAGGAAGTCGACCAGCTGGTCGCCGCTGGTGCCCGGGGACGTCGACAGGCTGTAGGTGAAGCCGTTGCTCCGGTCGGTCAGGTAGTCGTAGATCCCCATGACCCGCTCGTAGGGCGACTGGCCGGGGTCGGTCAGCTCGTCGACCAGGTCGGTGACCTCGGGGGCCAGCGGCGGCACCTGGGTGAAGCGGCGGGTGAACCGGTCGCCGGGGGAGGGTTCCGGTGCCGCCGCGAGCGCCTCCGGCGAGGGGGTCGGCTCGGCGGCGCTCACCGTGTAGGTCTTCCCGGCGGTGGTCTGGCCGCGCCCGAAGATGGTGCCGGTGTCCGGGTCGTACCGCCACGCCGCGCCGCCGCCCTGCATGCGCACCCGCAGCGGGCCGTAGGGGACCGGGAGGAACTGGTCGTCGTGCTCGACCACCTGGACGGTCTCGGTGATCGACCGGTAGGAGCCCTGGTCCACCGGCTGCTGCAGCAGCCCCGGGCCGGCGATCGACTGGTCGCCGTCCAGCCGGCCCATCCGCCACCCGCCGTCGGTGTAGTCGTCGAGCGCGACCGCCCGCAGGTAGCCGGGGTCTTCGACCGAGGAGCGCACCCGCAGCAGCGCCACCGGGTCGGGCTGGGTCAGCTGCCCCTGCAGCTCGGCCACCGGGTCGAGCTTGGTGCCGGTGCTCGCGGGCCCGCCGCCGTCGCCGAACCCCTTGGCCAGCGACCCCTCGCCGAGCATCGGCACGACCAGCGGCAGGGCGACGCCGGCCACCAGGGCCAGCGCGCCGATCCGCAGCGCCGCCAGCGTGCCGGTGCCCAGCGGCGAGCCGGCGCCGGCCCGGCTGGCGGGCAGCCGCGAGCGCTGGTCGGCCCACAGCAGCAGGGCCAGGCCGCAGGCCGGGGCGAGGAACGCGACCAGCGGCACGTGGCCGGTGATCGTGCTGACCGGGACGCAGTAGACGACCAGCAGGGCCAGACCGCCGAGCGCCGGTTGCCGGGCCGCGACCAGCAGGTCGACGGCGAGCGCGATGAGCGCCACGAACACGGTGGTGAGCGCGACGAGACCGGTCAGCGGCAGCGCGGGGGTGGCCTGCTCGTTCACCGCAGTGACGCCGGTGGAGAGCACGTGGCCGAGGTCGGCGGTGCTCGCCCAGGTGGGGACGACGCCGGCCCACGCCTGCTCGGGTGCGTAGCCCGCGGTGAGCATCGCGAACACCAGCAGCAGCTGCACGAGCGGCACCAGCGGCCGGGTCAGGGCGCGCGCGGGGCCGTCGAGCCGGGCGGCGAGCGCCCGCAGCCCGGCGCCGGACAGCGCCACCAGGGCCACCGCCGTCACCACCGGGGGCAGCCACGACCGGCCGGCGAACACCGGGTCCAGCGCGAGCGAGCCGAGCACCACCGCGACACCGCCGGCGATCGCGGTGCCCGCGGCCGGGCGGCCGTCGGGGTGGACGGCGGAGGTGGCCGAGGCGCGCACCGTCGCCCGGGGCGGCAGGGTGGCGGTCACGCCGGCACCCCCGTGGCCCAGGGGACGGGCGCCGCGGCCGGTGCGGCCAGCTGGGCCCACACCTGCTCGACGGTCCGGTCGGCGCGGGCGGCCACGACCTGCCAGCCCGCGGCCCGCAGGGTGCGGGTGGCGGCGTCCTGCCGCTCGAGGAGGTAGGTGCGGGCGCTGGCGTTCATCGGCCGCCGCCCGCGGGTGGCGCCGGCGTCCAGCCAGCTCGCCGGGTCGATGAGCACCGCGATGTCCTGGCCGGGGCCGGAGCGGCTGCCGGCCAGGGCGGCGACGTCCTCGGGCTCGACGGCGCCGAGCAGGCAGACCAGCGGACCGTTCCCGGCGCGCCGCAGCGCCTCCAGGCCGACCTGCAGCCCGGCCGAGCGGGACGGCGTCAGCACCGCGAGCTGCTCGAGCAGGTCGCCGGTCGTCAGCCCGCCGCGCCGGGTCGCCGGCAGCAGCTCGCCGGTGTCGGTGACCACCCGCACCGCCGCGCCGCGCTCGAGCAGGTGGGCGCCGATGGTGGCCGCGGCCTCGACCAGCCACTCCAGCGTGTCCGGGGGCGCCCCGGGGTCGGCGGGCGTGGCCGCGCCCCGGCCGCCGAGCAGGTGGGCGGTCGCGCGGGTGTCGAGCAGGACGGTGGCCGAGGCGCGGGAGGGCCGCTCCTCCTGCCGGACCATCAGCTCGCCGGTGCGGGCGGTGGCCCGCCAGTGCACCAGGCGCAGGTCGTCGCCGTGCCGGTACTCCCGGGTGCTCACGTCGTCCTCGCCGTGGACGGCGATCGACCGTCGGGCGCCCTCGCCGCCGTCGCCGCCCGCGCCGGCGAGCGACGGGCCGCCCTGCAGGGTGCGCACCCGCGGCACCACCAGCAGCGACGCGGTGTCGGTGCCGGCGACGGTGCGCCGCACCAGGCCGAAGGGGTCGACCAGCCGCAGCCGCAGCGGGCCGAGGGTGAACCGGCCGCGCCGGCCGCCGTGCAGGCCGTAGCGCAGCGCGGCGGTCGCGCCGCTGCCCAGCCGGTCGACGACGAAGCGCGGCCGGGCCTGCAGCTCCGGCGCGAGCTGCTCGGACAGCACCCAGAGACCACCGGCGCGGCGGTCGGTGTTCGAGACCTCCAGCAGCACCTCGGCGTCGGCGCCGCGGGCCAGCCGGGGCGGGGTGACGGTGCGCCGGGAGGCGAGCCGGAACCGCTGCCGGGCCACGCCGACCGCGGACAGCACCGGCAGCGCCAGCACGAACAGCGCGAGCTGCACCAGCGACCGCTCGCCGAGCAGCGCACCGAGCACGAGCAGGGTCAGGCCGCCGGCGACCAGGCAGCGGCCGCGCACGGTCAGGGTCGAGGCGGCGTCCGCCAGACGCCCGCGTGCCACGGCGGTCAGTGCCGGGGGACCGGGACGGAGGCGACCAGGTCGGTCACCACGCGCGCGGCGTCCCGGCGGGCCAGCGCGGCCTCGGGGGAGAGCAGCAGCCGGTGGGCCAGCACCGGCACGGCCATCGCCTGCACGTCGTCGGGGAGGACGTGGTCGCGGCCGGCCAGCGCGGCGGTGGCCCGGGCGGCGCGCAGCAGCTGCAGCCCGGCCCGGGGCGAGGCGCCCAGCCGCAGGTCGGGGGAACGGCGGGTGGCCTCGACCAGCGACACCACGTAGCGCCGCAGCGCCTCGGCGACGTGCAGCCGGCCGACCGCGCTGACCAGCGCGCGGACCATGGCGGCGTCGGCGACCGGGGTGAGCGCGGTGAGCGGGTCGGTGACCGCCCGCTCGTCGAGCATGGCGATCTCGGCGTCCCGGCCGGGGTAGCCCATCGACACCCGGGCGGTGAACCGGTCGCGCTGCGCCTCGGGGAGGGGGTAGGTGCCCTCCATCTCCAGCGGGTTCTGCGTGGCGACCACCATGAACGGCCGGGCCAGCTCGTAGGTGACGCCGTCGACGGTGACCTGGCGCTCCTCCATGCACTCCAGCAGCGCGGACTGGGTCTTCGGCGAGGCGCGGTTGATCTCGTCGGCGACCACCAGGTTGGCGAAGACCGCGCCCGGCTTGAACTCGAACGCCCGGCTCTCCTGGTCGTAGACCGCCACGCCGGTGACGTCGCTGGGCAGCAGGTCGGGGGTGAACTGGATGCGGCGCACGGTGCCGTCGATCGAGCGGGCCAGCGCCTTGGCCAGGGTCGTCTTCCCGACGCCCGGCACGTCCTCGATGAGCAGGTGGCCCTCGGCCAGCAGCACCACCAGGGCCAGCCGGACGACGTCGGGCTTGCCCTCGACGACCCGGCTGATGGAGGCCGCGAGCCGGGCGCCCTCGGCGGCGACGTCGAGCTGCGCGGGGTCGAGCCGCGCGGGGTCGGCCTCCGCGCGCTCCAGGTCGGGGACGGGCACGGGGTGCAGCGCCCCCAGTCCGGTGCGGCCCGACTCCAGCTCTGCGGTCCCCTCGCTCACCGGACCACGGTACGTCGAAATCGTTATCGAGCGGTGACCAAGCCGGGCGGCCCGTGCGGGGGCCGACCCACCCCGCCCCACGGTCGCTCCCCACCCCGCCCCACGAACCGCCCCACCGGCCCCCACCAGGAGCCGGTCGCGGCTCCCACCTCCCCCCACCGGAGCCCGCCCGGCCGCCACCGCGGGCCGGCGCCGGGTGCCGGCGGACCCCCGGACGGCGTCCTGAGCAGTCAGGACGCCTCCCGTCGGCACGGCGGGGAGGGGAGAGGGGCGCGACACGGGTCAGAGTGGTGTCGAGTGGGGGCCAGTGGGTTAGTGTGTGGAGCAATGGGGAGGCAGGGTCCACGGAGCGGGCCCAGCAGAGCCACGGGAGGCCAGATGCGGGGGGTGCACCGGTGTTCGTCGGCAGCTACCCCCTGCGCCTCGACGAGAAGGGCCGGCTCGCCCTCCCGGTCCGCTACCGCGAGCTCGTGGCCGACGGCATGGTGATCAAGAAGGGCCAGGAGCGCTGCATCTACGGGCTGACCATGGCCCGGGTCGCCGAGCAGAGCGCCGCCCTCAAGTCGATGGCCCCCGCCGACACCAACGCCGCGCGCATGCACGCGCGGATGAGCTTCGGGTCGATGGTCGAGGTCGAGCCGGACAAGACCGGCCGCATCACCATCCCCGCCAACCTGCGGGAGTACGCCGGCCTGGACCGCGACGTGGTCGTGGTCGGGGTCGACACCCGCTTCGAGATCTGGGACGCCCCCTCGTGGGACGCCTACGTCGAAGAGCAAGAGGCCGTGTTCGCCGCCATGGAGAGCGAGGGGATGCCGACCCTGTCGTAGCTCCCCGTCCACCCCTCGAGACCCCTGCACCACCAGCACCACCCGGTCCTCCGGCCGAGCCGTCTTCCCCGCGGCTCGACCACCCCGGGCAGGCGAGCCGACTTCCCCCCGGCTCGACGCCCACCCCGCACGGGTCGGGTCCCCACCCGACCGCCCGCCCGGCCGCCCCGGCAGGGTCCCCTCCTGGCACCGCTTCCCCGGCGCCAGGGCGGCCCTGCGGGGCGGCGGGCCGGCGGAGCGCCCCGGGCGCCCACCCCCACCAGCACCAGCCCACCTGCTCCCTCTCCCCAGGGGGCCGTCGCCGGGCAGTCCCTCCGCGAGGGGCCCGGCACCCCGAGGAGACGACGATGAGCAGCCACGAGCCCGCCGGGCCCGCGCTGCACGTCCCCGTCCTCCTCGACCGGGTCACCGAGCTGCTCGCCCCCGCCCTGGCCACCGACGGCGCCGTCCTCGTCGACTGCACGCTGGGCCTGGCCGGGCACTCCATCGCCCAGCTGCGGGCCCACCCCGGGCTGCGGCTGATCGGTCTGGACCGCGATCCCGACGCCCGCGCCGAGGCGGCCGCCCGCCTCGAGGCCGCCGGCGTGGCCGACCGCGCCACCCTCGTTCCCGCCGTCTTCGACGAGCTGCCCGACGTGCTCGAGCGGCTCGGCGTCGACGAGGTGCAGGGCGTGCTGTTCGACCTCGGCGTCTCCTCGCTGCAGCTGGACCGCCCCACCCGCGGCTTCAGCTACTCCACCGACGCCCCGCTGGACATGCGGATGGACCCCAGCGGTCCGCGCACGGCCGCCGACGTCGTCAACACCTACTCCCGGGGTGAGCTCACCCGGGTGCTCAAGGTCTACGGCGAGGAGCGCTTCGCCGGCCGGATCGCCGCCGCCATCGAGCGGGAGCGGGCCCGCGAGCCGTTCACCACCACCGGCCGGCTGGCCGAGCTCGTGCGCGCCTCGATCCCCGCGGCCACCCGGCGCACCGGCGGGCACCCGGCCAAGCGCACCTTCCAGGCGCTGCGCATCGAGGTGAACGACGAGCTCGGCGCGCTCACCCGGGCGCTGCCCGCGGCGATCGACGCGCTGGCCGTCGGCGGCCGGGTCGCCGTCATCACCTTCCACTCGCTCGAGGACCGGATCGTCAAGCAGACCCTGGCCGCCGAGGCCACCGACCGCACCCCACCGGAGATCCCCGTGCCCCTGCCCGAGCACGCCCCCGTCCTCCGGCTGCTGACCCGGGGCGGCGAGGCCCCGGAGGACGCCGAGACCACCGCCAACCCGCGGGCCGCCTCGGCGCGCGTGCGGGCCGCCGAGCGCATCCGGCGGGAGGGCCGGCGGTGAGCGCCCCCGCTCGGGCGCGCACCGCCCGCACCGCCACCGGCCCGGTGCCGGTCCGGCGCAGCACCGGCCCGGTCGCCGTCCGCCCGCAGCTGCGGCTGGTCGACGCCCAGCGCACCCCCGTGCGCACCGGCCGGGCGCCGCGCACGGCCGCCCGCCGCCGCGCCCCGTTCGTGCTGCTGGTCGTCGGGCTGATCGTCGTCACGGCGCTGTCGCTGCTCGCGCTGAACACCGCGATCGCGGTCGACTCGCTGGACGCCACCCGCCAGGAGACGGCCAACCGGACCGCCCAGGACCGGGTCGACCGGCTCGAGCAGCAGGTCGTCTCCGGCGGCACCACCGCCGAGCTGGCCCGCCGGGCCGCCGAGAACGGGCTGGTGCCCGCCGGGGTGCCCGGCCACCTGGTGCTCGGCCCCGACGGCAGCTCCCGGCTGCAGGGCACGCCGGCCCCCGCGCCGACCCCCGCCCCGGCGTCCACCCCCGCCCCCGCCTCCGGCGAGGCGCAGCAGCCCGGCGAGCCCCCGCAGTCCGGCGAGGCCCCGCAGTCCGGCGAGGCGCCGCCCGCGGCGGAGGGGGACTGACCGTGACGTCCCCGCGCACCCCCGGCGGCCGACCCGGGGCCCGCCGGGGCTCCGGCCGGCCGACCAGCGGCGGCGCCGGGCCCTCCCGCTGGGCGCCGCCGGGCGGAGGCGGCGGCCGGACCCCGCGCACCCGGGGCCTGCTGTCCGGCCGTGGCCGCGAGCGGCGGCACCGGCTGGGGCTGGGCTTCATGGTGCTGCTGCTGGTCGTGGTGGTGGGCAAGCTCGTCGTCCTGCAGGGCGTCGACAGCGCCTCCTACGCCCAGGCCGCCGAGAACAGCCGGATGCGGTCGTTCCCGATCACCGCGGTCCGCGGCGAGATCACCGACACCAAGGGTGCGGTGCTGGCCTACTCGGTCGACGCGGAGAAGGTCGTCGTCGACCCGACGCTGATCACCGACAAGGAGCGCACCGCGCTCGCGCTCACCACCCTGCTCGACGTACCGGTGCCCGAGCTCACCGAGAAGCTGTCGGCGAAGGGCCGCTACTCGGTGCTCGCCGAGCACGTCCCGACCGACGTCACCGACCAGGTCCGCGACCTCGGCTACGGCGGCGTCTTCTTCGAGGACGACCCGGTGCGGCTGTACCCGGCCGGCGCGGTGGGCGGGCAGATCGTCGGGTTCGTCGGCCGGGACGGCGCGGGGCTGGCCGGCATCGAGTCCAAGTACCAGGACCTGCTCGCCGGCAAGGACGGCGAGAACCGGTTCGAGGTCGACGGCAGCGGCAACCGCATCCCATCGGGCATCGACGACACCACGCCCGCCGTCGACGGCGGCAGCGTGCAGCTGACCATCGACGAGGACCTGCAGTACGTCGTGCAGCAGCGGCTGGACGCCGCCTGCGCCGACGGGCAGACCACCTCCGCGTCGGCGGTGGCGCTGGACGTGCACACCGGCCAGGTCGCCGCGATGGCCTCCTGCCCCGGCTACGACCCGGCGCACTACAACACCACCGATCCCGACCTGCTGGGCAACCCGACCGTCTCCGACGTCTACGAGCCCGGCTCGGTGATGAAGGCGGTCACCATGAGCGCCGCGCTGGAGGAGGGGAAGGCCACCCCCGACACGGTGCTGACCGTCCCCGGGCACATCCAGGCCGGCGACAAGGTGGTGCGCGACGCCACCGACCACGCGCCGCGCGACTACACGGTCACCGGCGTGCTGGCCCACTCCAGCAACGTCGGCACGATCATGCTGGCCCGCGAGGTCGGCGACAGCACGCTGGAGAAGTACCTGCGCGCCTTCGGTCTCGGCTCGAGGACGGGCGTGGAGCTGCCCGGTGAGAGCGCCGGCATCCTGGAGGACAGCAAGGACTGGACGGCGAGCCGCGCGGCGAACGTGCCGATCGGGCAGGGCATCTCGGTGACCACCCTGCAGCTGGCGTCGGTCTACCAGACCATCGCCAACGACGGCGTGCGGATCCCGCCGCGGATCGTGAAGTCGGTGACCGCGCACGACGGCACCGTCCGCCAGGAGCCGCAGCCGGCGGGCACCCGGGTGATCAGCCAGCAGACCGCCGACTCGATGGCCTACATGCTGGAGTCGGTGACCAGCGCCCACGGCACCGCGCCCAAGGCCCGCATCGACGGCTTCCGGGTCGCCGGCAAGACCGGCACGGCGCAGCGCGCGAACCCCGAGACCGGCAGCTACGTCGGCGGTGGCTACTTCACCACCTTCGTCGGCTTCGCCCCGGCCGACGACCCGCAGTACGTCATCGCCGTCGACCTCGAGCGGCCGACCAGCTCCGCGGAGGGCGGGCAGGTCGCCGCCCCGGTCTTCGCGGACCTGATGCGCTACGCGCTGACCACCGGCGGGGTGGTGCCCTCCGGGGCGCCGACCCCGGACTTCGTGCTCGAGAAGAAGCCCTGACCGGCACCTGCCGCCCGGCACCGCGCACGGCTCCGCGACCCCGACACGGGGTGGAGCGGGCGCGCGGGTGCCGGGCGGTCGGCTCGGTAGATTGGCACCCCGGGAGCGAGCGGACCCGCCCGCCCCGAGGAGCAGCAGCCCCGCGAGCGCTGCCGACGAGCGCCAGCGAGGAGGACGCGTGAGCCCGACCGCCCCGGGGCCGGTGCCCCGGCCTGCCGGCACCCCGCCGCTCCCGCTCCGGGAGCTGGCCGACCTGGTCGGTGCGCCGGTGCAGGGCGACCCCGCCACCGCGGTCACCGGCGTCACCCTGGCGTCGTCCGCGGTGCAGGCGGGGGACCTCTACGCGGCGCTGCCCGGTGCCAACACCCACGGCGTGCGGTTCGCCGCCGACGCCGTGTCGCGGGGTGCGGTGGCCGTGCTCACCGACCCCACCGGCGCCGACCCGGCCCGGGCGACCGGCGTGCCGGTGCTGGTCGCCGACGACCCGCGCGCGGTGCTCGGCGCGGTGGCCGGGCGGGTGTACGGCCGGCCCAGCGAGCGGCTGACCGTCCTCGGCGTCACCGGCACCAACGGCAAGACGACGACGAGCTACCTGGTCGAGGCCGGGCTGGCCGCGGCCGGCTGGACCAGCGGCCTGATCGGCACCGTGCAGACGCGCACCCGCGGCACCGCCGCCGACGGCTCGCCGGTGGTCACCACGCTGCCCAGCGCCCGCACCACCCCGGAGGCGCCGGACCTGCACGCGCTGCTGGCGACGATGGTCGAGGACGGCGTCCGCGCGGTGGTCATGGAGGTCTCCAGCCACGCCCTGGCGATGGGCCGGGTCGGCGGGGTGGGCTTCGCCGCCGCCGGCTTCACCAACCTCTCCCGCGACCACCTCGAGTTCCACGGCGACATGGAGGGCTACTTCCGGGCGAAGGCCCTGCTGTTCGACGGCCGGGCCCGCACCGAGGTGGTCGACGTCGACGACGAGTACGGCCGCCGGCTGGTCAAGGAGGGCACGGTCACCGTCTCCGCCACCGACCCCGCCGCCGACTGGTCGGCCGGCGACGTGACGCCGCTGCCCGCCGGCGGCTCGACGTTCACCCTGCACGGCCCGGGCGGGCGCAGCTGGCCGGCCCGGCTGCGGCTGCCCGGCGGCTTCAACGTGGCCAACGCGGTGCTCGCCGTCGCGCTGCTGGACGCCGCCGGCGTGCCGGTCGACGCCGCCGTCCGCGGGCTCGCCGACACCGTGGTGCCGGGGCGGATGGAGCCGGTGGACGCCGGCCAGCCGTTCGTGGCCGTGGTCGACTACGCGCACACGCCGGACGCCGTGGCGACCGCGCTGACCGCGCTGCGCGCCGCCACCCCCGGCCGGCTGCTCACCGTGCTCGGCTGCGGCGGCGACCGCGACCCCGGCAAGCGCCCGGCGATGGGCGCGGCCGCGGCGGCCGGCAGCGACGTGCTGGTGATCACCGACGACAACCCGCGCTCGGAGGACCCGGCGGAGATCCGCCGCGCCGTCCGGGCCGGTGCCGAGGAGGTGCCCGCCGACCGGCGCGCCGAGGTGCAC
This sequence comes from Modestobacter sp. NPDC049651, assembly GCF_040659695.1. Classification (NCBI taxonomy): domain Bacteria; kingdom Bacillati; phylum Actinomycetota; class Actinomycetes; order Geodermatophilales; family Geodermatophilaceae; genus Modestobacter; species Modestobacter sp. NPDC049651. Next base: position 26,937 of record NZ_JBFAOG010000016.1, read on the forward strand.
GAGGTCGGCGACCGGCGGGCGGCGATCGCCACCGCCGTCGCGCTGGCCCGGCCCGGCGACACCGTGCTGGTGGCGGGCAAGGGGCACGAGACCGGCCAGGAGACCGCCGGGACCGTCGTGCCGTTCGACGACCGGGAGGTGCTGCGCGAGGTGCTCGCCGGACTCGAGGGGACCGCATGATCCCGCTGACGCTGGCCGAGGTGGCCGAGGCCGTCGGCGGTGAGCTGGTCGGGGACGGCGCCGCCGTGGTCACCGGCGCGGTCACCGTGGACACGCGGCTGCTGGGCGGCGGCGACCTGTTCGTGGCGCTGCCCGGGGAGCGGGTGGACGGCGCGGACTTCCTGCCCACCGCCGCGGCCGCCGGCGCCGCCGGGGCGCTGACCACCCGGCCCGACCCGGCGCTGCCGTGCGTCGTCGTCCCCGACCCGGTGCCGGCGCTGGGCCGGCTCGCGCACGCGGTGCACGAGCGGCTCACCGCCCAGGGCCTGACCACCGTCGGCATCACCGGCTCGTCGGGCAAGACCTCGACCAAGGACCTGCTCGGCCAGGTGCTGGCCACCGCCGGGCCCACGGTCAGCCCGCAGGGCTCGTTCAACAACGACATCGGGCTGCCGCTCACCGTGCTCACCGCCGACGCCGCCACCCGGTACCTGGTGCTGGAGATGGGCGCGCGCGGCCCCGGGCACATCGCCCGGCTGTGCGCGGTCGCCCGGCCGCAGGTCGGCGTGGTGCTCAACGTCGGCTCCGCCCACCTGGGCGAGTTCGGCAGCCCCGAGGTCATCGCGCAGAGCAAGGGCGAGCTGGTCGAGGCGGTGCCCGCTGACGGCACCGCGGTGCTCAACGCGGACGACCCCCGGGTGCTGGGCATGGCGCCGCGCGCCGCCGGCCGGGTGGTCACCACCGGGGTCGACGCGGCCGACGCCGACGTCCGGGCCACCGGCGTCGAGCTCGACGACCGGGCCCGCCCCCGCTTCACGCTGGTCGCCGCGGGCGAGGAGCACCCGGTCGCGCTGCAGGTCGTGGGGCTCCACCAGGTGGCCAACGCGCTGTCGGCCGCGGCCGCGGCGCTCGCCGCCGGGATGACGCCCGCCGCGGTCGCCGCCGCGCTGTCCGGCGCCACCGCGCGCAGCCGGTGGCGGATGGAGGTCGACCGCCGCAGCGACGGGGTGACCGTGGTCAACGACGCGTACAACGCCAACCCCGAGTCGATGCGCGCCGCGCTGGCTGCGCTCGGCCGGCTGCCCGGGCAGCGGCGGATCGCCGTGCTCGGTGCGATGGGGGAGCTGGGCCCGGCGGCCGACGCCGAGCACGCCCGGCTGGGCCGGGACGCCGTCCGCGCCGGGGTGGACCTGCTCGTCGCCGTGGGCGACGACGCGGTCGGCATCGCCACCGGTGCGCGGGCGGAGCGCTCGGCGGAGCGGGGCAACACCGACGAGGGGGAGACCGACGACGTGGTGGAGGTGCCCGACCGGGAGGCGGCCCGGCAGTGGCTGGCGGGCGTGCTCGCCCCCGGTGACGTCGTGCTGGTGAAGGCCTCGCGCAGCTACGGGCTGGAACGGCTGGCGGCCGACCTGCTCGCCGAGGGTGTCGACTCGTGAAGTCGATCCTCATCGCCGCCGCCTTCGGGCTGGTCATCTCGATCCTGCTGACCCCGCTGGCGATCAAGGCGTTCCGCCGGCACGGGTTCGGCCAGGAGATCCGGGACGACGGCCCGCAGACCCACCTGGCGAAGAAGGGCACCCCGACGATGGGCGGCACCGTCATGGTGCTGGCCACGGTCGGGGGCTACCTGATCGCCCACCTGTTCCTGGTCAACCAGCCCGGGCGGGGGGTGACGGCCACCGGCCTGCTGCTGATCCTGCTGCTGGTGGGGCTGGGCACCGTCGGGTTCCTCGACGACTACCTGAAGATCCGCTACCGCCGCAGCCTGGGGCTGAACAAGACGGCGAAGCTGGTGGGCCAGCTGGTGATCGGCCTGGCGTTCGCGGTGCTCGCGCTGCTGGCGAAGGACGAGGACGGGATCGCGGTGGCGAGCCGGTCGATCTCCTTCGTCCGCGACATCGGGCAGCTGACCGTGCCCGCGGTGGTCTTCGCGGCGCTGGCCTACCTGTTCATCGCCGGGTTCTCCAACGCGGTCAACCTGACCGACGGCCTGGACGGGCTGGCCGCCGGCTGCTCGGCGATGGTCTTCGGCTCGTACGTGATCATCTCGTTCTGGCAGTTCGGGCACGACTGCACCGCCAAGGCCGCGGCCGGCTGCTACGAGGTGCGCGACCCGCTGGACGTCACGCTGATCGCCGCCGCCGCGATGGGTGCCTGCCTGGGCTTCCTGTGGTGGAACACCTCCCCGGCGCGGATCTTCATGGGCGACACCGGGTCGCTGGCGCTGGGCGGACTGATGGCCGGCCTGGCCATCGTCACCCGCACCGAGCTGCTGCTGGTCGTGCTCGGCGGGCTGTTCGTCGCGGTGACCCTGTCGGTCGTCATCCAGGTGGCCTTCTTCCGGGCCACCGGACGGCGGGTGTTCCGGATGGCGCCGCTGCACCACCACTTCGAGCTCGCCGGCTGGGCGGAGAACACGGTCATCGTGCGGTTCTGGCTGGTCACCGGCATGGCCGTGGCCTTCGGGATCGGGCTGTTCTACGCCGACTGGCTGTCGTTCGCGGGACTCTGACCCGGCGGCGCCCGGCCCTCCTGTGAGGATGGCCGGGTGACCTCCCTGCCCTCCCGCGTCCTCGTCGCCGGTCTCGGCGTCTCCGGTGCCGCCGCGGCCCGCGTGCTGCTCGCCCGCGGGCACGACGTCGACCTCACCGACGCCGCCGAGCCGGCCGTCCTCGCCGACCTGGTGGCCGCCGGCGGGCGGTGGCTCGGGCCGGTCACCACCCCGCCCGAGGACGTCGAGCTGGTCGTCACGTCCCCGGGCTGGCGGCCGGACCACCCGCTGCTCACCGCGGCCGCCGCCCGCGGCCTGGAGGTCGTCGGCGAGCCCGAGCTCGCCTGGCGGCTGCGCGCCGTCGACGCCGCGACCGGCGAGCCGGCCCCCTGGTACGCGGTCACCGGCACCAACGGCAAGACCACCACGGTGACCATGCTCGAGCAGGTGCTGCTGGCCGGCGGCCGCCGCGCGGTGGCGGCCGGCAACGTGGGGCGGCCGCTCGTCGAGGTGGTCACCGCGGTGGACGCCGACGGCCGGCCGGAGTTCGACGCGATCGCGGTGGAGCTGTCGAGCTTCCAGCTGCACTGGTCGTCGTCGATCGCCCCGGCGGCGGCCTGCGTGCTCAACGTCGCCGACGACCACACCGACTGGCACGGCACGTTCGAGTCCTACCGCGACGCGAAGGCGAAGCTGCTGCGGTTCGCGCCGGTCGCGGTGGCCGACGCCGGCGACCCGGTGGCCGCGGCGCTGGTCGCCGGCCACCGGCACCCGGTGACCGTGACGCTGGCGGAGCCGGCGGCCGGTCAGCTCGGCGTCCGCGCCGCGGCGCTGGTCGACCGCGCGTTCGGCGACGCCCCCGCCGGTGACGTGCTGGTCGAGGTCGACGCGCTGCAGGTGCGCGGCCCGCACAACACCGTCAACGCGCTGGCCGCCGCGGCGCTGGGCCGCGCCGCGGGGGTGGCCCCGGCGGACGTCGGCCGCGGGCTGGCCGGCTTCCGCGGCGGAGCGCACCGCAACGTGCTGGTCGGCACCGTCGGCGGGGTGGACTTCGTCGACGACAGCAAGGCGACCAACCCGCACGCCGCCGGCGCCTCGCTGGCCGCCTACCCGCGGGTCGTCTGGATCGCCGGTGGCCTGCTCAAGGGCGCGGACGTCGACCCGCTGGTGGCCGCCGTCGCCCCGCGGCTGGCCGGCGTGGTGCTGCTCGGCCGGGACCGCGGGCAGCTGGCCCGCTCGCTGGCGCGACACGCCCCGTCGGTCCCACGGATCGAGGTGCCCAGCGGGGACGATGGGGCGGTGGTGACCGATGGGGGCAGTGCAACGCACGGGGACCAGGTGATGCGCGAGGTGGTCGCGGCGGCCGTGCGCCTCGCCCGGGCCGGCGACACCGTGCTGCTCGCTCCGGCGGCCGCCTCGATGGACGTCTTCACCGACTACGCGCACCGCGGGCGGGCCTTCGCCGACGCGGTCCGGGCGCTGGGCTGACCCCCCGGTGACGGCGAGCACCCGCGAGCGGCCGGCGGCCGCGCGCACCCCGCGGCCCACCCTGACGGTGGGCGGCCTGCGGCTGCGCGCGCCCGAGTGGCTCGAGGGCCCGATGACGAGCTCGCACCTGGTGCTGGGCTCGGCCGGGCTGCTGCTGGCCATCGGGCTGGTCATGGTGTTCTCCGCCTCCTCGATCGACGCGGCGAAGGACGGGCTGCCGGTCTGGGTGCCCGCGGTGCGGCAGACCGTCTTCGCGCTGATCGGGCTGGTCGCCATGCTCGTGGCGCTGCGGGTGCCCACCGGGAAGCTGCGCCGCTGGTCCGGCCGCGGCATGGTGCTGTCGCTGGTGCTGCTGGCCGTCGTCGCCATGCCGATCCCGGGCCTCACGCTGGAGCTCAACGGCTCGCGCGCCTGGTTCAACCTCGGCGTCACCAACTTCCAGCCCTCGGAGCTGGCCAAGCTGGTGTTCGCGCTGTGGGGCGCGCACGTCATCGCGCTGCGCGCCCGGTACCTGACCTCGAAGGGGCTGGCCCTCGCCGTCGTCCCGATGTTCGGGCTGATGTCGCTGCTGCTGCTGCTCGAGCCGGACATGGGCGCGGTCGTCAGCCTCGGCCTGGTGCTCGCCGGGCTGCTGTGGGCCGGCGGTCTGGGCTGGCGGTGGATCGCCGGCGGCAGCCTGGGCGCCGCGCTGCTGGTCGTGGTGATGATCGCCAGCGCCGGCTACCGCACGGCGCGCATCACCTCGTTCATCGACCCCTGCTCCGACGCCGCCGACGGCGGCTACCAGGCCTGCCACGGCCTGTACGCGCTGGCCAGCGGCGGCGTGTGGGGCAAGGGCCTGGGCAACAGCGCGATGAAGTGGAACCTGCTGCCGCACGCCGAGTCCGACTACATCTTCGCGATCATCGGCGAGGAGCTGGGCTTCCTCGGCTGCTGCGTCGTGGTGTTCCTCTACGGCGTGCTGGCCTGGGCCGGGTTCCGGATCGCCCGCCGCGCCGAGGACCGGTTCGTGCAGCTGGCCAGCGTCGGCATCACCGTGTGGCTGATCGGCCAGGCCACGATGAACATGGGCTACGTCGTCGGCCTGCTGCCGGTCACCGGCGTGCAGCTGCCGCTGATCAGCGCCGGCGGCACCTCGCTGGTGCTCACCCTGCTCATCATCGGGCTGCTGGCCCGGTTCGCCCGCTCGGAGCCCGCGGCCGTCGCGCACCTGCGCACCCAGCCGCGCAGCCGGCTGGCGAAGCTGCTGCTGCCGGCCCCGGCCGAGCCGGTCGACCCGCTGCCCAGCCGCCGCCGGCGGCCCCCGGCGCGCGAGCGGGCGGAGCGCCGGCCGGCCGAGCCGGTCCCGCGCCAGCGGTCCGCCGGCCGCCGGACGCCGGGCCGCACGCCCGGGCGCACCGTGGCGCGGGTGCCCGAGCGCGGTGGGCGGATGCCCCGCCCGGTCGACTTCGAGCGCAACCGGGTCGCCCCGGCCCGCCCGGATCCCGAGCGCCCACCGCTGCGCCACCCCGAGCCGGTGGTCGCCGAGCGCGTGCCGTTCTGGGCCGCCCCGGTCGAGCGCGACCGGCCGGCCGCGCGGCAGACTGTCCGGCGGCAGGCCGCGGCGGACCGTCCGCTGCGCCGGTCCGCCGACGGACCCTCCCCGCGGACCACCTCCCGCCCCGCCCCACGAACGGAACGGCCAGACCCCAGTGACCTCCCCGCAGCCCGCCCCGGGCGCCCCGGGCGCGGCTGAGCCCTCGGCCAGCCGCCCGCGCCACGTCGTCCTCGCCGGCGGCGGCACCGGAGGGCACATCGAGCCGATGCTCGCCCTCGCCGACGCGCTCGTCCGCCGCACCGACCTCCCCGGGGGCGCACCCCGGATCACCTGCCTGGGCACCGCCCGCGGCCTGGAGACCCGGCTGGTCCCCGCCCGCGGGTACGACCTGCGGCTGATCCCGCCGGTGCCGCTGCCGCGCAAGCCCACCGTCGACCTGCTCCGGGTGCCCGGCCGGGTGCGCCGCGCCGTCGCCGAGACCCGCGACCTGCTCGTCGAGCTGGAGGCCGACGTGCTGGTGGGCTTCGGCGGCTACGTGTCGCTGCCGGCCTACCTCGGTGCCCGGTGGGCGAAGGTGCCCGTCGTGGTCCACGAGGCGAACGCGCTGCCGGGCCTGGCCAACCGCGTGGGCGCCCGGGTGGCCGCACGGGTCGCGGTGACCAGCCCGGGCACCCGGCTGCGGGGCGCCGAGCGCGTCGGCATCCCGCTGCGCACCTCGGTCAGCCGGCTGGACCGCAGCGGCCTGCGCGCCGAGGCCCGGGCCGCGTTCGGCCTGGACGCCGACCGGCCGACGCTGCTGGTCTTCGGCGGCTCGCAGGGCGCCGCGTCGCTGAACCGGGCCGCGGCCGGTGCCGCCGACGCGCTCACCGCCGCCGGCGTGCAGGTGCTGCACGCCCGCGGGCCGAAGAACACCGACGTCACGGTGCCGCCGCGGGCGCCCGGGAAGGCGCCCTACGTGGTGGTCGACTACCTGGACCGGATGGACCTGGCCTACGCGGCGGCCGACCTGGCGCTGTGCCGCTCCGGCGCGGTGACCGTCGCCGAGGTGTCCGCGGTCGGGCTGCCGGCGGTGTTCGTGCCGCTGCCGCACGGCAACGGCGAGCAGCGGCTCAACGCCGTCCCGGTGGTGGACGCCGGCGGCGGCATGCTGGTCGCCGACGCCGACCTGTCGCCGGGGTGGGTGACCGAGCACGTCGTGCCGGTGCTGACCAACCCGGGCCGGCTGGCCGCGCTGGCCGAGCAGGCCGCGGCGGCGGGCATCGCCGACGCCGACGAGAAGCTGGCGGACATGACGCTCGAGGCGGCCCGATGAGCGCAGCGAACACGACGGGCGAGCGAGCATCGCAGGGAGCGCCAGCGACCGAGGAGCGGAACGAGTCCGGAGTGGAGCGATGAGCGCAGCGGACGTGGCTGCCTGGAAGGACCCCATCCCGGCGCTGGCCGACCTGGGCGCGGTGCACTTCGTGGGCATCGGCGGGGCCGGGATGAGCGGGATCGCCCGGATCATGCTGGCCCGCGGGCTCACCGTCTCCGGCACCGACCGCCGCGAGTCGCCCACCACGCGGGCGTTGGCCGCCCTCGGGGCACGGGTCGAGGTCGGGCACGCCGCCGAGCACCTCGGGGACGCCGACACCGTCGTGGTGTCGACCGCCATCCGCGCCGACAACGCCGAGCTGGTCGCCGCCCGGGAGCGGGGCCTGCGGGTGGTGCCGCGGGCGGTCGCGCTGGCCGCGGTGATGGCCGGGCACCGCAGCGTCGCCGTCGCCGGCACGCACGGCAAGACCTCGACCACCTCGATGCTCACGGTCGCGGTGCAGGCGTGCGGGGTCGACGCGTCGTTCGCCATCGGCGGCAACCTGAACGAGTCCGGGTCGAACGCGCACGCGGGGGAGGGCGACGTCTTCGTCGCCGAGGCCGACGAGAGCGACCGCTCGTTCCTGCTGCTGGCCCCCTTCGGCGGGATCGTGACCAACGTGGAGGCCGACCACCTCGACAACTACGGCGACCTGGCCGCGGTCGAGGCGGCGTTCCAGACGTTCGTGCGCACCGTGCACCCCGACGGCTTCGTCGTGCTGTGCCTGGACGACCCGGGGTCGGCGGCGCTGGTGGGCGCATCCCCCCGCGCCCGGGTGCGCACCTACGGCACGACCGAGGGCGCGGACCTGCTGCTGCGCGACATCACCGTCGGCCCGGACGGCACCCGGTACACCGCCGTCCTCGACGGCCGCGAGCTCGGACCGGTGCACCTGCAGCTGCCCGGTGCGCACATGGCGCGCAACAGCGCCGCCGCGCTGCTCGCCGGCCTGGAGCTGGGGTTCGACGCCGCCGGGCTCATCGGCGGGCTGGGCCGGTTCGGCGGCGTCCACCGCCGGTTCGAGCTCAAGGGCCTGGCCGCCGGGGTGCGGGTCTACGACGACTACGCCCACCACCCGACCGAGGTCGCCGCCCAGCTGGCGGCTGCGCGGGCGGTGACCGGTGACGGCCGGCTGATCGTGCTGTTCCAGCCGCACCTCTACAGCCGGACGGCGGAGTTCGCGACCGCGTTCGGCGAGGCGCTGGGCCTGGCCGACGAGGTCGTGGTCATGGACGTCTACGGCGCCCGCGAGGACCCGGTCCCCGGTGTCACCGGCGCCCTGGTCGCCGACGCGGTGCCGCTGCCGCGGGAGCACGTGCGCTTCGAGCCCTCGTGGTCTGCGGCCGCGCCGGCGCTGGCTGCGCTGGCCCGCCCCGGCGACCTGGTCGTGACCATGGGGGCCGGCGACGTGTCGATGGTCGGGCCCGAGGTGCTGGCCGCGCTGGCCGACCAGCCGGGCGACGGCGACGACGGGGGACCGGCGCGGTGAGCCGGCCGGGGAGGACCACCAGCGACCGGGCCCGCGCGACCCGGCGCGGCGCCTCCCCGGACGACCCGGCGGTCACGCCGCTGCGAGCCCGTCGTCGCTCCCGGCAGCAGGAGCGCCGGCGCCGGCTGCTGACCGGGGCCGCGGTCGTCGTGGTGGCCGCCGGGCTGGTCGCGTGGGTCGTGCTGGGCAGCTCGCTGCTGGCGGTGCGCACCGTGCGGGTCGACGGCGTGACCGCGCTGCCGGCCGACCAGGTCGCCCGGGCCAGCGGCATCCGCACCGGCACCCCGCTGGTCCGCGTCGACACCGCCGCGGCGGCGGCCCGGGTGCGCGAGCTGCCGCAGGTGGCCGGGGTGGCGGTCGACCGCGGCTGGCCGCACACGGTGGTGGTCACGGTGACCGAGCGGGTGCCGGTCGCCGTCGTCGTCGCCGGTGACCGGCGCGAACTGGTCGACCGCGACGGGATCGTCTTCGACACGGTCACCGGCGACCCGCCGGCCGGCGTGGTGCCGCTGGACGTCGCCCGTCCCGGGCCGGACGACCCGGCGACCCGCGCCGCCCTGGCCGCGGTCACCGCGCTGCCGCGGGAGGTCCGCGCGCAGGTCACCGGCGTGGTGGCGCACACCCCGGACGACGTGACGCTCACCCTGACCGACGGGCGGTCGGTGCTCTGGGGGAGCGCGGACCGGACGGCGCGCAAGGCCCAGGTGCTGAGCGCGCTGCTGGCCCGCATCGAGGCCGGCGACCTCGACCCGGCGGCGACGCTGGACGTCAGCACACCGGACTCCGTCGTCCTCCGCTGACCGCGACCGGCGCCGCGCCCGGGCGCGCCCGACACGCCCGGGCCGAAAACGATCTGCAGATCCCGTTCGCGGGCACGTCCGGGGCCGTCGGACCGGTCTCGACCCCGACATGAGACGTTCGACGCGCGGGTCGTCACGCCCAGTGAGACCGATGTGACCGACGGGTCCGAGGTGGCCGGGGAGTCGGACGGAGCTGGACACGCCGAGCCCCGGAGGGTGCTTGCTGCCCCTCGGAGCCCCACCTAACTTCGGTCCGAACGCCACGAGTTGACATAACTATAAGGCTCTACATGAGGATGAGGGTCCAGTTGGGGAGCGCAGCATGACACCTCCGCACAACTACCTCGCGGTCATCAAGGTCGTCGGCATCGGCGGCGGCGGCGTGAACGCGGTGAACCGGATGATCGAGGTCGGCCTCAAGGGGGTCGAGTTCATCGCCATCAACACCGACGCGCAGGCGCTGCTGATGAGCGACGCCGACGTCAAGCTCGACGTCGGCCGCGAGCTCACGCGGGGCCTGGGCGCCGGCGCCCAGCCCGACGTCGGCCGGCAGGCCGCCGAGGACCACCGCGAGGAGATCGAAGAGGTGCTCAAGGGCGCCGACATGGTCTTCGTGACCGCGGGCGAGGGCGGTGGCACCGGCACCGGTGGCGCCCCCGTCGTTGCGTCGATCGCGCGGAAGCTCGGGGCGCTGACCATCGGCGTGGTCACCCGGCCGTTCTCCTTCGAGGGGAAGCGCCGGGCGGTCCAGGCCGAGTCGGGCATCGAGGAGCTGCGCAACGAGTGCGACACGCTCATCGTGATCCCGAACGACCGGCTGCTGCAGCTGGGCGACCGGAACGTCAGCGTCATGGACGCGTTCCGCACCGCCGACCAGGTGCTGCTGTCCGGCGTCCAGGGCATCACCGACCTGATCACCACGCCCGGCCTGATCAACCTGGACTTCGCCGACGTCAAGTCGGTCATGTCCGGGGCGGGCTCGGCGCTGATGGGCATCGGCAGCGCCCGCGGCGACAACCGCGCGCTGCTGGCCGCCGAGCAGGCGATCGCCTCGCCGCTGCTGGAGGCCTCGATGGAGGGCGCCCACGGCGTGCTGCTGTCGATCTCCGGCGGGTCGGACCTCGGCCTGTTCGAGATCAACGAGGCCGCCTCGCTGGTCAGCGACGCGGCGCACCCGGACGCCAACATCATCTTCGGTGCCGTCATCGACGACGCCCTGGGTGACGAGGTGCGGGTGACCGTGATCGCGGCCGGCTTCGACGGCGGCAAGCCCGGGCACAAGCAGTCCGCGGCGCACACCGTGACCGCCGCGCCCGTCAGCGCCCCGGCTCCGGTCGCGCCGGCCGCCCCGGCACCGGTCGCGCCGGCGCCCGCGGTGACGCCGTCGGCGACGGGGGAGCGGCTGGTCAGCGCGCCGCCGACCGCCGCCGCCCCGGCCGCCTCGCCGGCCGCCCCGCGCCCGGGTCAGCCCGGCGCCCAGGGTGGGGGCATCACGGTGCCGCCGCTGCCGCCCATCCCGGGCAACGCGAGCGGCAGCCGCCGTCCGCTGGCCTCCGAGGACTTCGAGGAGGAGCTCGACATCCCCGAGTTCCTCCGCTCGCAGTGACCGGCGGGAACCCGCAGTGACAGCAGGACCGGCCGCTGCGCCGGCGGTGCGCGCCCGACGGGTGTTCACCGACCGGCGGGGCGGCCGTTCCGCGTCGCCCTACGACTCGTTCAACCTGGGCGACCACGTCGGCGACGACCCGGCCGCGGTCGCGGCGAACCGGGCCCGGCTCGCCGGCGAGCTGGGCGTGCCCGGCGAGCAGGTCGTGTGGATGACCCAGGTGCACGGCACCGGCGTCGCCATCGTCGAGGACGCCGGGGAGAACCCGGTCGCCGACGTCGACGCGCTGGTGACCGCCACCCGCGGGCTGGTGCTCTGCGTGCTGGTCGCCGACTGCGTGCCGGTGCTGCTCGCCGACCCGGTGGCCGGCGTGGTCGCGGCGGTGCACGCCGGGCGCGAGGGCGTGCGCCGCGGCGTCGTCCCGGCCGCGCTGGCGGCGATGACCCGGCTGGGTGCCCGCCCGGCCGACGTCGAGGCGCTCCTCGGCCCCGCGGTCTGCGGGGCCGACTACGAGGTGCCCGCCGCGATGCAGGCCGAGGTGGCCCGGGTCGCCCCGGACGCCGCGGTGCGCACCCGCACCGGCACCCCGGGCCTGGACCTGCGGGCGGGGCTGGCCGGCGTGCTGCGCGCCGCCGGGGTGCGCACCGTCGTCCACGACCCGCGCTGCACGGTCGAGGACCGCGCCCTGTTCTCCCACCGGCGGGACGGCGTCACCGGCCGCCAGGCCGGCGTCGTCTGGCTCGAGTGAGCGGGGCGCACGGCGGCGAGCCGGTCGACGACCGGCTCGCCGAGAACCTCCGGCACGTGCGGGCGCGGATCGACGCCGCTGCCCGGGCGGCCGGCCGGGACCCGGCCGGCGTCCGGCTGCTCGCGGTCAGCAAGACCTGGCCCGCGGCCGACGTCCGGGCGCTGGCGGCGCTCGGCCAGCGCGACTTCGCCGAGAACCGGGTGCAGGAGCTCGCCGGCAAGGTCGCCGAGCTCGCCGACGTGCCCGGTCTGCGCTGGCACCTGGTGGGCCAGCTGCAGCGCAACAAGGCAGCGGCCGTCGTCCGGCTCGGCGCCACCGTGCACTCGGTCGACCGCAGCAGCCTGGCCGAGGCGCTCGCCCGCGCCGCCGAGCGCGAGCAACAGGTGGTCGACGTCCTCGTCCAGGTCGACCTCGGCGGGCCCGAGGGGGAGCTGGGAGCGCGCGGTGGGGCCGACCCCGCCGACGTCCCGGCGCTGGCCGACGCGGTGGCCGAGCTGCCCGGCCTCGCCCTGCGGGGGCTGATGGCGGTGGCGCCACGGGGGCAGGACCCCGCGCCGGCGTTCGCCCGGCTGGCCGCGCTCGCCGAGCAGGTGCGCGCCGCGCACCCCTCGGCATCGGAGCTCTCGGCAGGCATGAGCGGCGACCTGGAGGCCGCTGTTGCAGCAGGGGCGACTGAGGTGCGTGTCGGAACCGCGTTGTTCGGCGCGCGCCCCCTAGCCTCGCCCTGAAGTCGTCCCTGCGGTCCCGTGCGGCCGCAGGAGTCACACCAGCACCGCCCGTCACACCACGAACCAGGGGGAGTCGCCCGATGGCCGGAGCCATGCGCAGGATGGGTGTCTACCTGGGGCTCGTCGAGGAGGACGAGACCCGGGCCGGCTACGACCGGTACAGCGCCCGCCAGGCCGATCACTTCGGCGACTACGACGCCGAGTACGACGGCGGGCACTTCGACGAGGCCCCCGACGACCGCGGGTGGGACCGGGACCGGCCCCGCGAGCGCGTCCGCGAGCACGCCTACGAGCGCAACCACGTGCGCCGGTACGACCGCTTCGACGACGACGACCTGCGGGACGACGCGCGCCGTGACGTGCGCAGCGCCGACCTGCGTGGTGCCGACCACCGTGGTGCGGAGCTCCGCGGCGACCGGTACGGCGCCGGATACGACGCGCCCGCCGAGGACCGCTTCGAGCCGGCCGACGACCTGCCCGCCGACCCCGAGCCGCTCGCCCGCCGCGCATCCGCCCGCCCGCTGGGCCTGGCCGGTGTCGGGAACGGTGCCGGTGCCGCGGGTGCCACCGGGCTGACCGCGCTGCGCGAGCCGGTCGCTGCGGCCCCGGCCCCGGTCGCTCCGGCTCCCGCCCCGGCGGCGGCCCCGGTCAAGGCCGCGGCCCGCGAGCCCTACCGGATCACCACCGTGCACCCCAAGTCGTACAACGAGGCGCGCACCATCGGTGAGCGCTTCCGCGACGGCTCGCCGGTGATCATGAACCTGTCGGAGATGGACCACGCCGACGCCAAGCGGCTCGTCGACTTCGCCATCGGTCTCATCTTCGGGCTGCACGGTAGTATCGAGCGGGTCACGGCGAAGGTGTTCCTGCTCAGCCCGCAGGACGTCGACGTGACGGCCGAGGACAAGGCCCGGATCCTCGAGGGCGGGTTCTCGGACCAGCCCTGACCTGCGCGCGAGCGCACCGGACGAGAACGCAGCCTGCGGGCTGCCCCGAGCGAGCGAGGACCGTGTCCCTTCTCCTGAGCATCCTCGCATCGCTGTTGACGGTGTTCCTGGTCCTGCTGTTCGCCCGGTTCGTCGTGGACTGGGTCATGCTGCTGGCGCGCAGCTGGCGGCCGCAGGGCCTGGTGGCCGCGCTGCTCGAGCTGGTCTACACGATCACCGACCCGCCGCTGAAGCTGCTCCGCCGGATCATCCCGCCGCTCAACCTGGGCACGATCCGGCTGGACCTCGGGTTTATGGTGCTGTTGATCGCCGTGATCCTGCTCCGCGGCGTGCTCTACAGCCTGGCCAACTCCGTCGCATGACCCGTCTCCACTTCCCGGAGCGGGGTGCGGACCGGCACCGGTTCGCCGCCCGTCTGCGTCCGTCCCCGTTCCTCCCGTCCGACCTGAGGTGAGCCGCATGCCCCTGACGCCCGCCGACGTGCACAACGTCGTCTTCAAGAAGCCGCCGATCGGCAAGCGCGGTTACGACGAGGACGAGGTCGACGCCTTCCTCGACGTCGTCGAGGCCGAGCTGGCCCGGCTGATCGAGGAGAACAACGACCTGCGCGCCTCCGGGAGCAGCGGCAGCAGTGCCCGCGACGAGCGGCCGGCCGCCGCACCGGTCGCCGCCCCCGCGCCGCCGGCCCCGGCGTCGACCCGCGAGGACGACAGCATCCGCGCCTCGCGCATGCTGACCCTGGCCAGCGAGACCGCCGAGCGCTACGTCAACGAGGCGAAGGCGCAGGCCGACCAGATGGTCAGCAGCGCCAAGTCCAACAGCGACCGGATGATGTCCGAGGCGCGCTCCAAGAGCGAGCAGATGCTCAGCGAGGCCAAGAACCGCGCCGACGCGATGATCGGCGACTCGCGCACCCGTGCCGACACGATGGAGCGGGAGGCCCGCGCCAAGGCCGCCGCCCTCCAGCAGGACGCCGAGCGCAAGCACGTCGAGGCGCTGGCCAGCCTCGAGGAGAAGCGCGCCAACCTGGAGCGCAAGGTCGACGAGCTGCGCACCTTCGAGCGCGAGTACCGCACCCGGCTGCGGTCCTACCTCGAGTCGCACCTGCGCGACCTGGACAGCCGCGGGTCCGCCGAGCCGTCCTCGGCCGGCACCCGGCAGAACCAGCACGTCGGCGCCTGAGGCCGATCGACACCTCGCACCGGAGCCCCTCCCGACCTGGTCGGGAGGGGCTCCGTCGCGTCCGGCCCCGGTGCTGACGACGCGGTCGTCGGGCTAGGCTCCCGGACGTGATCGTGGTCGCGGCGGCATTGCTCCTGGTGGCCGTGGGGCTGCTCGCCGGCGGGATCGCGCAGGGGTCCTCGACGCTGGAGTGGGCGTCCTTCGCCGCCAGCGCGCTGGCCGTGCTGGCGCTCGTCGCCAACGCGGTCCGCCGCCGGCAGACGAGGGCGGCGGCCGCGCCCCAGGCCGGCCCGGCCCAGCGGGGAACCGCGCAGCGGGAAAGGGCGCAGGCCGCCGCCCCCGCGGCGACCACCCCGCCGGCGCGGGTCCGCCCGCCCGAGGTGCCCGGCCCGTCGACCGGCCGCCACGGCGCCCCTGACCCCGACGTCGAGGCGCCGCGCCGGGTCGCCCCGCCGCCGGTGCCCCCGCCGAGCTCGCCGTCGATCCCGGTGACGCCGCCGCCGGCCCCGCCCGCCCGGAGCGCGGTCGGTGAGCCCCCGGCCGAGGACACCGAGTTCACCGACCTGCTGATGATCATGGACCTCACCGACGAGGTGGTCGTGGTCGACGAGCACCCGCGCTACCACCTGGCCGGCTGCCCGCACGTGGCCGGCCTCGACGTGATCCCGGTGCCGCTGGACCAGGCCCGCGCCGACGGCTTCACCCCGTGCGGGACCTGCCGGCCCGACCGCACCTTCGCCGACCGGGAACGGGCCCGCCGGGGGAACTGATCCCGCGCCGCACGGCGGACCGCGACGCCGTCCGCCGTGCCACCCTCGGGCGGGTGACCGAGGTGACCGACGACGACATGCGCCGGATGCTGGCGGGGAGCCGCCCCTACAGCCTGGTGGTGCTGCAGGACGGCCCGGAGGCCGGCGGGCCCGGCGCGGACGCCGTGCTGTGGGAGCACGGCCGGCGCAACTTCCAGCTGCGGGCCGAGGGGCGGCTGGCCGTCGTCTGCCCGGTGCCCGACGACACCGCGCTCGCCGGCGTCGGCATCTTCACTGGGTCACCGGAGGAGGTCGGCCGGCTGCTGGACGAGGACCCCGCGGTGCGGGCCGGGGTGCTGACCTACGCGGTGCACCCCTGCTTCGGCTTCCCCGGTGACGCGCTGCCCGACCCGGCCGCCTGAGCGACGGGCCGGGCAGCGCGCCGGGGCGATCAGGCCCGGGCGATCCAGAACCGCGAGCCGGCCGGGCCCTCGAGCCCGGCACCGTCGCCGGGGGTCTGCGCGAGCACCGTGGTGGCGAGCACCTCGGCGGCCCACTGCTCCTGGTGCTCACCGAGCGCCTCGGCGACCTGGCCCTCGCCGGTCCAGCGCACGGTGATCCGGTCGCTGACCTCCAGCCCGGTGTTCTTGCGGGCCTCCTGCACCAGCCGCACCGCCTCGCGCACCAGCCCGGCGCGCTCCAGCTCCGGGGTGAGGGTGAGGTCCAGCGCCACGGTCAGCCCGGCCGCGGACGCCACCGCCCAGCCCTCGCGGGGCGTCTCGGTGACCACCAGGTCGCCGTCCTCCAGCGCGACCGGCGCGCCCTCGACGTCGACGGTGGCAGTGCCCGCCCGGTAGGCGGCGACCAGCGCGGCGGCGTCCGCGGCCGCGACGGCCGCGGCCACGGCCTGCACCTGCTTGCCCAGCCGGCGCCCGACCGCGCGGAAGTCGACCTTCACCGACACGTCGACCAGCCCGCCGTCCACCGCGGACAACCCGGTCAGCTCGACGACGTTCAGCTCCTCGGCGACCTCGGCGACCAGGTCGCGCGGCAGGCCGTCCCAGCCGGCGGCGCCGACCAGCGCCCGGGCCAGCGGCTGGCGGGTGCGCACCTTCGACGCCGTGCGGGCCGAGCGGCCCAGCTCCACCAGCCGGCGCACCAGCGCCACCTGGCCGACGAGCGCGTCGTCCCGGGCGTCCTCGTCGACCTCCGGCCAGCTGGCCAGGTGCACCGAGTCGGCGCCCTCGACCAGGCCCGGCGCGACGGCGGTGCGCCACACCCGCTCGGTGATGAACGGGGTGAACGGCGCCATCAGCCGGGTCAGGCCGTCCAGCACGGTGTGCAGGGTGGCCAAGGCGGCGGGATCGCCGTCCCAGAACCGGCGCCGGCTGCGCCGGACGTACCAGTTGGACAGGTCGTCGACGAACTCGGCGAGCAGCCGCCCGGCGGTCTGGGTGTCGAAGGCCTCCAGCGCGTCGGTGACGCCCCGGGTGACCGACGCGAGCTCGGCGAGCGCCCAGCGGTCCAGCAGCGGGCGCTCCTCGCGCGCCGGCGCCGGCGCCGGGTCCGCGGACGGGTCCCAGCCGTTCGTCTCGGCGTAGAGCGTGAAGAAGCTGGCGGTGTTCCAGTAGGTCAGCAGGACCTTGCGGACCACCTCGGACAGCGTCTCGTGCCCGACCCGGCGGGCCGACCACGGCGAGCCGCCGGCCAGCATGAACCAGCGGACGGCGTCCGCGCCGTGCCGGTCCATCAGCGGCATGGGCTCGAGGATGTTGCCCAGGTGCTTGCTCATCTTCCGGCCGTCCTCGGCCAGGATGTGGCCCAGGCACAGCACGTCGCGGTAGGAGCTGCGCCCGAACACGACGGTGCCGACCGCCATCAGCGAGTAGAACCAGCCGCGGGTCTGGTCGATCGCCTCGGCGATGAAGTGCGCCGGGTAGGCCGCCTCGAACTCCGCCAGGTTGCGGTGCGGGGCGCCCCACTGGGCGAACGGCATCGAGCCGGAGTCGTACCAGGCGTCGATCACCTGCGGCACCCGCCGGTAGGTGCCCTCCTCACCGGGCAGGGTGAAGGTGACGTCGTCGATGTAGGGGCGGTGCGGGTCGAGGTCGGTCAGGTCGCGGCCGGTCAGCTCCGACAGCTCGGCCAGCGAGCCGACGACGACCATCCGGCTCCGGTCCTCGTCGTTGCGCCAGATCGGCAGCGGCGTGCCCCAGAACCGGTCGCGGGACAGCGCCCAGTCGACGTTGTTGTCCAGCCAGTCGCCGTACCGGCCCCACTGGATGTTCTCCGGGTGCCAGTTCGTCTTCTCGTTCTCCGCGAGCAGCTGGTCCTTGACCGCGCTGGTGCGGATGTACCAGGACGGCTGCGCGTAGTACATGAGCGGCGTGTGGCAGCGCCAGCAGTGCGGGTAGCTGTGCTCGTACCGCATCTCCCGGTACAGCACGCCGCGCTGCTCGAGGTCGGCGACGAGCGTGGGGTCGGCGGCCTTGAAGAAGTGCCCGCCGACCATCGGCACCTCGGGGAGGAAGTGCCCGGACGGGTCGATCGGGTTGACCACCGGCAGGCCGTAGGCCCGGCCGACGGCGAAGTCGTCGGCGCCGAAGGCGGGGGACTGGTGCACCAGGCCGGTGCCGTCGTCGGTGGTGACGTACTCGGCGAGGACGACGAAGTGGGTGTCGCTGCCCTCGGGGAAGTCGACCAGCTCGAAGGGCCGCTGGTAGCGCACCCGCTCCCAGTCGCGGCCCTGCGTGCGGGCCAGCACCTCGGCGTCCTCGCCGAGCGCCGCGGCCAGCAGCGGCTCGGCGACCACGAAGGTGCCCTGGTCGTTGCGGGCCACCACGTAGGTGACGTCGGGGTGGACGGCGACGGCGGTGTTGCTCGGCAGCGTCCACGGGGTCGTCGTCCAGACCAGCAGGTCGGCCCGGCCGGCCCACTCGCCGCTGGTGACCGGCAGCCGGACGTAGACCGACGGGTCGACGAGGGTCTCGTAGCCCTGCGCCACCTCGTGGTCGGACAGGCCGGTGCCGCAGCGCGGGCAGTACGGGGCCACCCGGTGGTCCTCGACGAGCAGGCCCTTGTCGAAGACCTGCTTGAGCGACCACCAGACGCTCTCGACGTAGCTGGCGTCCATCGTCCGGTAGGCGGTGGACATGTCCACCCAGTAGCCCATCCGGCTGGTCAGCTCGGCGAACGCGTCGACGTGGCGCTCCACCGACTCGCGGCACCGCGCGTTGAACTCCGCGATGCCGTAGCGCTCGATGTCGGGCTTGCCGGCGAAGCCCAGCTCCTGCTCCACGGCGATCTCCACGGGCAGGCCGTGGCAGTCCCAGCCGGCCCGGCGGGGCACGTGCCAGCCCTGCATGGTCTTGAACCGGGGGAAGACGTCCTTGAACGCGCGCGCCTCGATGTGGTGCGTGCCCGGCCGCCCGTTGGCGGTCGGCGGGCCCTCGTAGAAGACCCACTGGGGCTTGTCGGCCGACCCCTCCAGCGTGCGGGCGAAGACCTTGTCGGTCTCCCACTGCTCGAGCACCTCGTGCTCGAGGGCCGGCAGGTCGACCTGCGGGGGAAGGGCCCGGAAGGGCCCGGAAGGCGCACTCACGACCCCATTGTCTCAGCTCCGGCAACCGGTGCCGCGCAGCTGCACGGGTACGGGAGACTGGCCGGTGTGAGCGCCCTGTGAACACCACGGTCACGGTGGCGCTCGCCGTCGGTGCGCTGGTCGTCCTGGTGTCCGCCGTCGCCCTCCGGCTGGCCGACCGGATCGGGCTGCCGTCGCTGCTGCTGTACCTCGCGCTGGGCGTGGCGCTGGGGGAGAGCGGGTTCGGCGTCCCGTTCGAGGACGTCGAGCTGACCCAGACCCTGGGCGTCGCGGCGCTGGTGGTGATCCTGGCCGAGGGCGGGCTGACCACCCGCTGGGCCGACGTCCGCCGGGCGATCGGGCCGGGGGTCGCGCTGAGCACCGTCGGTGTGCTCGTCAGCGTGTTCGTCGTCGCCGTCGTCGGCGTGTGGCTGCTGGACCTGCCGTGGCTGTTCGCGCTGCTGCTGGGCGCCGTGGTCGCCTCCACCGACGCGGCCGCGGTGTTCGCCACGCTGCGCCGGCTGCCGCTGCCGCGCCGGATGGCGGCCGCGCTGGAGATGGAGTCCGGCCTCAACGACGCCCCGGTGGTGCTGCTGGTCGTGGTGCTCTCCGACCGGCTCACCGGGCACGCCGGGCACTCCTGGTGGCTGATCGCGGCCGAGGTGGCCGGCGAGCTGGTCGGCGGCGTCGTACTGGGCATCGCCGTCGGCCGGGGCGGCGCCTGGCTGCTGCGGCACGCCGCCCTGCCGCTGACCGGCTTCTACCCGCTGATGGCGCTGGCGCTGTGCGTGCTCGCCTACTCCACGGCGAACCTGGCGCACACCTCCGGTTTCGCGGCGGTCTACCTGTGCGGGCTGGTGCTGGGCAACGCGGCGCTGCCGCACCGGGCGGGCACGATCGGGTTCGCCGAGGGGCTGGCGACGCTGGCCCAGATCGGGCTGTTCGTGCTGCTGGGGCTGCTCGTGTCGCCGTCCCGGCTGCCCGGGGTGCTGCTGTCGGCGCTGCTGGTGGGCGGCGTGCTGCTGCTGGTCGCGCGGCCGCTGTCGGTGTTCGCCAGCCTGGTCTGGTTCCGGATGCCGCTCTCCCAGCAGCTGTTCGTCTCCTGGGCGGGGCTGCGCGGCGCGGTGCCGATCGTGCTGGCGACCTTCCCGATCGCGGCCGGGGTGCCCGGCGCCACCCGGGTGTTCGACACGGTGTTCGTGCTGGTCGTCGTCTTCACCCTGGTGCAGGGCTGGTCGCTGCCGGCGGTGGCCCGGCTGCTGCGGATCGCCACCCCGGTCACCCCGCGCGACATCGACGTGGAGTCGGCGCCGCTGGACGAGCTGGGTGCGGAGCTGATGCAGCTGCGGGTGCCGCCGACGTCCCGGCTGCACGGCGTCTACCTGCCCGAGCTGCGGCTGCCCGAGGACGCCGCGGTGGTGCTCGTCGTCCGCGACGGCAAGCCGTTCGTGCCCGACGCGACGACCCGGCTGATGCGGGGTGACCAGGCGCTGCTGGTGGCGGCGCGGACCTCCCGGGCCGAGGCCGAGCGGAGGCTGCGCGCGGTCAGCCGGGCCGGCCGGCTGGCCACCTGGCGCGGCGAGAGCGGCACGCCCTCCGAGACCGACTAGCCCTGCAGCTCGAGGGTCTTGGTGGTCTCGGCGTGCACCTCGGCGAACAGCGCCGCGTCCTCCGAGAGCTTCCGGCCGTAGGAGGGGATGACCTCCTGCAGCTTGGGCAGCCACGCCTGCTGCTGCTCGGGGAAGGCCCGCTCCAGCAGCGTGAGCATCGCCGAGACGGCGGTCGAGGCACCCGGGGACGCGCCCAGCAGGCCGGCGATCGACCCGTCGGCGCCGACGATGAGCTCGGTGCCGAACTGCAGGACGCCGCGGCCGGCGGTGTCCTGCTTGATCACCTGCACCCGCTGGCCGGCGGTGATGAGCTCCCAGTCGCCGTGCTCGGCGGTGGGCACGAACTCCTCCAGCGCCCGGAACCGCGACTTCGTCGACTGGAGCACCTGGCCGATGAGGTAGCGGGTGAGCGGGATGTTGGCGCGCCCGGCGCCGAGCATCGAGCCGATGTTGCCGCCGCGCACCGAGCGCGGCAGGTCCCAGAACGACCCGGCCTTGAGGAACTTGGGCGAGAACCCGGCGTAGGGGCCGAACAGCAGCGCCTGCTCGCCGTCGATGAGCCGCAGGTCCAGGTGCGGCACCGACATCGGCGGGGCGCCGACCTTGGCCTGGCCGTAGACCTTGGCCTGGTGCTGGGCGACCAGCGCGGGGTTGCGGGTGCGCAGGAACTGGCCGCTGACCGGGAAGCCGCCGAAGCCGCGGATCTCCGGGATGCCGGCACCCTGCAGCAGCGGCAGGGCGCCACCGCCGGCGCCGACGAACAGGAAGCGGCTGCGCACGGTGCGGTTGCGGCCGCTGGTCAGGTCGCGGACGGTCGTGGCCCACCGGCCGTTCCGCTCGCGGCGCACCTTCACCACGCGGTGGCTGGTGTGCAGCTGCACGCCGCGGGCGACGGCGCTGTCGAGCAGCAGCCGGGTGAGCGCGCCGAAGTTGACGTCGGTGCCGGCCAGCGAGCGGGTCGCGGCGACCACCTCGGAGGGGTCCCGGTCCTTCATCATCAGCGGCACCCAGGAGTCCAGCTCGGCGGGGGAGTCGGTGTACTCCAGGCCGGTGAACAGCGGCTGGGCCGCGAGCGCGGTGTACCGGTTGCGCATGTAGCTGCGCCCGTCCTCACCGGTGACGAAGCTGATGTGCGGCACCGAGGTGATGAACGACTTGGGCGAGTCGGTGAGCCCGGCGCGGACCAGCGACGACCAGAACTGGCGCGAGACCTGGAACTGCTCGTTGATGCCCACGGCCTTGGCCGGGTCGACCGTGCCGTCGGGGCGGGCCGGCGTGTAGTTGAGCTCGCACAGCGCCGAGTGGCCGGTGCCGGCGTTGTTCCACGGCCCGGAGCTCTCCTCCGCGACCTGGCTGCCGGACTCGAAGACCTGGACGGTCCAGTCGGGCGCCACGATGCCGAGCAGCGCGGACAGCGTCGCGCTCATGATGCCGCCGCCGACGAGGACGACGTCGGGTTCGGCCCCCGCGTCGACCTGGCGGGTGGCGTCGGTGTGCGAGGGACCTGCCGCGGTCACGATGTGCCTCCAGAGCTCCGGTGCTTCCGTCCCCATCGTCGCCCCCGGCCCCGGACCTGATGCCCCGGAGGGGTCGATCTGCCCGAATCGGCCCGGTGAGATCACTCACAGGGTGACCCGCGGTGGTCGCGCGCACCACTCGCGACCCGCGGCCCCGCGCGGCCCGCGCCGGGGTCGCAGCCGTGGCGGCTACTGTCTGGCGGACGCGGCGGGAGCGCCGCGGTGGAGGAGGACGACGGTGCCCGAGGAGTCCACCGGGCCGGCCGGCGGCCCGACGACCAGCACGCGCCCGCGCCGGCGGCGCACCGGGCTGCTGCTGACGCTGGCGGCGGTGGTGCTGGCGGTCGACGTCGTCAGCAAGCTCGTCGTCGTCGCCACCCTGTCCGACCGCGCGCCCGTCCGGCTGCTCGGCGGCGCGCTCTACCTGACCGAGCTGCGCAACACCGGGGCGGCCTTCTCGTTCGCCGCCGGGGCCACGGTCGTGTTCAGCCTGATCGCCGCGGTCGTGGTCGTGGTCATCGTGCGCAGCGCCCGCAAGCTGGCGTCCACCGGCTGGGCGGTCGCGCTCGGCCTGGTGCTCGGCGGCGCGGTGGGCAACCTGATCGACCGCGTCCTCCGCGACCCGGGCTTCCTGCGCGGCGGCGTCGTCGACTTCATCTCCCTGTTCGCCCCCGACGGCTCGGTCTGGCCGGTGTTCAACGTGGCCGACTCGGCGATCGTCTGCGGCGGCGTCCTGGGCGCGGTGCTCGCCGTGCGGGGCGTCGACTTCGACGGCTCGCGGGGCAAGGACGACGACGAGCCGGCCCCGCGCGACGGCGCGGAGTGACCACGCCCCGGCCCGCCGGGACCGGCCCGTCGGCCACCCGGGCCACAATGGAGCCGTGACCAGCAGTCCCCGCGCCACCGCACCGGGCGAGCACCGTGCGCTCCCCGTGCCCGACGGCCTCGAGGGCCAGCGGGTCGACCAGGCGCTGTCCCGGCTCTTCGGCCTCTCCCGCGCCGTCGCCGCCGAGCTGGCCGACGCCGGGCGGGTCGTCGTCGACGGCCGCGCCCGCGGCAAGGGCGACCGGCTCACCGGCGGCAGCTGGCTGGAGGTCGAGCTGCCGCCCCCGCCGGGCGAGCCGGCGCCGCCGCAGCCGGTCGAGGGCATGACCGTCGTGCACGACGACGACGACGTGGTGGTCATCGACAAGCCGGTCGGCGTCGCCGCGCACGGCAGCCCCGGCTGGGACGGTCCGACCGTCACCGGCGGGCTCGCCGCGGCCGGCTACCGGATCTCCACCAGCGGCGCGGCCGAGCGGCAGGGCATCGTGCACCGGCTGGACGCCGCGACCACCGGGTTGATGGTGGTGGCCAAGAGCGAGCGCGCCTACACCGTGCTCAAGGCCGCGTTCAAGGAGCGCACGGTCGACAAGGGCTACCACGCCCTGGTCCAGGGCCACCCCGACCCGTCGAAGGGCACCATCGACGCGCCGATCGACCGGCACCCCAAGGCCGACTGGCGCTTCGCCGTCGTCACCGGCGGGCGGCCCTCGGTCACGCACTACGAGGTGGTGGAGGCGTTCGCCGCGGCCAGCCTGGTCGACATCCACCTGGAGACCGGCCGCACCCACCAGATCCGGGTGCACTTCTCCGCGCTGCGCCACCCCTGCGTCGGCGACACGACCTACGGCGCCGACCCGACGCTGGCCGCCCGGCTGGGCGTCTCGCGGCAGTGGCTGCACGCCGTCCGGCTCGGCTTCGCCCACCCCGCCGACGGCCGCTGGGTCGAGTTCACCAGCGACTACCCGGCCGACCTGGCGGGTGCCCTGGCGGTCCTGCGAGCCGAGAGCTGACCGGCGACCGGTGAGCGCGCTGTGACCGCCGACCTGCCCCGGGCGCTGGGCGACTTCGGCCCGGCCCAGCTCGCCGCGTCGATGATCGCCGCCTACCTGGTGGTGGGTGAGCCGTTCGTCGGCTGGGTGCTGCACCGGCGGTTCGAGGGCCGGCTGCGCACCGACCCCGCGGCACGGCGGTCGTTCTACCGGCGGCTGCTCGTGCTCGAGTGGGGGCTGGCGGCGGTCACCGCGGTGGTCTGGCTGGCCTCCGACGTGAGCGCCGCGCAGGTCGGGCTGGGCTGGCCGCGGCAGTGGCCGGGGCCGGTGACCACCGTGCTGTGCCTGCTGCTGCTGGCGCTGGTCGTCGTCTCGACCCGGGCGCTGCGCGCCGGCGCGCTCGCCGGTCCGCCGCCCGGTGCCGCCGGGCCGGCCCGCCGGCACCGGCCCGGCGAGCCGCGGCACGCCGAGCCGCCGGGCGCCTCGACGATGGCGCTGCTGCCGCGCACCCGCGCGGAGCGGCAGCTGTTCGCCGCGGTCGGGGTGACCGCCGGGGTCTGCGAGGAGTGGCTGTACCGCGGCTTCTTCCTGGCCCTGCTGTCGGCGCTGTTCCAGGGGCTGCCGACGGTCGTGCTCGTGCTGGTCGCGGCCGCTGCGTTCGGGCTGGCCCACGTCTACCAGGGGGTGACGGGGATCGTGACCACGGGCGTGCTCGGCGGCGTGCTCGCCGCCGTCTACCTGGGCACCGGCTCGCTGCTGCTGCCGGTGCTGCTGCACGCGGTGATCGACCTGCGGTTCCTGCTCGTGCCGAGCTCGGCGCTGCCGGCGATCGCCCGCGGCGGCCGCCCGGCGGCGGCCCGGTGACGCCCGTGGGGGAGGTGGCCACCTCCCCGGACTGGCCGGCCGTCGTCGCGGTGCGCACCCGGGTGTTCGTGCAGGAGCAGGGCGTGCCGGCCGAGCTGGAGCAGGACGACCGCGACGCCACCGCCGTGCACGGCCTCAGCCGGGACGAGGCCGGGCGGGTGGTGGCCACCGGGCGGCTGCTGCTGGACGCCGCCGGCCCGGGCACCGCGGTGGTGGGCCGGATGGCCGCCGACGCCGCGGTCCGCGGGCGCGGGCACGGGGCGGCCGTGCTCGCCGTCCTGGAGCGGGAGGCGGCCGCCCGCGGCCAGTCCGCCGTGGAGCTGCACGCCCAGGCGACCGCCCGCGGGTTCTACGAGCGGGCGGGCTACGCGGTGGTGGGGGAGCCCTACCAGGAGGTCGGCATCGCGCACGTGACGATGCGCAAGCAGCTGGCGTGACGGAGCGGTCCGCGTCACGCGAAACGTTCCTGTCGGTGCTCGCTGGTAGACCTCCGCGGTGCGAGACTCGATGCACCGCAGAACGGCCTTCCCCGCCGGTCCCCCTGTGCCCCGCCGACCGTGAGGAGCGTCCCCGCCCGTGAGCAGCACGTCGCCGTCCGACTCATTCGTGCACCTGCACGTGCACACCGAGTACTCGATGCTGGACGGCGCGGCGAAGCTGGGTGAGGTCACCAAGGCCGCGGCCCAGGAGGGCATGCCGGCGCTGGCGATGACCGACCACGGCAACGTGTTCGGTGCCTACGACTTCTACAAGCAGGCCAAGGCCGCCGGGATCAAGCCGATCATCGGCATGGAGGGCTACTACACGCCCGGCTCGCGGTTCGACCGCGCCCCGTTCGACTTCGGCGACAAGCTGATCGACGAGGAGGGCGACGGCGGCTCCAACCGGGGCAAGGCGGCGTACACCCACATGACGCTGCTGGCCCGCACCACCGAGGGGATGCACAACCTCTTCCGCATCTCCTCGCTGGCCAGCCTGGAGGGGCAGTACCGCAAGCCGCGCTTCGACCGCGACCTGCTGGAGCGCTACGGCACGGGCCTCATCGCCACCACCGGCTGCCCGTCCGGCGAGGTCAACATGTGGCTGCGGGCCGGCAAGGTCGACCGGGCCCGGCAGGCGGCCGCCGACTTCCAGGACATCTTCGGCAAGGAGAACTTCTACGCCGAGATCATGGACCACGGGCTGTCCATCGAGAAGAAGACGAAGCCCGCCCTGCTGGAGATCGCCAAGGACCTGGGCATCCCGCTGCTGGGCACCAACGACCTGCACTACACCCACCGCGAGGACGCCGACGCGCACGACGCGCTGCTGTGCATCCAGACCGGGTCGCGGCTCAACGAGACCAACCGCTTCAAGTTCAACGGCGACGGCTACTACCTGAAGTCCTCCGCGGAGATGCGGGCGCTGTTCCGCGACCACCCCGAGGCGTGCGACAACACGCTGCTGGTCGCCGAGCAGTGCGAGGTGCAGTTCACCGAGGGCGCCGACCTGATGCCCCGCTTCCCGCTCCCCGAGGGCGAGGACGAGACCTCCTGGTTCATCAAGGAGGTCGAGCGCGGGCTGCACAAGCGCTACCCCGGCGGGATCCCCGACCACGTGCGCAAGCAGGCCGACTACGAGGTCGGGATCATCTGCCAGATGGGCTTCCCGGGGTACTTCCTCGTGGTCGCCGACTTCATCAACTGGGCCAAGGACAACGGCATCCGGGTCGGTCCCGGCCGTGGGTCGGCGGCCGGTTCGCTGGCCGCGTACGTCATGGGCATCACCGACCTCGACCCGCTGCAGCACGGGCTGATCTTCGAGCGGTTCCTCAACCCCGAGCGCGTCTCCATGCCCGACGTCGACATCGACTTCGACGACCGCCGCCGCGGCGAGGTCATCCAGTACGTCTCGCAGAAGTACGGCGAGGAGCGGGTCAGCCAGATCGTCACCTACGGCACCATCAAGGCCAAGGCCGCGATCAAGGACGCCGCCCGGGTGCTCGACCGCCCCTACTCGGTCGGTGACGAGCTGACCAAGGCGATGCCGCCGGCGGTCATGGGCAAGGACATCCCGCTGTCGGGGATCTTCGACCCGGCGCACCCGCGCTACAAGGAGGCGGCGGAGTTCCGGGCGAAGTACGAGTCCGACCCCGGCGCGGCCGAGGTCGTCGACCAGGCGCGCAAGCTCGAGGGCCTGAAGCGGCAGTGGGGCGTGCACGCCGCCGGCGTCATCATCGGCCGGTACCCGCTGATCGACTCGATCCCGATCATGCGGCGCGAGGCCGACGGCGCGATCATCACGCAGTTCGACTACCCGACCTGCGAGACGCTCGGCCTGCTCAAGATGGACTTCCTGGGCCTGCGCAACCTCACCGTCATCGACGACGCGCTGCGCAACATCGTGGCCAACGGCAAGGACCCGGTCGACCTCGACGAGATCAGCAAGGACCTCACCGACCCGAAGACTTACGACCTGCTGGCCCGCGGCGACACGCTCGGCGTCTTCCAGTTCGACGGCGGCCCGATGCGCTCGCTGCTGCGGCTCATGCGGCCGGACAACTTCGAGGACATCTCCGCGGTCGGTGCGCTCTACCGGCCCGGCCCGATGGGTGCGAACTCGCACACCAACTACGCGCTGCGCAAGAACGGCCAGCAGGAGATCACCCCGATCCACCCGGAGCTGGCCGAGCCCCTCAAGGACATCCTCGGCGGCACCTACGGCCTGATCGTGTACCAGGAGCAGGTCATGGCCATCGCGCAGAAGGTCGCCGGGTACTCCCTCGGCAAGGCCGACCTGCTGCGCCGCGCGATGGGCAAGAAGAAGAAGTCGGTCCTGGACGCCGAGTTCGTGGGCTTCGAGGCCGGCATGAAGGCCAACGGCTTCTCGGCCGAGGCGGTGAAGACCCTCTGGGACATCCTGGTCCCGTTCGCCGACTACGCGTTCAACAAGGCGCACTCGGCCGCCTACGGGCTGGTCTCCTACTGGACCGCCTACCTGAAGGCCAACTACCCGGCCGAGTACATGGCGGGGCTGCTCACCAGCGTCGGCGACGACAAGGAGCGCCGGCCGGTGTACCTCGCCGAGTGCCGCCGGATGGGCATCAAGGTGCTGCCGCCGGACGTCAACGAGTCCTCCTGGGACTTCACCGCCGTCGGCACCGACATCCGCTTCGGCCTGGCGTCGGTGCGCAACGTCGGCACCAACGTGGTCGAGTCGATCGTGCGGGCGCGCGAGGAGAAGGGCGCGTTCAAGGACTTCGCCGACTTCATGCGCAAGATCGACACGGTGGCCTGCAACAAGAAGGTCATCGAGTCGCTGGCCAAGGCCGGCGGGTTCGACTCGCTGGGCCACTCCCGCCAGGGCATCGCCGCCATCCACGCGCAGGCCGTCGACTCCGCGATGAGCCTCAAGCGCAAGGAGGCCGAGGGGCAGTTCGACCTGTTCGGCAGCTTCGGGGACGGCGACGGCGACGACCCGCTGAGCGCCGCGCTGGACATCCCGATCCCCACCGCCGACTGGTCCAAGGCCGAGCGGCTGGTCTTCGAGCGCGACATGCTCGGCCTCTACGTCTCCGACCACCCGCTGCACGGGGTCGAGCACGTCCTGGCCTCGCACGCCGACACCCCGATCGCCGAGATCGTCTCCGGCGGCGTCGAGGACGGCGCGAACGTGACGATCGCCGGCATCCTGACCTCGGTGGCCCCGCGCACCAACAAGCAGGGCGCGCCGTGGGCGATCGCCACGCTGGAGGACCTGGAGTCCGGCATCGAGGTGCTGTTCTTCCCGAAGACCTGGGCCGAGGTGTCCGAGCGGGTGGTCCGGGACCAGATCGTGGCGGTCAAGGGCCGGATCAGCCGGCGGGACGACACCCCGTCGCTGTTCGGCGCCGAGGTCTCGATCCCGGAGCTCACCGAGGGGCCGCGCGGGCCGGTGCTCGTCTCGATGCCCGCGGCCCGGTGCACCCCGCCGGTGGTGGAGCGGCTGCGCGAGGTGCTCGGCAGCCACCCCGGCACCACCGAGGTGCAGCTCAAGCTGCTCAACGGCGGCCGGGAGACCGTGCTGCGGCTGGACCAGGGGCTGCGGGTGCGGCCGAGCACCGCGCTGATGGGCGACATCAAGGCGCTGCTCGGCCCGACCAGCGTCGCGCTGCTGTGAGGGGGTCCGGAGCGGACCCCACAGGTCGGGCAGCGACACTGGGCCGGTGAGCGAGCCCTCCCCGCCCGGCTGGTCCGCGCCGGCCCCGCCGGTCGCCCCACCCGGGAGCGCCTTCGCCTGGCCGCCGCCGGGTGGGCCGGCGGCCCGGGCGGCGGCGCCGTGGGCGGCCGACCTCCGCCGGGACCTGCGCAGCGCCGCGGTGACCGTCCTGCTGCTGGCGCTCGGCGGGCTGGTCGCCGGGCTGGTCTGGTGGCAGCTCGCCCCCCGGGCGGACTTCACGGTCACCGCCGACGGGATCGAGCCGGTCGGCGGTCCGGTGTCGAACGAGCTGTTCATGGCCGATGACGGCGTCTTCACGCTGGTGCTCGCCGGCCTCGGTCTG
Source organism: Modestobacter sp. NPDC049651 (assembly GCF_040659695.1). Taxonomy (NCBI): domain Bacteria; kingdom Bacillati; phylum Actinomycetota; class Actinomycetes; order Geodermatophilales; family Geodermatophilaceae; genus Modestobacter; species Modestobacter sp. NPDC049651. Next base: position 56,122 of record NZ_JBFAOG010000016.1, read on the forward strand.
CTCGCGGGCCTCGCCGTCTGGTCGCGCCGGCGGCGCCGCGGGGTGGGAGCGGTCGCCGCGCTGACGATCGGCATGCTCGCGGCCGGCGTCGTCGCCTGGCAGCTGGGCCGGGCGCTCGGCCAGGGCCCCAGCCGCGCCGACCTCGCCGACGTCGGCGCCCGGGTGACCACGGCGCTGGACCTCGGCGCGCTCAGCGCCCTCGCGGTCGGCCCGTTCGCCGCGGTGCTGGTCTACGTCGTCGCCGCCACGCTGACCACCGACGACCAGCTCCGCCGCCGGCAGCCCGCCGGCTAGTTTGGCGTCATCGGGGTGGCCAGGTCGCGCAGCGCGACCGGCACCGCCCCCAGCGTCTGCAGCAGCGTGAGCTCACGGCGCAGCAGCCGCGACTCCATCGCCAGCCGCCGGCGGGTGGCCGACTCGGCGAGCAGCGCCTGCCGGTCGTCGGTGGTCAGCAGCGCGGTCGAGGCCACCAGGTAGGACAGCCCGCGGGCGTCGTCGCTGACCTCGCGGAGCATCTCCTCGGTGCCGCCGTCGGCGTCCGGGTCGTCGGGCTCCAGCGCCTCGAGCACGGCGTCGGTGAGCTCGCCGGCCGCGGCGCTGCCCTGCCGGACGGCGACGTCGGCGACGTAGCGGGCGAAGAGGTCGCGCACGTTGCCGGCGAGCAGCTCCAGCGAGCCGCGGGCCACCTCGGTGACCACCTCGTCGGGCGCCGGGCCGCCGGGACCGGTGAGGCCGTCGGCGTCGCCGGCCGCCTCCTCCGCGGCCTCCTCCTCGCCCAGCCACTCGACCACGGCCCGCAGGTAGGGCGGCTCGTCGGCGGCCGGGTCACCGACCAGCACGTCGAGCAGCCGGAACCGGTCACCGCCCACGGCCACCAGCCGGTACCCGCCGTCCGGCTGCGCGGCGACCGCCCGCACGACGGCGGTGCAGCCCACGTCGAACAGCGCCTCGGCCGGCGCGACCCGCTCGACCTCCCAGCCCTGCCGGATCGCCACCACGCCGAAGCGGCGCTGGTCGCCCTCGGGCAGCGCCGTGAGGTCGGCCACCAGCTGCCGGTACCGCGGCTCGAACACGTTGAGCGGGAGCACCACCCCGGGGAACAGGGGAGTGCCCAGCGGGAACAGCGGGATCACCTCGCGGGAGCTGCTGCCGTGCGCCACGACCGGGACTCTAGAGGGCACCGAGCACGCCCACCGGGCGGCGCGGACGCCCCGGCTACGCTTGACAGGACGTCTGCCGCCCCACCGGAGGTGCCCCGTGCTCGCCCGCATCGACCTGCGTGGATCGGCGCTCCCCGGCCCGCGGGAGCTCGCCGACCTGCTGCCCCGTGCCGCCACCGACATCGACGCGGTGCTCGCGACGGTCCGCCCGCTGTGCGAGGACGTGCGGATCCGCGGCGCGCAGGCGGTCCGGGAGATCACCGCCCGCCTGGACGGCGTCGACCTCGAGGACTTCGCCGTCCCGCAGTCTGCGCTGGACGAGGCGCTGGCGTCGGTCGACCCGCAGGTGCGGGCCGGGCTGGAGGAGTCGATCGCGCGGGTGCGGAAGGTGCACGCCGACCAGCGGCGCACCGACGTCACCACCGAGGTCGTCCGCGGCGGCACCGTCACCGAGCGCTGGGTGCCGGTGCGCCGGGTCGGGCTGTACGTGCCCGGCGGCCTGGCCCCGCTGCTGAGCTCCGTGGTGATGAACGTCGTGCCCGCGCAGATCGCCGGCGTGGAGTCGATCGCGGTGGCCAGCCCGCCGCAGCGCGACCACGGGGGCCTGCCCGACCCGGGGGTCCTGGCGGCGTGCGCGCTGCTGGGCGTGACCGAGGTCTACGCGGTGGGCGGGGCGCAGGCGATCGCCGTCTTCGGCTACGGCGCGGGCTCGTGCGAGCCGGTCGACATGGTCACCGGGCCGGGCAACGTCTACACGACCGCGGCCAAGCGGCTGCTGCGCGGCCTGATCGGCATCGACTCCGAGGCCGGCCCGACCGAGGTCGCCGTGCTGGCCGACGAGACCGCCGACCCCGCGCACGTCGCGGCCGACCTGATCAGCCAGGCCGAGCACGACCCGCTGGCCGGCGCGGTGCTGGTGACCACCAGCGAGGAGCTGGCCGACCGGGTGCTCGACCTGGTGCCCGGCCAGGTGGCCGCCACCAAGCACAGCGACCGGATCACCACGGCGCTCGACGGCAGCCAGTCCGGGGTCGTGCTCGTCGACGACCTCGACGCGGGCCTCGCGGTGGTCGACGCCTACGCGGCCGAGCACCTGGAGATCCAGACCCGCGACGCCCGCGAGGTCGCGGCGCGGGTGCGCAACGCCGGCGCTGTCTTCGTCGGCGCCTGGTCGCCGGTGTCGCTGGGCGACTACATCGCCGGGTCCAACCACGTGCTGCCCACGGGCGGTTGCGCGCGGCACTCCAGCGGCCTGTCCGTGCAGTCGTTCCTGCGCGGCATCCACGTCATCGAGTACGACGAGCAGGCGCTGGCCGAGGTCGCCGGGCACATCGACGCGCTGGCCAACGCCGAGGACCTGCCCGGCCACGCGGCGGCCGTGCGGGTGCGGCAGCGCTGATGACGGACCAGCACGTGACCAGCACCGACCAGTTGCCGCTCCGCCCGGAGCTGCGCGGGAAGTCGCCCTACGGGGCGCCGCAGCTGCCGGTCAAGCACCAGCTGAACACCAACGAGAACCCCTACCCGCTGCCCGAGGCGCTGGTCGCGGACCTCGCGACGGCGCTGGGCACGGCCGCCCAGGGGCTCAACCGGTACCCCGACCGGGACGCGCTCGCGCTGCGCACCGACCTCGCCACCTACCTGACCCGCACCAGCGGCGAGCAGGTGTCCGCGGCGCAGGTGTGGGCGGCCAACGGCTCCAACGAGGTGCTCCAGCAGCTGCTGCAGACCTTCGGCGGCGGGGGCCGGACGGCGCTGGGCTTCACGCCGTCCTACTCGATGCACCCGATCATCAGCGCGTCGACCGGCACCCGGTGGGTCGACGGGCACCGCCGCGAGGACTTCACCATCGACGTCGAGAAGGCGGCCGCGCAGGTGCGCGAGGTCGCACCGGACGTCGTCTTCGTGACCAGCCCGAACAACCCGACCGGCACCGCGGTCGAGCTGGGCACGATCGCCGCGCTCTACGACGCGACCGAGGGCGTGGTCGTCGTCGACGAGGCGTACGCGGAGTTCGCCCGCCCGGGCACGCCGTCGGCGCTGACCCTGCTGCCCGGCCGGCCGCGGTTGGTGGTCAGCCGGACGATGAGCAAGGCCTTCGGCATGGCCGGCCTGCGGCTGGGCTACCTGGCGGCCGACCCGGCGGTGGTCGACGCCGTCCAGCTGGTCCGGCTGCCGTACCACCTGAGCTCGCTGACCCAGGTCGCCGCGCGCACCGCGCTGGCGCACACCGACGCGCTGCTGGCCACCGTCGACGCGGTCAAGGCCGAGCGCGACCGGATCGTCGCCGCGCTGCCGGCGCTGGGGCTGACCAGCGTGCCCAGCGACGCGAACTTCGTGCTGTTCGGCCACTTCGCCGACCAGCACGCCGCCTGGCAGGCGCTGCTGGACCGGGACGTGCTGGTGCGCGACCCCGGCCTGCCCGGCTGGCTGCGGGTGACCGCCGGCACACCCGAAGAGACGGAGGCCTTCCTCACCGCGCTGGGTGAGGTGGCCCCCACCCACCGCCTGGGAGACTGACCCCATGACCCGCAGGGCACGCGTCGAGCGCGCGACCAACGAGACCAAGCTGGTCGTCGAGCTCGACCTCGACGGCACCGGCACGTCCGACATCGCCACCGGGGTCGGGTTCTACGACCACATGCTCACGGCGCTGTCCAAGCACAGCGGCATCGACCTGACGGTGCGGGCGGACGGCGACCTGCACATCGACGCCCACCACACCGTCGAGGACGTCGCGATCGCGCTGGGCCAGGCGTTCGCGGAGGCGCTGGGCGACAAGCGGGGGATCACCCGCTACGGCGACGCCACGATCCCGATGGACGAGGTGCTGGTGCAGGCCGCCGTCGACCTGTCCGGCCGGCCGTACTTCGTGCACGCCGAGCCCGAGGGCATGACGCCGATGATCGGGCCGGACTACCCGACGTCGCTCACCAAGCACGTGCTCGAGTCGTTCGCGTTCAACGCGCGGATCACCCTGCACGTCCGGGTGCTCTACGCCGGCCGGGACGCCCACCACATCGTCGAGGGGCAGTTCAAGGCGCTGGCCCGGGCGCTGCGGACGGCGGTCGCGCTCGACCCGCGGGTCACCGACGTGCCCTCGACCAAGGGCGCTCTGTAGCCGGGTGACGTTCGGCAACATCCTGATCGTCGTCGGGCTCTTCCTGCTCGGCGGCGCGTGGAGCATCTTCCGCGCCGACCACGACACCAAGGGCCGCACCGGCGGGCAGTGGCTGTTCAGCGGCATCCTGCTCGCCGCCGCGGCGCTGGCGGTCGCCGCGGGCGTGCTCCGGCTGGTCTGACCCGGTCGGGCGGCCGACCGGACGGTCCGGTGACCGGACGTGTGGCGAAGGTCTCCGTCGGCACGACGACCTGCCGCGACGGGCAAGCCGCAGGTCAGCGTGCCGGGTGACCCCCGTCACTGGTGCGGGTGTGACCGACCGGTCTCGGAAGTCCCGCGGAGGGGTTGACCGCGACCGGGGGTGCGCACCTACCGTCATTGACCGAGCACCCGGTGTGCTCGTCCGCCCGGACGTGCGTCGTCCCTCCGGGTGGTGCGCCGCGGCCGGCGGACCTGCGTCCCGGCCCGGTGGCCGACGTCGCGTACCAGCCGAAGAGGACCGTCCATGCCCAGCGCCCGCCCCTGCGAGCCGACGCCGTGAGCTCGGCGCTGGACCGCACGTCCCCGCCGCAGTGGCTGTACGTCGACCCCACCCCGAGCGGCCACCGGCTGGAGCAGCTGGCCAACGGGGAGCGCGCGGTGCACCCCGGCGTCACCAGCAGGCGGCGCAAGGCCCCGGCGACCGGGCTGCGGCAGGCCGCCTGGCTCGGCCTGCACCTGCTGCTGGCCGTGGCCCCGCTGGCGGTCTGCTTCGCCGATCCCCGGCCCGGACGCGGCTTCGTCGTCGAGTTCTCCGTCGCGCTGGGGTTCGTCGCGCTGTCGGTGCTGGGGCTGCAGTTCGCCCTGGCCGCCCGGTTCTCCCGGAGCGCGGCGCCCTTCGGGATCGACGTCGTCCTCCGGTACCACCGGCAGGTCTCGTTCCTGGCGGTGGCGGCTGCCTTCGGGCACCCGCTGCTGCTGTTCGCCGACTCCGCCCGCTACCGCGAGCTGCTCGACCTGGCGCACGACCCGCTGCGGGCCCAGTTCGCGTGGCTGTCGGTCGCGGCGCTCGCCCTGCTGATGGTGACCTCGATCTGGCGGCGGGCCCTGCGGCTGCCCTACCCCGTCTGGCACGTCCTGCACTCGGTGCTCGGCGTGGTGATCGTGCTGGCCGGCTTCGCGCACGCGTTCCTGGTCGGGCACTGGCTGGGTGCGCCGTGGGTGCGCCTGGTCTGGTCGGTGTACCTCGCGGCGTTCCTCTGGCTCGCGGTCTGGGTGCGGCTGGTCAAGCCGCTGCGACTGGCGCTGCGACCCTGGCGGGTGGCCGAGCTGTGGCCGGAGCCGGGCGGCAGCGTGACCGTGGGGCTGGAGCCCGCGTTCCGGCACGGCGGGCAGGAGTTCTCCTTCCGGGCGGGGCAGTTCGCCTGGATCCTGCCCAGCCGCAACCCGTTCACCCCGACCTGGCACCCGTTCTCCATCTCGTCCAGCGCGCTGCGGTCCCGGGTGGAGTTCACGATCAAGGACGTCGGTGGCTTCACCGGGTCGATCCGCCGGCTGCGGGTCGGCGACCGGGTCCACCTCGACGGTCCGCACGGCTCGTTCACGCTCGAGAGCAACCCGGGCATGGGCTACGTGATGATCGGGGCCGGCGTGGGCGTCACCCCGTTCCTGTCGATGCTGGCCACGCTGGCCGACCAGGGTGACCAGCGGCCGTGCTGGCTGTTCCTGGCCAACCGCTACGAGGACCAGGTGACCGGGGTCCGGCAGCTGGCCCGGCTGCAGGACCGGCTCAACCTGCGGGTCGTGCACGTGGTCAGCCGGCCCTCCGGCCAGTGGCGCGGGGAGCGCGGCCGGATCGACGCCGACCTGCTCGACCGGCACCTCCCGCTGGAGCGGCGGGTGCTGGAGTACTTCATCTGCGCCTCGGGGGAGGTCGTCCAGTCGGTGGAGACCTCCCTGGGGCAGCTGGGGATCGACGCGGACAACGTCCACAGCGAGCAGTTCGGGATGGTCTGACGATGCGCATGTCCGCCACCGCGGCCGCCTGGCTGGTCAGCGGGATCGTGCTGCTGCTGTGCGTGCTCTGGGCAGCCGTGCAGGCCTGAGGGTGCCGCCTCAGCCCAGCCGGGCGGCGAACGCCTCGGCGGTCGCCAGCCGGGCCCGCAGCGCCGCGACCCGCTCGGCGGCCTGCGCCCGGAACGCGGTCAGCCGGGCGGGGTCGGCGTCGTCCCCGGCGTCGAGCAGCTCCAGCAGCTCGCGCATCTCCTCCAGGGAGAAGCCCAGCGGCTTCATCTGCATGATGACCCGCAGCCGCTCGACGTCGTCGTCCGCGTAGAGCCGGAAGCCGCCGTCCGACCGGGCCGAGGGGACGGCGAGGCCGACCTCCTCGTAGTACCGGATGGTGCGCAGCGACAGGCCGATGCGCTCGGCGACCTCGCCGATCTGCATCCGCCGCGGCTCGCTCACCCGGCACCGCCCAGCCGGCCGGCGAGCCGGCGGTGGTAGTGGCCGGTCACCTCGGTCAGCCCGGTGATCTCCACGGTCTTCCCGCGGCCGGCGTACTTGTGCTCGACCGCGTCGAGGACGGCCACCGACGAGGCGTCCCAGACGTGCGCGCCGGACAGGTCGATGCGCACCCGCCCGGGGTCGCCGGCGTAGTCGAACCGGCCGATCAGGTCGTTGGTCGAGGCGAAGAACAGCGCGCCGGTGACCGTGTACACCCGCGCGCCGTCCGGTGCGTCGGTCGCGGTGACGGTGACCAGGTGGGCGACCCGGCGGGCGAAGAGCACGCAGGCCAGCAGGACGCCGACCGCGACGCCGATCGCCAGGTTGGAGGTGGCCACCACGACGACGACGGTGACGACCATGACGGCGGTCTCGCTGTACGGCATCCGGCGCAGCGTGCGCAGGCTGTGCCAGTCGAAGGTGGCGATCGCGACGAACACCATCACCGCGGCCAGCGCCGCCATCGGGATGACCCCGACGACCGGGCCGAGCACCACGACCAGCACCAGCAGGAAGGCCCCCGCGAGGAAGGTCGACAACCGGGTGCGCGCGCCGGACCGGACGTTGATCATCGTCTGCCCGATCATCGCGCAGCCGCCCATGCCGCCGAAGAGGCCGGTGACCAGGTTGGCCACGCCCTGGCCCCACGACTCGCGGGTCTTGCTGGACCGGGTGTCGGTCAGCTCGTCGACGAGCTTGGCCGTCATCAGCGACTCCATCAGCCCGACCAGGGCCATGCCGAGGGCGTAGGGCGCGATGACCGTCAGGGTGTGCCAGGTGAACGGCACGTCGGGCAGGCCCAGGGTGGGCAGGCTGGTGGGCAGCTCGCCCTCGTCGCTGACCGTCGGGACGTCGATGCCGGCGGTCACCGTGACGACCGTGACGACGACGATCGCCACCAGGGGCGCCGGGACGGCGGTGGTGACCCGGGGGAGCAGGAAGATGATCGCCAGGGCACCGGCGGCCAGCGGGTAGACCAGCCACGGCACACCGGTGAGCTGGGGGAGCTGCGCGGTGAACAGCAGGATGCCCAGCGCGTTGACGAAGCCGACCATCACGCTGCGCGGCACGAACCGCATCACCCTGGCGACGCCCAGCAGGCCGAGCACCACCTGCAGGACACCGGCCAGCAGCACCGTGGCGATCAGGTACTGCAGGCCGTGGTCGCGCACCACGGGAGCGACGACCAGGGCGACGGCCCCCGTCGCGGCGGAGATCATCGCGGGCCGGCCACCGACGACCGCGATCGTCACCGCCATGGTCACCGCGGAGAAGAGCCCCACCCGCGGGTCGACCCCGGCGATCACGGAGAAGGAGATGGCCTCGGGGATCAGCGCGAGGCCGACGACGAGGGCGGCGAGCACCTCGGTGCGCAGCGTGCGGGGCGAGGTGAGCGCGGCGACCCACTGGGGACGCCGGTCGGCGAGTGCGGCTGTCATGACGCCTTTCGTCCATCGGGAGGGCAGCGCACCGTTGCGCGAGCCACCGAACCTACCCTCACGTGAGGGGAGGGTTCCTGTCGGACCCCTGCGGCACCCTCCGGTCATGGACCTCCGCCTGAGCCCCGTCACCCCCGCCACCGTGACCGCCGCCTGCCGGCTGCGGATCCGCCCGGAGCAGGAGGGTGTGGTGGCGCCCGTCGCCGAGTCGCTCGCCGAGGCCTACGCCAGCCCCGACGTCGCGTGGCCGCGGGTGGTCACCGACGGCGACGGCGGCCCCGTCGTCGGCTTCGTCATGGCCGCCTTCGACCCGGGCAACGAGATCGAGGCGTTCCGCTGCGGCATCTGGCGGCTCGCCGTCGCCGCGGAGGCACAGGGGCAGGGAGTCGGCCGGTTCGCCGTCCGGGCCGTGGCCGACGAGGCCCGCCGGCGGGGGCAGGAGCGGATCACCGTGCTGTGGGAGCGGCACCCGCACGGGCCGGAGGGCTTCTACCTGCGCCTGGGCTTCCGGCCCACCGGGGAGGAGCTGTTCGGTGAGGTCGTGGGGGAGCTGGTGCTCTGAGCGGTGGCCGTGGTCACCGCCGTGCGGCGGAACACCGCGGGCCCGTCGGGGGCTGGTGGGTAGCGTGGCAGCTGTGAAGAAGGTCGTCGTGCTGGACTACGGGTCGGGCAACCTGCGCTCGGCCGAGCGGGCGCTCACCCGGGTGGGTGCCGACGTCACGGTGACCGCCGACCCGCACGCCGCCCTGGAGGCCGACGGTCTCGTCGTCCCGGGTGTCGGCGCGTACGCGGCCTGCATGGCGGGGCTGCGGGCGGTCGAGGGGCCGAAGGTGATCGGCCGCCGGGTGGCCGGCGGGCGCCCGGTGCTCGGCATCTGCGTGGGCATGCAGGTGCTGTTCGAGCGGGGCGTCGAGCACGGCGTGGACGCCGAGGGGTGCGGCGAGTGGCCGGGCACCGTCGAGCAGCTGAAGGCGCCGGTGCTGCCGCACATGGGCTGGAACACCGTGCAGCCCGCGGAGGGCTCGACGCTGTTCGCGGGCCTCGAGGACCAGCGCTTCTACTTCGTGCACTCCTACGGGGTGCGGCACTTCCCGCTGTCCGAGCCCGGCGTCACCGGCCGGCTCACGCCGCCGTCGGTCACCTGGGCCGAGCACGGCGACCGCTTCGTCGCGGGCGTGGAGAACGGCCCGCTGTCGGCGACCCAGTTCCACCCGGAGAAGAGCGGCGACGCCGGCGCGCAGCTGCTCACCAACTGGCTCGACTCGCTGGACTGACCTGGTCCTCCGGACGCGGCCGGCGCACCCCTAGGGTGAGCCGGCTCTCGTCTGCTGGAGGTCGTCGGTGCGTGCCGGTCGTGTACCCGGGCTGGTCGCCCTGCTCCTGCTCGGGGCGCTGGCCGCGCTGAGCGTGCTGGTGCTCCAGCCGCCCGCGCCCGCGGCGTCCGACGCGCCGGCCGACCGGTTCAGCGCCGGGCGCGCGTTCGCGGACGTCGAGGAGATCGCGCGGGAGACGCACGTGACCGGCAGCGCCGCCGACGACCGGGTCCGCGACCACCTCCTCGCCCGGCTCACCGGCCTCGGGCTGCAGCCGCGGGTCCAGGACGCCGTCGGCGCGAACCCGGGCGACCCGGGCGAGGTGGAGATGGCGCGGGTGCGCAACGTCGTCGCCGAGCTGCCCGGCCGCGACCCCACCGGCCGGCTGCTGCTCGTCGCGCACCACGACTCGGTGGAGACCGGCCCCGGCGGCAACGACGACGCGGCGGGCGTCTCCTCGGTGCTGGAGACGCTGCGCGCGCTCACCGCGGGCCCGCAGCTGCGCAACGACGTCGTGGTGGTGTTCACCGACGCCGAGGAGGCGTGCCTCTGCGGCGCGGAGGCCTTCGCGGCCGGCGACCCGCTCGCGGCCGACGGCGGGGTCGTGCTGAACCTGGAGGCCCGCGGCACCGGCGGCCCGCCGATCATGTTCGAGACGGCGCGGGGCAACGCCGGGCTGGCCGGCGTCTTCGCCGCGGCCGCGCCGCACCCGGTTGCCACCAGCTTCGCCGTCGAGGTCTACCGCGCGCTGCCCAACGACACCGACTTCAGCCCGCTGCTCGACGCCGGGTTCACCGGGCTGAACACCGCCTGGATCGAGGGCTCGGCGGCGTACCACACGCCCGAGGACACACCGGACCGGATGGACCGCGGCAGCCTGCAGGCGATGGGCGACAACGCCCTGGCGCTGACCCGGGAGCTCGGCGGCCGCGACCTGCGCGAGCTGGCCCGCCCCGGGGACGCCGACGCGGTGTACTTCCCGGTCCTCGGCCGGCTGGTCCGGTTCCCCGGCTGGTCGGTGTGGCCGCTCGCCGGCCTGGCGGTGGCCGCGCTGGGCGGGTTGGCCGCGCTCGCCCGGAGCCGGGCCGGGACGCCGCTGCGCCGGTCGCTGGCCGGCTTCGGGCTCGCGCTGCTGCCCGTCGTCCTCGCCCCGCTGGCGGCGCAGGGGGCGTGGGCGCTGCTGACCGCGGTGCGGCCGGGCTACGCCGGGATGATCGACCCGTGGCGACCGGGCTGGTACCGGCTCGGCGTGGTCGCGCTGGTGCTCTTCGTGGTGCTCGCCTGGTACGCGCTGCTGCGCCGGGTCGGGGCGACGGCGCTGGCGGTGGGGGCGCTGGGCTGGCCGGTGGTGCTGGGCGCCGTCCTCGCCGCGGTCGCGCCCGGCGGGTCGTACCTGGCCGCGCTGCCGGCGCTGGCCGGCGGGGTGGCCGGCGTGGTCGGGCTGCTGTCGGGCCGGCCGTGGGTCCGGCTGCTCGGCGCGCTGCTCGCCGGGGCGGTGGCGGTGGTCGTGCTCGCGCCGACGATCGCGCTGTTCTTCCCGGCGCTGGGGCTGGCGACCGGGGCGGCGCCGGCGCTGTTCGCGGTGCTGCTCGCGCTGGTCCTGCTGCCGGTGCTGGAGCTGCTGTTCCCGGCGGCGGAGCGGGCTGCGGCGGGAGAGCGGCCCCGGCGGCGGGGCGCGGCGCTGGTGCCGGCGGTGGCGGGGGTGCTCGTGGTGGCGCTGTTCGGCACCGGGCTGGTCGTCGACCGGTTCGACGCGCGGCACCCGGTGCCCACCCAGCTGATGTACGCCCTGGACGCCGACCGGGACCGGGCCTGGTGGATCAGCACCGAGGACGACCCGGTCGACTGGACGGCGCGGTACGTCGGCGGGCACGAGGACCTCGGCGACGCGTTCCCGGTGTTCTCCGGCGACGTCACCACCGGCCGGGCGGAGGCCGCGGACCTGCCCGCGCCCGCGCTGACGACCGCGGTCCGGGACCTCGTCGGGGGCCGGCGGGAGCTCACCGTGCGGCTGCAGTCGCAGCGGGCCGCGCGGCTGGTGGTGCTGGACGTCGCCGGCGCGGAGGTCACCGGTGCGGTGGTGGCCGGGCGGGAGGTGCCCGCCGAGGCGCTGGGCACCGACCGGCTGACCGTCACCTTCCACGCGCCGCCGGCCGAGGGGGTCACGGCGACGGTCGAGGTGTCCGGCGACGGCCCGGTGACCGTGCGTGCGCTGGACGGCAGCGACGGGCTCGCCGACCTGCCCGGCTTCGTGCCGCGGCCGGCCGGGGTGGGGGTCGCCGGGACCCACACCTCCGACCTGCTGGTGGTCGGGACCTCCCGCGAGGTGCGCTAGCTGCGCAGGTAGCTGCCGCCGTTGACGTCGACGATCGTGCCGGTGGAGAACGCCGCCTCGGGGGAGGCCAGCCACAGCACCGCGGAGGCGACCTCCTCGGGCTTCGCCACCCGGCCGTAGGGCGACTGGGCGCGGACGGCGTCCCCGCCCGGCCCGTCGAGCACGTCGCGGGCCATCTCGGTCTGCACGAACCCGGGCGCGACGCAGGTGACCGAGATGCCCTGCGGGGCCAGCGCGAGGGCCATCGACTGGGCGAAGGCGTTGAGCCCGGCCTTGGACGCGCCGTAGGCGGGGGTGTCGGGCTCACCGCGGAACGCGCCGCGGCTGGTGACGTTGACGACCGCCCCGCCGCCGGCGGCGACCAGGTGCGGGACGGCGCGGAACGTCGCGTTGGCCGCGCCGGTGAGGTTCACCGCGAGCGTGCGCGCCCAGATCGCCTGCCAGTCCTCGTACGCGGTGGTCAGCGGCGGGTGGGCGGTGAAGACGCCGGCGTTGTTGACCAGCACCTGCAGCCCGCCGAGCGCCTCGGCCGCCTCGTCGACGAACCGGGCCACCGCGGCGGCGTCCGCGAGATCGCCCTGCACGACGGTGTGCCCGCTGCCGGGGAGCTCTGCTGCGACCTGCTCGGCAGCCGCCCGGGAGCTGCTGGAGTGCACGGCCACCCGGTCGCCGCGGGACGCGAACGCGTGCGCGATGGCGCGGCCGATGCCGCGGGAGGAACCGGTCACGAGCACGGGGCGGGAGTCGGTCACCGCGGCAGTCAACCAGCCGCGCCCCACCTGCCCCGGTGCACCACCTCGTCGACCCCGCGGCGCCCGCGCCGCAACGACGGCGACCGCGGGTCGTCGGAGCCGGGGTAGCCGACCGAGACGCAGCCGACCGGCTGGTACCCGTCGGGCACGCCGAACGCGGCGCGGAACGCCGGGATGCGCTCGGGCGGCACGCCGAAGAAGCAGGCGCCGAGGCCCTCGTCGACCGCGGTGAGCAGCACGAGCAGTGCGGCCATGCCGGTGTCGACGTCCCAGTAGGGCACCGGCCAGCGGGCCTCGTCGCGGTCGGTCCAGCCCTTGTCGGCGGCGGCGTAGCGGTCGAGGTAGGCGGCCTTGTGCGACAGCGGCACGACCAGCAGCGGGGCGCGGCGCATCCGGGTGAGCCAGCGGTCCGGCGGGCCGTCCCCGGTGGTCGCCGTCCAGAAGCGGTCGCGCTCCTCGGGGCTCTCCAGGACCAGGAACGCCCAGCCCTGGCTGAACCCGGCCGAGGGGGCGCGGATGGCGTGCTCGAGCAGCCGCTCGCGGACCTCGGGCGGCACCGGGCGGTCGGGGTCGTAGTCGCGGACCATCCGGCGCCGGCGCACCACCTCGCGGAACTCCATGGCAGCACCCTGCCGCAGCGGTCCGGCAGGACCCGTCGGGAGGTCCACCTAGGCTGACGCCGTGCCCGAACTGCAGCTGCTGCCCGCCGTCGACGTCGCCGACGGCCTCGCCGTCCGACTGACCCAGGGGGAGGCCGGGAGCGAGACCTCCTACGGCGACCCGCTGGAGGCCGCGCTGCAGTGGCAGCGCGACGGGGCGCAGTGGGTGCACCTGGTCGACCTGGACGCCGCCTTCGGCCGCGGCTCGAACCGGGAGCTGCTGGCCCGCGTCGTCGGCGAGCTCGACGTCGACGTGGAGCTGTCCGGCGGCATCCGGGACGACGAGTCGCTGGCCGCCGCGCTGGCCACCGGCTGCCGCCGGGTCAACCTGGGCACCGCGGCGCTGGAGTCGCCGGAGTGGTGCGCCCGGGCGATCGCCGAGCACGGTGACCGGATCGCCGTCGGCCTGGACGTGCGCGGCACCCGGCTGGCCGCCCGCGGCTGGACCCAGGAGGGCGGCGAGCTGTACGAGACGCTGGCCCGGCTGGACGCCGAGGGCTGCTCCCGCTACGTCGTCACCGACATCACCAAGGACGGCACGCTGCGCGGGCCGAACCTCGACCTGCTGCGCGAGGTCTGCGCCGCCACCCCGCGGCCGGTCGTCGCGTCGGGTGGGGTCAGCTCGCTCGACGACATCCGCGCGCTGGCCGGGCTGACCGCGGTCGGCGTCGAGGGCGCGATCGTGGGCAAGGCGCTGTACGCGGGGGCGTTCACGCTGCCCGAGGCGCTGGCGGTGACCAGGGGGTGACCACCCAGCGGCTCGGGTCCGGCGCGCCCTGGGAGCCGGTCGTCGGCTACAGCCGGGTGGTCGTCGCCGGTGACCGGGCGTGGGTGAGCGGCACGACGGCGACGGTCGACGGCGTCGTGCAGCACCCGGGCGACCTGGCCGCGCAGACGCGCGTGGCGCTGGCGAACGTGGCCGCGGCGCTGGCGCAGGCGGGCTTCGCGCTGGGCGACGTCGTCCGCACCCGGATGTACGTCACCGACATCAGCCGGTGGGAGGAGGCCGGGCGGGTGCACGGCGAGCACTTCGCCGACGTGCGGCCGGCCACCTCGATGGTGCAGGTGGCGGCGCTGATCGACCCGGCGATGCTGATCGAGATCGAGGCGGACGCGGTGCGAGGAGCTGGGGCATGAGCTTGGCGGTGCGGGTGATCCCGTGTCTGGACGTCGACGCCGGCCGGGTGGTCAAGGGCGTCAACTTCGTCGACCTGGTCGACGCCGGCGACCCGGTGGAGATGGCCCGGGTCTACGACGCCGAGGGCGCCGACGAGCTGACCTTCCTGGACATCACGGCGAGCTCCGGTGACCGGGAGACCACCTACGACGTCGTCCGGCGGACGGCGGAGTCCGTGTTCATCCCGCTGACCGTGGGCGGCGGCGTGCGGTCGGTGGCCGACGTCGACAAGCTCCTGCGGGCCGGTGCCGACAAGGTCGCGGTGAACACCGCCGCGGTCGCCCGCCCGGAGCTGATCAGCGAGATCGCCGACCGGTTCGGCAACCAGGTGCTGGTGCTGTCGCTGGACGCGCGCCGCGTGCAGGACGGCGCACGCACCGACTCGGGCTTCGAGATCACCACGCACGGCGGCCGCCGGGGCACCGGCCGGGACGCCGTCGAGTGGGTGGTGCAGGCCGCGGAGCTGGGCGTGGGCGAGGTGCTGCTCAACTCGATGGACGCCGACGGCACCCGCGCCGGGTTCGACACCGAGCTGATCCGCGCGGTGCGCCGCGAGGTGACCGTGCCGCTGATCGCCAGTGGGGGAGCGGGCGCGGTCGAGCACTTCCCGCCGGCGGTCGAGGCCGGCGCCGACGCCGTGCTGGCGGCGAGCGTCTTCCACTTCGGGCAGCTGCGGGTCGGCGACGTGAAGCAGGCGCTGGACGCGGCCGGTGTGCCGATCCGCCGGGAGTCCGACCGCCCCCTGGTCTGACCGCCGTGGAGCAGCTGGTCGCGCTGGGGACGGCCGACGCCGGTGAGGTGCTGACGCTGCAGCGCGCCGCCTACGTGACCGAGGCGCAGGCGCACGACGACCTGCAGCTGCCCGCCCTGCGGCAGTCGCTCGCGGAGCTGTCCGACGAGCTCGGCCGCCCGGACGTCGTGGCGGTGGGGTGGCGGGACGGTGCCGGGCGGCTGGTGGCGGCCGTCCGGGCGACCGTGGTGGGCGCCGTCGCCGAGATCGGCCGCCTCACGGTCGCACCGGACCGGCAGGGCGAACGGCTCGGGTCGCGGCTGCTGGCCGCGGTCGAGGAGGCCCTGCCGGCCGCGGTCCGGGAGGTGCGGCTGTTCACCGGCGAGCGCAGCGGGGCCAACCTGCGGCTCTACCGACGGCTCGGCTACCGCGAGACGCACCGCACCCGCACCCCCGCGGGGTACGCGCTCGTGCACCTGGGCAAGCCGCGGGGCTGACGTTGCCGGGCGTCTGCACCCCGTTCCGGCGCTGTCCACAGGCACCGTTCCGGCTGGTCAGCGGTCCACCCGGTCGGTATGATCGAACACGTGTTCGAACGACAGGCGAGTGTGCTCGACCGGCCGGGTGGGTCGGCCGTCGAGACCGAGCTGCGCCGGCTGCTCGACAGCGTGTCGTCCGAGCTGGAGCTGCACCCGCCGGTGCCCTGCGTCGAGTGGGTACCGGAGCTGGCCGGCCGGCGCCGTACCGCGGACGCCCGGTTCGCAGCGCGGGCGGAGCGGCTGGACCAGCTGGCCACGGAGGGTGGCGCGCACCTGGAGCGAGCGGTGCGCGCGCAGCGGGAGCTGTCCCGGGCCGCCGCCGAGCAGGCCGAGGCGCTGGCAGGGTTCGCGCGGTGCCGGCCGTCGTCGTTCGACCGGCCGGAGTCGGAGATCGGCGCGGCCGCGGCCCGCACCCGGGCGGCTCGGCCGGCGGTGCTGGCCGACGTCAGCGAGTGGGCGGTCGACGAGGTCAGCACCGGGCTCGGGCTGACCGCCGACGCCGCGCAGGGACTGCTCGTCGACTCGCTGCTGCTGGTCGACCGGCTGCCGGCCACCCTCGATGCCCTGGCCGACGGCCGGATCAGCTGGGGGCACGCCCGGGTGATGACCGACCTGGTCGCGCCGCTGCGCGACGAGGTGCGGGCCGACGCCGAGGCGCGGCTGCTGGCCCGGAGCGCGGGGAAGACACGCAACCAGCTGCGCGCGGCCGCGCGCCGGCTGGTGATGGAGCTGGACGCCGCGGCGGTGGCCCGGCGGGTGACCGAGGCGGTGCGGCGGCGCCGGGTCGTCGTCCACGGCGGCGACGACGGGATGGCCACGCTGTCGGTCGTGCTGCCCGCGCCCGTGGCCCGGGCGCTGCAGGACGCGCTGCGCCGGTTCGCCGACGCAGCAGCGACCGAGGGTGACGAGCGCACGCGGGAGCAGCGGATGGTCGACTGCCTGGTCGACCTGGTGCTGCGCCCGGGGGAGCACGGGCTCTCGCCGGTGCAGGCACGGATCACGCTGGTGACGGCGATCGAGACGCTGCTGGGCGGCGACGAGCCGGGGGAGGTCGACGGGGACCTGGTGCCGGCGCAGATGGTGCGGGAGCTCGCGGAGGCGCTGGGGCTGATGCCGCGGACCGACCCGCCCGAGGCCGAGCGCGAGCCGTTGGCCGACCCGGACCCCGAGCCGCCCAGCCGTACCGCCGCAGATCCTGGACCGGAGCGTGCCCCTGTTGATGAGCTCGACCGCTCGCCCGCGGACGAGCGTGCCCGCGCGGGGCTGGCCGACCTGCTCACCGCGCGGGTCCTGCGGGGCACCGCGCTGGCGCACCGGCCGCACCTGGGGCTGATCGACGGGTTGAGCGGTCAGCTGGTCGCGCTCACCGACGCCCTCGCGCTGCGTGCGGCCGCCGCGCCGGCCGCGCCCTCGGGCCACCACCGGAGACGCCGCGGTACCGACCCGCGGCCGAGCTGGACGCGTTCGTCCGGCTGCGCGACCGGCGCTGCCGGTTCCCCGGCTGCCGCGCGCGGCCGATCCGCTGCGACCTCGACCACACTCTGCCGTTCCCGTACGGCCCGACCGCGCACCACAACCTGTGCTGCCTCTGCCGGCACCACCACCGGCTCAGCCACCAGGCGCCCGGCTGGTCGCTGCGCGGCCTCCCCGACGGCGGGCTGGAGTGGGCCACCCCCACCGGCCAGGTGCTCATCACCCACCCGCCACGCTTCGGGGCGGACGACGACCTGCCGCCGGACCCGACGGCCGCAGGGGCACGGCCGCAGGAAGGGCCCCCGCAGGGCGATCCGCCACCGTTCTGAGCCCCGCCGGGCCACCTCGCCCCCTGCGGTCCCTCGGCAGCCCGACCGGTGATCGGCACCATCTCAGCTGCCAACTCCCTGGGAGTTTCTTCGGCAGCGGCCGCCCGGGTCGTCCGCCGGTCCGCGCGGTGCGGCCGACCTACGGTCCCCCGTGGCTGCCGCGCTCTGCGCCGGCCACGCAGACTCCAGCAACTGACGGGACTTCCAGCATGCGCACGTCGCGACGCACCGGGCCGACCGCCCGCCGGCTCGCCCTCCTCCTCGCCACCGCCGTCGGAGGCGCCGTGGTCGCCACCGCGGCGGCCGGTCCCGCGCTGGCCGCTCCGGCCTCCGCGACCGCGTGGCCCGCCTCGCCGCAGGTGGACTCGCCGTACGGGCTCGACTTCCACGGCGACGTCCTCTACGTCGCGCAGCGGAGCACCGGCATCTCCACCGTCACAGCGGACGGCACCGCGACCCCCATCGTCCAGGGCACCGAGGACGTCATGGGCATCGCGGTCGCCCCGAACGGGGACATCTACTTCACCCTCGACAGCGGGCCCGACGTCCGACGGATCGACGCCACGGACCTCGCCGCCAACCCGGCCGCCTACAAGTCCGCCGGCTGGATGGCGCGGACCACGGTGGTCGCCACCCTGCCCATCTCCGGGACCCTGGGCCTCGAGCGCGCCGACGACGGCACCCTCTACGTCACGGACTACTACACGCGACAGCTCTACCGCGTGAGCAACGGCGTCACCACCCCGCTGCTCAGCGACCCGCACCGGTTCTGGGGCATGGACCTGACCGCCGACGGCGACCTGTACGCCACCGACGACCAGACCTATGAGCTCTACCGCATCGACGCGGCCGACCTGGCCGCCGGTGCGATCACCGACGGCGACCTGACCGACCTGGGCGAGGCCAACGGGACCTGCGGTCTGGCGTTCTTCGGCGACGGCAACACCTACTACGAGAGCGACTGCGGCGGCATGCAGAAGCTGGCCCTCGTGCCGTCGGACGGCGGCGACCAGAGCGGCGGTGGCACCCCCATCGACACCCCCGTCGACACCCCCGACACCTCGACGCCGGACACCTCGACGCCGGACACCTCGACGCCGGGCACCTCGACGCCGGGCACCTCGACGCCCGTGACCGACCCGCCGGTCACCCAGCCTGCGCCGGTCACCCAGCCTGCGCCGGTCACCCAGCCTGCGCCGGTCACCCAGCCCGCGCCGGTGACCCAGCCGGCTCCGGCCTCGGGGCGCGCCGCCAAGGCCTCGGTCGCGCCCGGGCAGGTCCAGACCATCACCGGTGAGGGCTTCCTCCCGGGCGAGCGGGTCCACGGCGTACTGCACTCGACCCCCGTCGACCTCGGCTGGGCGACCGCCGACGCGAACGGCGTGGCGACGTTCACGGTGACCCTGCCCGCCGGGTTCGAGCCGGGGGCGCACAGCGTGACGATGCAGGGCGAGACCAGCGGCCTCGTCGTCACCGCCGACTTCACGGTCGCCGACACGCCGGCCGCTGCCGGGAGCTCCCACGGTCTGGCCTACACCGGCGCGGCCGTGAGCGTCCCGCTGGTCGGCGGTGTGCTGCTGCTCGGCGGTGGCGCGGCTCTCACGCTGGTCGCCCGGCGACGGGCCCAGCAGGGCTGACCCGAACGGGTCCACCCCGGGCCGCCCGGTGACGCACGTCGTCACCGGGCGGCCTGGTTGCGTCAGCCGCCGGTGACCTCCACCCGGGCCACGTCCTGCCGGCCGCTCACCCACAGCAGCACCTCCAGCGGCTCCCCGGCCACCGTCGTCATGGGCGAGCCGCTGCGCAGCCGGCGCACCGACGTCCCGCCCGGCAGGTCGGTGCGCCGGGCGAGCAGCCCGCCGTCGACGCCGGCCGCGTTCGACCGGGCCAGCAGCGGCACCGCCGACCACAGCTGGTCCTGCACGGCCCGGTCCAGCTCCCGCGGCGACCACCCCGGCTGCGCCCGCCGCACGTCCTCGTGGTGGATCACCATCTCCGTGGTGTTGAGCAGCCGGTCCACCACCGGCCACGCGGTGGGCACCCACCCGGGCGGCCCGCTGCGCACGTCCGCGACCAGCGCCGCGAAGTCCCGCTGCGCGGCACCCGCCATCGCCCGGTCGGTCCACGCGCCCAGCCGCCCGCCGACCACGAACCCGGGCGCCGCGTCCGGCCGCCGGTCCCGCAGCACCACGTGCGCCGCGAGGTCGCGGGCCCGCCACCCCTCGCAGCACGTGGGCGCATCAGGCCCGACCTCCGCGAGCAGGTCGGCGAGCGCGCGGCGCTCGGTCCGGGACGGCGCAGGGGAGTCGGTCACCGACCGGGGATACCGAGCCGACGACCAGCGGAAACGGACCCGGGTGCGAGGAAATTACCCGCGGTAACGATCGCGGGTAGTCTGCCAGCACCGCCCACGCACCGAGCAAGAGGAGATCCGTGTCCCGCCGCCGGACCCCCGATCCCGCAGCGGGCACCCGCCCGAGCGCCCCGGACGAGCGGAAGGACGTCGTCCGCCGCGGCCTCCGCCACGTCGCCCGCTCCATCCGCGAGCAGCCCGGCATCTTCACCTGGGCCGTCCTCGGGAGCAGCCTCTACGGCGGCATGACCGTCGCCAGCGCCTACGTCGTCGGCGGTGTCACCGACCGGGTGGTCCTCCCGGCCTACGACGACGGCGACACCTCCGCCGCCGCCCTCACGCTCGCCGCGCTGGTGATCATGGCCGTCGCCGTCCTCAAGATCGTCGGGATCATCGGCCGGCGGCTGTTCGCCGGCATCATGAGCTACCGGCTGCAGGCCGACTACCGCCGCCGCGTCACCGGCCAGTACCTCCGCCTGCCGCTGTCCTGGCACCAGCGCCACCCCACCGGCCAGCTGCTGTCCAACGCCAACTCCGACGTCGAGTCCGCCTGGTACTTCGTCTCCCCGCTGCCCTTCGCCGTCGGCGCCCTGGTGATGATCGGCATCACGGTCGCGGCCCTGCTGCTCACCGACCCGCTGCTCGCGGTCGTCGGCTTCGTCGTCTTCCCGCTCGTCTTCGTCATCAACGCCGTCTACAGCCAGGTGATGAGCCCCCGCATGGCCCGCGCCCAGCAGCTGCGCGCCGAGGTCAGCGAGATCGCCCACGAGAGCTTCGACGCCGCGCTCGTCGTCAAGACCCTCGGCCGCGAGCAGTCCGAGACCGACCGGTTCGCCGAGCGCGCCTACGAGCTGCGCGACGGTCTGGTCGCCGTCGGCCGGGTCCGCGGCCTGTTCGACCCGCTCATGGAGGCGCTGCCCAACCTCGGCACCCTCGCCGTCCTGCTGGTCGGCGCCGAGCGGGTCGCCGGCGGCGCCACCGACGCCGGTGAGCTGGTCTCCATCGCCTACCTGTTCACCCTGCTCGCCCTGCCCATCCGGGCCATCGGCTGGGTGCTCGCCGACCTGCCCCGCGCGCTGGCCGGCTTCGACCGGGTCGCGCCCGTGCTCGCCGCCACCGGCGAGACCCCGCACGGTCCGGACGCCGCCCCGGCCGGCACCGGCGGCGCCGCGCTCGCCGTCGACGACCTCACCTTCGGCTACGACGGCGTCGCGCGCCCCACCCTGGAGGGCGTCACCTTCGACGTCGCCCCCGGCCGCACCCTCGCCGTCGTCGGCCCCACCGGGTCGGGCAAGTCGACGCTCGCCGGCCTGCTGGTCCGCCTCGTCGACCCGTCCACCGGGCAGGTGCTGCTCGACGGCGTCGACCTGCGGACCCTCCGCGAGGGCGAGGTCAGCACCCAGGCTGCGTTCGTCCCGCAGGGCACGTTCCTCTTCGACGACACGGTCCGCGGCAACGTCACCCTCGGCGGACCCTGGGACGACGACGAGGTCTGGGCCGCGCTGCGCACCGCCGCCGCCGACGACTTCGTCAGCCGCCTCCCCGAGGGCCTCGACACCCGGGTGGGGGAGCGCGGCGCCAGCCTGTCCGGTGGTCAGCGGCAGCGGCTCGCGCTGGCCCGCGCCGTCGTCCGCCGTCCCCGGCTGCTGGTCCTCGACGACGCCACCAGCGCCGTCGACCCGGCCGTCGAGGCGCGCATCCTCGACGCGCTGCGCGCCGGCGACCACCCGGTCACCGTCGTGGTCGTCGCCTACCGGCAGGCCACCATCGCGCTGGCCGACGAGGTCGTGTGGATCGACCGCGGCCGGCTCGTCGCCCGTGGCATCCACGCCGAGCTGCTCGCCCAGGTGCCCGGCTACGCCCGCCTCGTGCAGGCCTACCAACCACCCGAGGACTCCCCGACCGCGCTGCAGGAGGTGCCGGCATGAGCACCGGGCTCGACGCCACCGAGCAGCGGCCGAAGAGCGCGCTCGCCACGCTCCGCCGCGGCCTGCGGATGATGCCGGAGTTCCGCCAGGGGCTGCCGGCCACGTTCGCCCTCTCGCTCATCGCCACCGCCGGCCGGGTGGTCGTGCCGATCGCCGTCCAGCAGACCCTCGACCGCGGTCTCGGCGCCCCCGGCGGCCCGGACCTCCCGCTGGTCCGCTGGCTGGTGGCGGCCTGCGCCGTGATCGTGGTCGTCACCGGCGTCGCCGTGTACCGGATGAACGTCCGGCTGTTCCGCACCACCGAGACCGCGCTCGCCGGCCTGCGGGTGCGCGCGTTCCGGCACGTGCACGACCTGTCGGTGCTGCACCAGCAGGGCCAGCGCCGCGGCTCGCTGGTCTCCCGGGTCACCAGCGACGTCGACCAGCTGTCGGTGTTCATGCAGTGGGGCGGCGTGCTCGGCCTGGTCAGCCTCGGCCAGCTCGTCGTCGCCACCGTGGTCATGGCGGTCTACTCCTGGCAGCTGACGCTGCTGGTGCTCGTCTGCTTCGTGCCGCTGGCGGTCGCGATCAAGTTCTTCGCCCGGCGGCTCGCGCACGTCTACGGCATCGTCCGCGAGCGGGTCGGCGACGTGCTGGCCGCGGTCGGCGAGTCCGTCGTCGGCGCCCCCACGGTGCGCGCCTACGGCATCCGCGCCCGGACGGCGGCCCGCATCGACACCGCGATCACCCGGCACTACGAGGCCTCCGTGCGCGCCCAGCGCACCACCGCGGCCGTCTACGTCAGCGGCGAGTTCGTCGCCGCCGTCGCCAACGCCGCGATCGTGGTCGTCGGCGTGCTGCTCGGGATCGGCGGGCACATCAGCGCCGGCACCCTGGTCGCCTTCCTGTTCCTCGTCACGCTGTTCGTCTCGCCGGTGCAGACCGCCAGCGAGGTGCTCAACGAGGCGCAGAACGCGGTCGCCGGCTTCCGCCGCGTGCTCGACGTGCTGGACACCGAGCCCGACGTCCGCGACCCCGCCGCGGGCCGCACGCTGCCGCCGGGCCCGCTGGACGTCCGCTTCGAGCACGTCACCTTCGCCTACGCCCCCGGCGCGCGGCCGGCGCTCACCGACGTCGACCTGGCCATCGCCGCCCGCACCCGGGTGGCCATCGTCGGCGAGACCGGCTCGGGCAAGACCACCTTCGCCAAGCTGGTCACCCGGCTGATGGACCCCACCGGCGGCCGCGTGCTCGTCGGTGGCGTCCCCGTGGACGAGGTGGCGTTCTCCTCGCTGCGCGAGCGGGTCGTGATGGTCCCGCAGGACGGCTTCCTCTTCGACGCCTCGGTCGCCGACAACGTCCGCTACGGCCGGCCCGGGCTCACCGACGCGCAGATCACCGCGGCCTTCGAGGAGCTCGGCCTGGGCGACTGGCTGGGCGGCCTCCCGGACGGCGTCGCGACGCCGGTCGGCCAGCGCGGCGAGTCGCTGTCGGCCGGCGAGCGGCAGCTCGTCGCCGTCGCCCGCGCCTACGTCGCCGACCCCGACCTGCTGGTGCTCGACGAGGCGACCAGCGCCGTCGACCCGGCCACCGAGATGGCGCTCACCCGCGCGCTGGACACGCTCACCAGCGGCCGCACCACGCTGACCATCGCGCACCGGCTGTCGACCGCCGAGCGGGCCGACGAGGTGCTCGTCGTCGACGCCGGCCGGGTGGTGCAGCGCGGCCGGCACGACGAGCTGGTCGACGCCGAGGGCCCCTACGCGCGGCTGCACGCCTCCTGGCGGCGGTCGTCGGGGCGCACGCCCGAGACGATCGCCTGACGCGCTTCCCCCGCCCGGGGGCCCGCAGGCCTTAGGTTCGCGCGCATGTCCCGCCGCCGTCCGCCGGCCGCCGCGCTCGTGGCCGCCCCGCTCGCCCTGCTCACCGCCTTCGGCGTCGGGCTGTTCGAGCTGCTCGCCCTCGCCTTCTCCAACGGCCAGTTCGACGACGGCGGGTGGCTGGTGGTCACCGTGCCGCTGCTGCTGATCGCCTGGCTCGTCGTCGGCGCGGTGCTGCTGCTCGTCGGCCGGTCGTGGCTGGCGCTGCTGCTGCCCGCCGCGGCGCTCGCGGTGTTCCTGGTGGTCGTCGGCGTCACCGAGGACGTCATCGCCGAGCTGGCCGTCGTCGCGCTGGTGCCCGCCGCCACCGCGCTGCTCAGCGCCCTGCCGGGGGTGCGGACCTGGGTGGCCGCGCGCTCCCAGCTCAGTCCCAGCTGACCACCAGCCGGCGCTGGACCGCCGTTCCTAACCTGCGCACCGTGCCGACGTCGACCCAGCGCCGCAGCCCGCGCGCCGTCCCGGCTCCGGCCCGCCGTCCGGCCCGCCGGGGCCCCGTCCCCACCACCCCCGCCCGGCCGCTGCCGGTGCCGTTCGCCGCGGTGTTCGGCGTGCTCACCGCGGTCGTCGACGGCTACCTCGGCTGGGTGCTCGTCTCCGACCCGGACGTGCCCGCGGGCTGGTGGCTCGTCCCGTTCGCCCTGCTGGCGGCGCTCGCCCTCCTCGGCGCCGCGCTCACCCTGGCCGGCCGCGCCCGGGGCGCCGCCGTGCTGGCCACCGCCGGCGCGCTGACGCTCGTCGGGCTCGTCGTCCTGCTGGTGCTCTTCCTCGCCGTCGGGCAGGCCGGCGGCACCTGGTGGGTGCTGGCCCTCCTCGTCGCGCCGCTGGGCGCGCTGGTGCTCGCCGCGCAGCGGCCGGTCCGGGCGTGGACCCACCGCAGGGGCCGTACCGCCCAGTAACGTCCGGCCGGTGAGCAGTGCGCAGAGGGACACGGACGCCGACGTGATCGTGGTGGGCGCGGGGCTGGCCGGGCTGGTCGCCACCGCCGAGCTGGCTGACGCCGGCAAGCGGGTGCTGCTGGTCGAGCAGGAGCCGGCGGCCGCGCTGGGCGGCCAGGCCTTCTGGTCCTTCGGCGGGCTGTTCCTCGTCGACAGCCCCGAGCAGCGCCGGTTGCGGGTGCGCGACTCCCTCGAGCTGGCCCGCCAGGACTGGTTCGGCACCGCTGGCTTCGACCGGCCCGAGGACCACTGGCCGCGCCAGTGGGCCGAGGCCTACCTGCAGTTCGCCGCGGGGGAGAAGCGCGCCTGGCTGCACGCCCAGGGCGTGCGGTTCTTCCCCGTCGTCGGCTGGGCCGAGCGCGGCGGCTACACCGCCACCGGCCACGGCAACTCGGTGCCGCGGTTCCACATCACCTGGGGCACCGGGCCCGGCGTCCTCGCGCCGTTCCTCCGCCGGGTCGCCGACGCCGTCGCGCGCGGCCGGGTGGAGGTGCGGCACCGGCACCGGGTCGACGGGCTCGTGCTCACCGACGGCGCGGTCACGGGCGTCCGGGGCACCCTGCTCGCCCCGGACGACGAGGCCGAGCGCGGCACCGCCAGCTCCCGGGTCGAGGTCGGGGAGTTCGAGCTCGCCGCGCAGGCCGTCGTCGTCACCTCCGGCGGGATCGGCGGCAACCACGACCTGGTGCGCCGGAACTGGCCGGCCCGGCTGGGCCCCGCGCCGCGGCGGCTGCTGTCCGGGGTGCCCGCGCACGTCGACGGCCGGATGCTGCAGATCACCCAGGACGCCGGCGGGCACGTCATCAACCCCGACCGGATGTGGCACTACACCGAGGGCATCGCCAACCACTCGCCGATCTGGGCGCAGCACGGCATCCGCATCCTCCCCGGGCCCAGCTCGCTGTGGCTGGACGCCACCGGCCGCCGGCTGCCCGTGCCCTTGTTCCCCGGTTTCGACACCCTCGGCACGCTCGAGCACATCGGCACCACCGGGTACGAGCACACCTGGTTCGTGCTCACCCGGAAGATCGTGGAGAAGGAGTTCACCCTCTCCGGCTCCGAGCAGAACCCGGACCTCACCGGCAAGGACCTCAAGCTCCTGCTCAGCCGGGTGCGCAGCGGCGCCGCCGCCCCCGTGCAGGCGTTCCTCGACAAGGGGGAGGACTTCGTCGTCGCCCCGACGCTGCCCGAGCTGGTCGCCGGCATGAACCGGGTCACCGGCGGCGCCCCGCACCTGGACCTCGCCGTCGTCGAGCGGGAGGTCGTCGCCCGCGACCGGGAGATCGCGCACACCTTCACCAAGGACGCCCAGGTGACGGCGATGCGCCAGGCCCGCCGGTTCCTCGGCGACAAGCTCATCCGGGTCGCCCAGCCGCACCGGCTGCTCGACCCGGACGCCGGCCCGCTCATCGCCGTCCGGCTCAACCTGCTCACCCGCAAGACCCTCGGCGGGCTGGAGACCGACCTCGCCGGCCGGGTGCTGCGCGCCGACGGCGAGCCGTTCCCAGGCCTGTACGCCGCCGGCGAGGTCGCCGGGTTCGGCGGCGGCGGGATGCACGGCTACCGCTCGCTCGAGGGCACCTTCCTCGGCGGCTGCCTGTTCTCCGGCCGGGTCGCCGGGCGGTCGCTGGCGGAGGTCCTGTGAGGATGGCCCGGTGAGGATGCTGCCGTGACGTCCGCCGACTGGGACCCACCCGAGCCCTACACCGGGCCGCCGCGGTACGAGGGCGGCCGGCCGCCGGTCTGGGCGGCACCCACCTGGGGACCCCCGCCGCAGCAGTGGGGGCAGCAGCAGTGGGGGCAGCAGCCGCACTGGGGGCCGCCCCAGCACTGGGCTCCGCTCCCGCCGCCGTCCCGGCCGCGCCGGCCGGGCACGGTGGTCGCGGCCGCCGTCCTGGCCTACGTCTCCGCCGTGCTGGTGCTCCTGGGCACCCTGTGGGGCCTGCTGCTCAGCGGCCTGCTGGCGCTCGCCGGCCAGCTGCCGCTCGGCTTCGGCCCGGTCATGGCCGGCCTGCAGCTCGCGCTCATCGGCCTGCTGGTCACCGGCGCCACCCGGGCGCTGGGGCTGCGCCGCCGCTGGCTGCTCGCCGCCCTGGTGCTGCAGCTCGCCCTCGCCGGCTGGTGGTGGTCGACGCTCGGCGGCGTCTCCGACCTGGTCAGCGACGGCGGTGTGGCGCAGCTGCCCTGGCTGTTCGCCGGGCTGGCCGTGGTCGCGGCCGGCCTCGCCTGGTCGGCCGAGCTCACCCGCTGGACCGCCCGCGGGCGCGACCACCTGCGCGCACGACGGGGGCGGCAGGGCGCCTGACGCCGGGTGGGACGATCAGCAGCGTGT
The DNA here is from genome assembly GCF_040659695.1 of Modestobacter sp. NPDC049651. NCBI lineage: Bacteria > Bacillati > Actinomycetota > Actinomycetes > Geodermatophilales > Geodermatophilaceae > Modestobacter > Modestobacter sp. NPDC049651. Next base: position 83,040 of record NZ_JBFAOG010000016.1, read on the forward strand.
CCGCTCCCGCACTCGACCCCGCAGTCGGCGCGCTGCTGCGCCGCGACCCCGCCGGGCTCGTCGCCGCCGTCGTCCAGCAGCACGACACCGGTGAGGTGCTCATGGTCGCCTGGATGGACGACGAGGCGCTGCACCGCACCCTGACCACCGGCCGGGCCACCTACTGGTCCCGCAGCCGGCAGGAGTACTGGGTGAAGGGCGAGACGTCCGGCCACCGGCAGTGGGTGCGCGACGTCCGGCTGGACTGCGACGGCGACGCGCTGCTGCTCCTGGTCGACCAGGAGGGCCCGGCCTGCCACACCGGCGAGCGGTCCTGCTTCCACCGGCCGCTGGCGGTGTCCGATGCGGCTCGGTGACACCACCTCCCGGGCGGAGTTCGACGCGGCGCCGGGCCCGGTCGTCCCGGTCACCCGGCGGCTGCTGGCCGACAGCGAGACCGCCGTCGGCATCTACCGCAAGCTCGCCCGCGGCCGCACCGGCACGGTGCTGCTGGAGTCCGCCGAGCAGGGCAAGCAGTGGTCGCGGTACAGCTTCGTCGGCGTCCGCAGCGCCGGCGTCCTGACCGAGCGCGACGGCCGCACCCAGTGGCTGGGGGAGGAGCTGCCCGGGCTGACCGGTGACCTGCCCACCGACCCGCTGGCCGCCGTGCGCACGCTGACCCGCCGGCTGCGCACCCCCCGCCGCCCCGACCTGCCGCCGCTGACCGGCGGGCTGGTGGGCTACCTCGGCTACGACGTCGTCCGCCGGCTGGAGCGGATCCCGTCGTCGGCGACCGACGACCTCGGCATGCCCGAGCTCGCGCTGATGCTGGTCACCGACCTGGCCGTGCTCGACCACACCGACGCGACCGTGCTGCTCATCGCCAACGCGCTGCAGCCCGGCCCGGCCGGCTACGACGACGCCGTCGCCCGGCTGGACGCGATGGCCGCCGACCTCAACCGCGCGTCCCCGCCCGCGGTGGCCACCCTCGCCAGCGCCGAGGTCCCGCCGGTGACCACCAACATGGCGCCGGGGGAGTTCGAGGCCGGCGTCGAGCGGGTGCGCGAGCACGTCAAGGCCGGCGACGTGTTCCAGACCGTGCTCAGCCAGCGCTTCGAGCTGGCCACCGACGTCGCGGCGCTCGACCTCTACCGGGTGCTGCGCGCCACCAACCCCTCGCCGTACATGTACCTGCTCCGGTTCGCCGGCCGCGAGTCGCCGTTCGACGTCGTCGGCTCCTCCCCGGAGGCGCTGGTGACCGTGACCGGCGACCGGGCCGTCGTCCACCCACCGGCCGGCACCCGCCCGCGGGGCGCCACCCCGGAGGACGACGTCCGGCTCACCGAGGAGCTGCTCGCCGACCCCAAGGAGCGCGCCGAGCACGTGATGCTGGTCGACCTGGCCCGCAACGACCTCGGCCGGGTGTGCGTCCCGGGCACCGTGGAGGTCGCCGACTTCATGCGGGTCGAGCGCTACAGCCACGTCATGCACCTGGTCAGCACCGTGGGCGGGCAGGTGCAGGCCGGCCGGGACGCGCTCGACGTCTTCGACGCGACGTTCCCCGCCGGCACCGTCTCCGGGGCGCCCAAGCCGCGGGCGATGGAGGTCATCGAGTCGCTCGAGCCCACCCGGCGGGGCCTGTACTCCGGCACGGTCGGCTACCTCGACGCCTCCGGCGACATGGACATGGCGATCGCGCTGCGCACCGCCGTGCTGCACGACGGGCGCGCGTACGTGCAGGCCGGTGCCGGTGTCGTCGCCGACAGCGACCCGGTCACCGAGGAGGCCGAGACCCGGCACAAGGCGCGCGCGGTGCTCTCGGCGATCGCCACCGCGGAGGGGCTGCGGGAACTGCCGTGAGCAGGTCGACCACCCGGCGCGAGCTCACCCTCGCCGTCCTCGGGTCCGCGCTCGCCGGCGGGCTGGCGCTCTCGGCGTCGTCCCAGCCGTGGGCGCACGTCACCGTGCTGCGGGAGGCGCCGCTGCCCCCGACGTCCGCCGTCCTCGACGGCAGCGCGGCCGCGCCGCTGGTGTCGGCCTGCGGGCTGCTGCTGCTCGCCGCCGCGGTCGCGGTGATCGCCGTGCGCGGCGTGGCCCGGGCCGTCGTCGGACTGCTGGTCGCGGTGGCCGGCGGGGTGCTCGGCTGGTCCGGCGCCGTCGGCCTGGCCGGGCGGCTGGGCGTCGAGCCGGGCGACGTCCCCGGCGCGGGCACGCTCGGGCAGACCGGCGTGCGCACCGAGGCGGTGCACACCTGGCCGGCGCTGGCCCTGGTGGCCGGGGTGCTCGCCGTGCTCGCCGGCGGCCTGGTCGTGCTGCGCGGCCGCGGCTGGCCGGGCATGGGACGCCGCTACGAGCGGGGCCGCACCGGGCCCCACCAGCCCACCGGCCGGCCCGCCGCCCAGCCGGCCGAGCGCGTGGAGCCGGCGCGGCCGGTGACCGCCGAGGACGAGCACTCCGCCGCCTGGAAGGCGCTGGACCGGGGCGAGGACCCGACAGAGTAGGACCCCCGGTCGGCGCGCCGCGCCCGGCCCCCGGCCGGGACCGGACCGGGGCGTCTCTAGAGTGATCTCTGCCTATCGACTGGTGAGGAGGCGTCCCGTGACCGATGCTGAGGGTTTCCTCCGATGAGCGTCCTCGACGAGATCGTCGCCGGGGTCCGGGAGGACGTGGCGGCCCGCCAGGCGCTGCGCCCGCTGGCCGACGTGCAGGCCGCCGCCCAGGACGCCCGCCCGGCGCTGGACGCGCTGGCCGCGCTGCGCGCCCCCGGTGTCGGGGTGATCGCCGAGGTCAAGCGGCGCAGCCCGAGCAAGGGCGCGCTGGCCGAGATCACCGACCCCGCCGCGCTGGCCGCCCAGTACGCCGCCGGCGGTGCCCGGGTGATCAGCGTGCTCACCGAGGGCCGGCGCTTCGGCGGCTCGCACGCCGACCTGGCCGCCGTCCGCGCCGCCGTCGACGTACCGGTGCTGAACAAGGACTTCGTGGTCAGCAGCTACCAGGTGCACGAGGCCCGCGCCTTCGGCGCCGACCTGGTGCTGCTGATCGTCGCCGCGCTCGAGCAGCCGGTGCTCACCGGCCTGCTGGAGCGGGTCGAGTCGCTGGGCATGACCGCGCTGGTCGAGGTGCACAGCGAGGCCGAGGCCGACCGCGCGCTGGCCGCGGGTGCCTCGGTGATCGGCGTCAACGCCCGCGACCTGACCACGCTGTCGGTCGACCGGTCCACCTTCGAGCGGATCGCGCCGGGGCTGCCCAGCGAGGTCGTCAAGATCGCCGAGTCCGGCGTCCGCGGGCCGCACGACCTGATCAGCTACGCGGCGGCCGGTGCCGACGCGGTGCTGGTCGGCGAGGGCCTGGTCACCGCCGGCGACGCGCGCCAGGCGGTGGCCGACCTGGTGACCGCCGGCTCGCACCCGGCGACCCCTCGCACCACGCGGTGACCGGGCGCGCGACACTAGGGGCGTGACCCTCTCGGCTCAGAACCCGGCCCCCGACGTCCGCGAGCTGCCGGCGCGGCCGGGCTGGCCGGACGCCGCGGGCCACTTCGGGAAGTTCGGCGGCCGGTTCGTCCCCGAGGCGCTGGTCGCCGCTCTCGACGACCTCACCGAGGCGTACGAGGCGATGCGGGTCGACCCGGCCTTCCTCGAGGAGTTCGCCCGCCTCCAGCGCGACTACACCGGCCGGCCCAGCCCGATCACCGAGGTGCCGAAGTTCGCCGAGCACTGCGGCGGCGCCACCGTGTACCTCAAGCGCGAGGACCTCAACCACACCGGCTCGCACAAGATCAACAACGTGCTGGGCCAGGCGCTGCTGACCAAGCGGATCGGCAAGACCCGGGTCATCGCCGAGACAGGCGCCGGCCAGCACGGCGTCGCCACCGCGACCGCCGCGGCCCTGATGGGGCTGTCCTGCACCGTGTACATGGGCGAGGAGGACACCCGCCGCCAGGCGCTCAACGTCGCCCGGATGCGGTTGCTCGGCGCCGAGGTCGTCCCGGTGACCACCGGCTCGCGCACCCTCAAGGACGCCATCAACGAGGCGTTCCGCGACTGGGTGACCAACGTCGAGACCACCAACTACGTGTTCGGCACCGTCGCCGGCCCGCACCCGTTCCCGGCGATGGTCCGCGACTTCCAGCGGGTCATCGGCGACGAGGCGCGCGAGCAGGTGCTCGGCCGCCTCGACCGGCTGCCGGACGCCGTCCTGGCCTGCGTCGGCGGCGGCTCGAACGCCATCGGCATCTTCACCGCCTTCGTGCCCGACGAGGGCGTGCGGCTGATCGGCCTGGAGGCCGGCGGCGACGGCGTCGAGACCGGCCGGCACGCCGCCTCGATCACCGGCGGCGACCCGGGGGTGCTGCACGGCGCCCGGTCCTACCTGCTGCAGGACGCCAACGGCCAGACCGTCGAGTCGCACTCGATCTCCGCCGGCCTGGACTACCCGGGCGTCGGCCCGGAGCACTCCTACCTGCACGACATCGGCCGCGCCGAGTACCGCCCGGTCACCGACGAGCAGGCCATGGAGGCCTTCGCCCTGCTCTGCCGCACCGAGGGCATCATCCCGGCGATCGAGTCGGCGCACGCGCTGGCCGGTGCCATGCAGGTCGGTCGCGAGCTCGGGCCCGACGCGCTGCTGCTGGTCAACCTCTCCGGCCGCGGCGACAAGGACGTGGAGACTGCGAGTGCCTGGTTCGGTCTCGGGGAGCACACCGCCCCGACCGACGAGGACGACCGGGCGGTCGAGGCCGGCCGGGGTGCCGAGCCGGGACCGCCGCTGGGCACCGCCGACGACGACACCGTGGGGGACCGGGCATGAGCGCCCTGCACAACAGGATCGAGGCCGCCCGGGCCGAGGGGCGGGCGGCGCTGATCGCCTACCTCCCCGTGGGGTACCCGGACGTGCCGGGCTCGATCGAGGCGATGGTCGCCGCCGTCGAGGGTGGTGCGGACATCGTCGAGATCGGCGTGCCGTACAGCGACCCGGGGATGGACGGCCCGGTCATCCAGCAGGCCGTGGACGTCGCCGTGCGGGCCGGCGTGGGCATGGCCGACGTGCTGCGCGCCGTCCGGGCGGTCGCCGACGCCGGCGCCGTCCCGGTGGTGATGAGCTACTGGAACCCCATCGAGCGCTACGGCGTGGACCGGTTCGCCGACGACCTGGCAGCTGCCGGGGGAGCGGGGGCGATCACCCCCGACCTCATCCCCGAGGAGGCCGGCCCGTGGCTCGCCGCGACCGACCGCACCGGCGGTGACCGGGTGTTCCTCGTCGCGCCGTCGTCCACCGACGCCCGGCTCGCGGCCACCGCCGCGGCCTGCCGCGGCTTCGTCTACGCCGCCTCGACGATGGGGGTCACCGGCACCCGGGCCACCGTCGGCGACGCCGCCGAGCGGCTGGTCGCGCGCACCCGCGAGGTCGCGCAGGTGCCGGTCTGCGTCGGGCTGGGCGTCTCCGACGGCGACCAGGCCGCCGAGGTCGCCGCCTTCGCCGACGGCGTCATCGTCGGCTCCGCGTACGTCCGGGAGCTGCTCGAGGGCCGCGGCCCCGCCGGCGTCCGGCGGCTGTCGGCCGAGCTGGCCGAGGGGGTCCGCCGCGCCGGGGTGCCGGCATGACCGCGCTGGCCGCGATCCCCAGCCCCACCCAGGGGGTCTGGGACGTCGGCCCGTTCCCGCTGCGGGCCTACGCGCTGTGCATCATCGCCGGCATCCTGGTCGCCTGCTGGCTGTCCGAGCGGCGCTGGGTGGCCCGCGGCGGCAAGCCCGGCGACGTGCTGGACATCGCCGTGTGGGCGGTCCCGTTCGGCATCGTCGGCGGCCGGCTCTACCACGTCATCACCACCCCGGAGCCGTACTTCGGCAAGGGGGGTGACCCGGTCCGGGCGCTGGCCATCTGGGAGGGCGGCCTGGGCATCTGGGGCGCCATCGCCCTGGGCGCGCTCGGTGCCTGGATCGGCTGCCGGCGGCGCGGGATCCCGCTGCCGGCGTTCGCCGACGCGATCGCGCCGGGCATCGTGCTCGCCCAGGCGGTCGGCCGGCTCGGCAACTGGTTCAACAACGAGCTCTACGGCAAGGCGACCGACCTGCCCTGGGCGCTGACCGTGCACTGCTGGGACTCCGGCGCGGGGCGCGCGCAGACCTGCCCGGGCGGGACGACGACGGTGCTGGGCACCTTCCACCCGACGTTCCTGTACGAGCTGGTCTGGGACGTGCTGGTCGCGGTCCTGGTCATCTGGGCCGACCGCCGCTTCCGGCTCTCGCACGGCCGGGCGTTCGCGCTGTACGTCGCCGCCTACTGCCTGGGCCGGTTCTGGATCGAGCTGCTGCGCATCGACACCGCCGAGCACTTCCTGGGCCTGCGGCTCAACGTGTTCACCTCGATCGTCGTCTTCGTGCTCGCGGTGGCGTACCTGGTCTGGCAGCGCGGCCGGCCGCGGGAGGTCATCACCCGCGGGGGCGCCACGGCGCCGCAGACCATCGGGAGCACCCCGCCCGCGACCTCGGACGACGCAGGGGACGAGGACGCGGGGGAGAAGGTGGCGGAGGGGGGCGAGCAGGCCCCCCGACCGCCCCGCTGACCCGGCCGGACGGCCTCCGGGAGGGTGTGGCGCGTCTCCCGGAGGAGACATGTGCGACATCTGCCGGACATGTCGACCCGGGGTGCCCGCTGTGTACGCTGAGCGCAACCGTCCCGGCGATCCTGGGTCGGTCGAACCCGTCGGAACCGGGCCAGCGACGCCCCGAGCACGACGCCCCGCGCACCACCGCCCGCGGCCACCAGCCCCCGCGGGCGCGCGGGACGCCCCGGGCCGGGCGGACGCACCGTGTCCCGCCGGACCGCGGACGTCCCACCCGTCAGACCGCAGCGGCTCCCCCCGCCCAGGTCCTCCTCGCACGACCCACCCGCTCTGACCACCCCGGCGGGGCCCCGCGCCCCCCGTACAGCGCCGAACCCGCCCCTGCGGGAGCGATCGGCGGCGCTGCGGCCAGCCGACGACGGGAGTGACAATGCCTGACCTCACCGCGCCCCGCACGGGGAGCACCACCGCTGGGGTGCCCTCTTCGGCAGTGCCGTTCTCCGCGGTGCCCGCGCCCGCCGGCCTCTACGACCCGGCCAACGACTCCGACGCCTGCGGCGTCGCGTTCGTCGCCGACGTGCAGGGCCGCAGCACCCGGGCCATCGTGGCCGCCGGCCTCACCGCGCTGCACAACCTCGACCACCGCGGCGCCGCCGGCGCCGAGCCGAACTCCGGCGACGGCGCGGGCATCCTCACCCAGGTGCCCGACGCGCTGCTGCGCGCGGTCGTCGACTTCGACCTGCCGCCGGCGGGGGAGTACGCCGTCGGCATCGCCTTCCTGCCGGCCGACGCGACCGAGCGGGCCGCCGTCGTCGACGGCGTCGCCCAGCTCGCCGCCGAGGAGGGCCTGACCGTCCTCGGCTGGCGCGACCTGCCGGTCGACCCCGAGGGTGCCGACCTCGGCCCGACCGCCCGCGCGGTCATGCCGCACTTCGCCCAGCTGTTCGTCGCCGAGACCATCGGGGCGCGCGCGGACCAGCAGGCGTTCGGCGGCACCGCCGCCCCGCACGGCGTCACCCGCCTCGAGCGGCGGTCGTTCGTGCTGCGCAAGCGCATCGAGCGGTCCGCCCGGGACGCCGGCAGCAGCTGCTACATCGCGTCGCTGTCGTCGCGCACCATCACCTACAAGGGCATGCTGACCACCGACCAGCTGCCCGCGTTCTTCCCCGACCTCACCGACGAGCGGTACGCCTCGGCGATCGCGCTGGTGCACAGCCGGTTCTCGACCAACACCTTCCCGAGCTGGCCGCTGGCGCACCCCTTCCGGTTCATCGCCCACAACGGCGAGATCAACACCATCAAGGGCAACCGCAACCGCATGCGGGCCCGCGAGGCCCAGCTCGAGACCCAGCTGTTCGACGGCCCCGCCGGCCCGGCCGGCGAGCTCGGGCTGGAGCGCATCTTCCCGGTCACCGCCGGCGACTTCAGCGACTCGGCCACCTTCGACGAGGTGCTCGAGCTGCTGCACCTGTCCGGCCGGTCGCTGCCGCACGCCGTGCTGATGATGATCCCGGAGGCCTGGGAGAACCACGAGGAGATGGACGCGGCCCGCCGCGCCTTCTACCGGTTCCACTCCTCGATCATGGAGCCCTGGGACGGGCCGGCCTGCGTCGCGTTCACCGACGGCACGATGATCGGCGCGGTCCTGGACCGCAACGGCCTGCGCCCCGGCCGCTGGTGGCACACCAAGGACGACATGGTCGTGCTGGCCAGCGAGGCCGGCGTGCTGGAGATCCCGCCGGGCGACGTCGTCGCCAAGGGCCGGCTGCAGCCGGGCCGGATGTTCCTCGTCGACACCGCCGCCGGGCGGATCGTCTCCGACGAGGAGGTCAAGGGCGCGCTCGCCGAGGAGCAGCCGTACGAGGACTGGCTGCACGCCGGCCTGGTGCACCTGCCCTCGCTGCCCGAGCGCCGCCGCGCCCGCCCGTCGCACGAGTCGGTCGTGCGCCGCCAGCTGCTGTTCGGCTACACCGAGGAGGAGCTGCGCGTCCTCCTCACCCCGATGGCCGCCACCGCCGCCGAGCCCACCGGCTCGATGGGCAGCGACACCCCCATCGCGGCGCTGTCGGACCGCTCGCGGCTGCTGTTCGACTACTTCGGGCAGCTGTTCGCCCAGGTGACCAACCCGCCGCTGGACGCGATCCGCGAGGAGCTGGTCACCAGCCTGTCGCGCACCTTCGGCCCCGAGCAGAACCTGCTCACCGCCGCCCCGGCGTCCTGCCGGCAGGTCTTCCTGCCCTACCCGGTCATCGACAACGACGAGCTGGCCAAGATCCTGCACATCGACGACGACGGCGACCTGCCCGGTTTCGCCGCCGTCCGGATCACCGGCCACTTCGACGTCACCGGTGGCGGGCCGGCGCTGGCCCGGGCGATCACCGAGCTGCGCACCAAGGTCAGCAAGGCCATCGCCGCCGGCGCCCGGATCATCGTGCTGTCCGACCGGGACTGCGACGAGAACCGCGCGCCCATCCCTTCGCTGCTGATGACCGCCGCCGTCCACCACCACCTGGTGCGCGAGCGCACCCGGATGCAGGTCGGCCTGGTCGTCGAGTCCGGCGACTGCCGCGAGGTGCACCACGTCGCGCTGCTGCTCGGCTACGGCGCGGCCGCGGTCAACCCCTACCTGGCGTTCGAGTCGATCGAGGACCTGATCCGCGACGGCTCGCTCACCGGCGTGCAGCCCGCCCAGGCGGTCCGCAACGTGGTGAAGGCGCTGGGCAAGGGCGTGCTCAAGGTGATGAGCAAGATGGGCATCAGCACCGTCGGCTCGTACACGATGGCGCAGATCTTCGAGGCCGTGGGCCTGTCCCAGGAGCTCGTCGACGAGTACTTCACCGGTACCTCGGCCCCGCTGGGCGGCGTCGGCATCGACGTGCTCGCCGAGGAGGTGGCGATGCGGCACCGGCGGGCCTACCCGGCCAACGCCACCGAGCGCGCGCACCGCCGGCTGGAGACCGGCGGCGAGTACCAGTGGCGCCGCGAGGGCGAGGTGCACCTGTTCAACCCCGAGACGGTGTTCCTGCTCCAGCACGCCACCCGCTCGCGGCAGTACGAGGTGTTCCAGAAGTACACCGACGCCGTCGACGGGCTGTCCAAGGACGCCGCCACGCTGCGCGGCCTGTTCACGTTCAAGACCGGTGAGCGCACCCCCGTGCCGATCGACGAGGTCGAGCCGGTCAGCGAGATCGTCAAGCGCTTCCAGACCGGGGCGATGAGCTACGGCTCCATCTCCCAGGAGGCGCACGAGACCCTCGCCATCGCGATGAACCGCCTCGGCGGGAAGTCCAACAGCGGTGAGGGCGGCGAGGACCCCGACCGGTTCCGCCCCGACCCCAACGGCGACCTGCGCCGCTCGGCGATCAAGCAGGTGGCCAGCGGCCGGTTCGGCGTCACCAGCGAGTACCTGGTCAACGCCGACGACATCCAGATCAAGATGGCGCAGGGCGCCAAGCCCGGCGAGGGCGGCCAGCTGCCCGGCGGCAAGGTGTACCCGTGGGTCGCGCGCACCCGGCACTCCACGCCGGGCGTGGGGCTGATCAGCCCGCCGCCGCACCACGACATCTACTCGATCGAGGACCTCAAGCAGCTCATCCACGACCTCAAGAACGCGAACAACGAGGCGCGGATCAACGTCAAGCTGGTCGCCGAGGTCGGCATCGGCACGGTCGCGGCCGGGGTGAGCAAGGCGCACGCGGACGTCGTCCTGGTGTCCGGCTTCGACGGCGGCACCGGCGCCGCGCCGCTGACCTCGCTCAAGCACGCCGGCTCCCCGTGGGAGCTGGGGCTGGCCGAGACCCAGCAGACGCTGCTGGCCAACGGCCTGCGCGACCGGATCACCGTCCAGGTCGACGGCCAGATGAAGACCGGCCGGGACGTCGTCGTCGCCGCGCTGCTGGGCGCGGAGGAGTTCGGCTTCTCCACCGCCCCGCTGGTCGTCGAGGGCTGCGTGATGATGCGGGTCTGCCACCTGGACACCTGCCCGGTGGGCGTGGCCACGCAGAACCCGGAGCTGCGCAAGCGCTTCACCGGCCAGCCCGAGTTCGTCGTCACCTTCTTCGAGTTCCTCGCCCAGCAGGTGCGCGAGCTGCTGGCCGAGCTGGGGTTCCGGTCGATCGAGGAGGCCGTGGGCCGCGTCGAGCTGCTCGACACCCGCGTCGCCGTCGACCACTGGAAGGCCGCGGGCCTGGACCTCTCGCCGATCCTGGCCCGGCCCGAGCTGCCCGCGGGCGCCGCGCTCCGCAAGGTCCGCGACCAGGACCACGGCCTGGACGCCGCGCTCGACCAGACGCTGATCCAGCTCTGCGAGGGTGCGCTGCTCGACGCGAGCCCGGTGTCGCTGCAGCTGCCGGTGCGCAACGTCAACCGCACCGTCGGCACCATGCTCGGCTCGATGGTCACCCGCCGGTTCGGCGGCGAGGGCCTGCCCGACGGCACGATCGACCTCACCTTCGAGGGCTCGGCCGGGCAGTCGTTCGGCGCCTTCCTGCCGCGCGGCATCACCATGCGGCTGGTCGGCGACGGCAACGACTACGTCGGCAAGGGCCTGTCCGGCGGCCGGATCGTCGTCGTCCCCTCGCCGGACGCCACGTTCGCCGCCGAGGACAACGTCATCGCCGGCAACGTCATCGGCTACGGCGCGACCAGCGGCGAGGTGTTCCTCCGCGGCCGGGTCGGCGAGCGGTTCTGCGTGCGCAACTCCGGCGCGCTGGCCGTCGTCGAGGGCGTCGGTGACCACGCGCTGGAGTACATGACCGGCGGCACCGCGGTCATCCTGGGCCCGACCGGCCGGAACATCGCGGCCGGCATGTCCGGCGGCGTCGGCTACGTGCTCGACCTGGCCCCCCACCGGGTCAACGGCGAGATGGTGGACGTCGAGGCGCTGGACGGCGAGAGCTCGCAGTGGCTGCGCGACGTGCTCGTGCGCTACCGCGAGGCGACCGACTCGACCGTCGCCGGCGCGCTGCTGGCCGACTGGGGCCGCTGGTCGGAGCGGTTCAGCGTGGTCATGCCGCGCGACTACCGGCGGGCCCTGGAGGCCCGCCGTGCCGCCGAGGCGGCTGGACACGACGTCGACCTGGCTGTGATGGAGGCCGCACGTGGCTGATGCAACGGGGTTCCTGAAGTACGACCGGCAGATGCCGCCGCGGCGGCCGGTCGACCTGCGCCTGATGGACTGGAAGGACGTCTACCTCACCCGGGAGACCGGGGAGGACGCCGTCTTCCCGGTGGCGGCCGTCCGCGAGCAGGCGGCCCGCTGCATGGACTGCGGCATCCCGTTCTGCCACCACGGCTGCCCGCTGGGCAACCTGATCCCCGAGTGGAACGAGCTGGCCCGCCGGGACGACTGGCAGGCCGCGATCGAGCGGCTGCACGCCACCAACAACTTCCCGGAGTTCACCGGGAAGCTGTGCCCGGCGCCGTGCGAGTCCGCCTGCGTGCTCAACATCGACAACACGCCGGTGACGATCAAGCAGATCGAGTTCGAGATCAGCGACCAGGCGTTCGTCAACGGCTGGGTCACCCCGCAGCCGCCGGCCGAGCTGACCGGCCGGAAGGTCGCGGTCGTCGGCTCCGGTCCGGCGGGTCTGGCCGCCGCGCAGCAGCTGACCCGGGCCGGCCACGAGGTCACCGTCTACGAGCGGGACGACCGCATCGGCGGGCTCATGCGCTACGGCATCCCCGAGTTCAAGATGGAGAAGCGCTACCTGGACCGCCGGCTGGACCAGATGCGCGCCGAGGGCACCCGGTTCGTCGCCGGCGTGACCGTCGGCGGCAGCGGCGAGGGCGACGTCAGCACCGAGCAGCTGCGCGGCGAGTACGACGCCGTCGTGCTGGCCACCGGCACGCCGGTCGCCCGCGACCTCGCGGTGCCCGGCCGGGAGCTGTCCGGCGTGCACTTCGCCATGGAGTACCTGCCCGGCGGCAACCTGCAGGCGCTCGGCGAGCTCGACACCCCGCCGATCGACGCCGCGGGCAAGCACGTGGTGATCGTCGGCGGCGGCGACACCGGGGCCGACTGCCTCGGGACGGCGCTGCGCCAGGGGGCCGCCTCGGTGGCCCAGCTGGACTACAAGCCGACCCCGCCCGGCACCCGCCCGCAGGACAACCCGTGGCCGACCTACGAGATGGTGCTGCGCGTGTCGCCGGCCCACGAGGAGGGCGGCGACCGGATGTACCGGGTCAACACCGAGTCGTTCGTCGGCGACGACGAGGGCCGGGTGCGCGCCCTGGAGGTCGTCGAGGTCGAGGTCGTCGACGGCAAGCGGGTCGCCGTCGAGGGCACCCGCCGGGAGATCCGCGCCGACCTGGTGCTGCTGGCGCTGGGTTACACCGGCCCGGACGTCGCCGGGCTCGTCGAGGAGCTGGGCTGCGGCCTGGACGCCAAGGGCACCGTCAGCCGGGACGCCGAGTACATGTCCACCGTCCCCGGGGTGTTCGTGGCCGGCGACATGGGCCGCGGGCAGTCGCTGATCGTCTGGGCGATCGCCGAGGGGCGGGCCGCGGCGGCCGCCGTCGACAACTGGCTGACCGGCAACTCGATGCTGCCGCGGCCGGTCACGCCGACCGCCGTCCCGCTGCGCTGAACTGCGGTAATACGTCTGTGACGACTGCCGCTCGCGTGGGGGACACGACAGACCCGGTCCGTCGTGCCCCCCACGCCAGCGGCTAGTTTTGAGCCATGTCTCGCCGCGCCAAGATCGTCTGCACGATGGGGCCGGCGACCGGCACCCCGGAGCAGGTCACCGCCCTCGTCGAGTCCGGCATGGACGTCGCCCGGCTGAACTTCAGCCACGGCAAGCACGCCGACCACGAGCAGAACTACCGCCTGGTGCGGGAGGCCGCGGAGAAGCAGGGTCGCGCCGTCGCCGTCCTCGCCGACCTCCAGGGCCCCAAGATCCGCCTGGGCACGTTCGCCGAGGGCAAGGTCGAGTGGCCGACCGGTGCCCGCGTCTGCATCACCGTCGAGGACGTCGAGGGCACCGCGGAGCGGGTCGGCACCACCTACAAGAACCTCGCCGCCGACGTCCGCGTCGGTGACCGGCTGCTGGTCGACGACGGCAAGCTCGCGCTGACCGTCGCCGAGGTCAGCGGCCCCGACGTCTGGTGCCTCGTGCTCGAGGGCGGCCCGGTCTCCAACAACAAGGGCCTGTCGCTGCCCGGCGTCGCCGTCAGCGTGCCGGCCATGTCGGACAAGGACGAGGAGGACCTGCGCTTCGCGCTCTCGCTGGGCGTCGACTTCATCGCGCTGTCCTTCGTCCGCTCGCCGCGCGACGTCGACCTGGTCCGCGAGGTCATGGCCCAGGAGGACGTGTACGTCCCGGTCATCGCCAAGCTGGAGAAGCCCGAGGCGGTCGAGAACCTCGACGCGATCGTCGACGCGTTCGACGGCGTCATGGTCGCCCGCGGCGACCTGGGCGTGGAGCTGCCGCTGGAGCAGGTCCCGCTGGTGCAGAAGCGCGCCGTGCAGGCCGCCCGTGAGCGCAACAAGCCGGTCATCGTGGCCACCCAGATGCTCGAGTCGATGATCGAGAACTCGCGGCCCACCCGCGCCGAGGCCTCCGACGTCGCCAACGCCGTCCTCGACGGCGCCGACGCGGTCATGCTGTCGGGCGAGACCTCGGTCGGGAAGCACCCGATCGCCGCCGTCCGCACCATGGGCCGGATCATCGCCGCGGTCGAGGCCGACGAGATCCTCAGCCCCGCCGTGCAGCACACGCCGTCCACCCGGCCCGGCGCCATCGTGCGCGCCGCCAAGGACATCGGCGAGACCCTGGGCGTCGCGGCGCTGGCGGCCTTCACCTCCACCGGCAGCAACGCCCGCCGGCTGGCCGCGCTGCACACCCGGCTGCCGATCCTCGCCTTCACCAACGACGCCCGGGTGCGCAACCGCCTGGCGCTGTCGTGGGGCGTGGAGACGTTCATCGTGCCGACCGTCGAGCACACCGACGACATGGTCCGCCAGGTCGACTTCTCGCTGCTGTCGATCGGCCGGCTGCGCGAGGGCGACCAGGTCGTCGTCGTCGCCGGCTCCCCGCCCAACACCGCCGGGTCGACCAACCTGGTCCGGGTGCACGAGGTGGGTACCGACGCGTGAGTGACCGGTCGGTGCCGGCGGTGGGCTCGCCCGCCGCCGCCCTGATGGCCGTCCTGGACCTGGAGGCGCGCGGCGAGGACCTGTACGTGGGCACCACGCCCACCACGCAGGTGCAGCGCATCTTCGGGGGGCAGGTGGCCGCGCAGGCGCTCAGCGCGGCGAACGCCACCGTCGGCACCGACCGCCACGTGCACTCGCTGCACTCGTACTTCCTGCGGCCGGGCGACCCCCGCGAGGAGATCCGCTACGAGGTGGACCGCATCCGCGAGGGGCGCACCTTCAGCACCCGCCGGGTGGTGGCACGGCAGACCCGCAAGGGCGCCGACGTGGCGATCTTCGCGCTGACCGCGGACTTCACCGCGGGAGAGCGGGCCGTCGTCGAGCACTCGCTGCCGATGCCCGACGTCCCCGGCCCCGAGGGCCTGCCCGGGCTCGCCGAGGTGCAGGCCGCCCACCCCGAGCAGGCCGCCGGCATGCTGCCGCTGGGCGGGGTGGTCGAGCAGCGGTACCTGGCCGACCCGTTCGACCCCGAGCCGCGGACGGCGCCGGACACCGCCGGCCGCACCTGGTTCCGGGTGACCGGCACGCTGCCCGACGACGACCACGTGCACGCCGCCGCGCTCACCTTCGTCAGCGACCTGACGCTGCTGGCCGCGGGCCTGGCGCGGGTCGGCGGCGGCTGGGCCGACGGCACCGTCGGCGCCAGCCTCGACCACGCCGTCTGGTTCCACCGGCCGGTGCGCGCCGACGAGTGGTTCCTCTACGAGACCGACAGCCCCGCTGCGGCCAGCGGCCGGGCGCTGTGCTTCGGCCAGATCTGGGCCGCCGACGGCACGCACGTGGCGACGACGGCCCAGGAGGGCCTCATCCGGTCACTCGGCCGCTGAGCCCTCGGCGGGCTCCTGCGCGGACGCCTGCAGGGCCCGGCGCTCCGCCTCCTCCTGCTCGCGGCGCGCCTCGGCGAAGTCGTTGGCGAGCCAGTCGTGGCCCTCGCACAGCAGCGCCCACAGCCGCTCGACGTGCCGGCGCTGCGTCGTCGGCGCGCCGATGGCCGCCCGGAGCACGGTGCGCCCGCCGACGGTGGTGTGGGTGAGGAACACCTCGCCGCCGTCGTTCAGCCGCTCCAGCAGGGTCATCGTCGCGACGTCGGCGTCCACGCCGTCGGGCCAGCGCGGCCGCAGGCACACCAGCGACAGCGGGTGCGGTGCCGCGACGTCGAACCGGTCGTCGGCGTCCGCCCAGCCGGCCAGCTCCTGGGCCAGCGCGACCCCGCTGCGGACGTGCTCGCGCAGCCCCTCCGCGCCGTACCAGCGCAGCACGAACCACAGCTTGAGCGCCCGGAACCGGCGGCCCAGCGGCACCTGCCAGTCGCGGTAGTCCACGACCGCGCCGGCGTCGGTCTGCGCGTTGCGCAGGTACTCCGGCAGGATCGACAGCGCGCCGGTGAGCGCGGTCCGGTCACCGGTCCAGAACAGCGTGGCGTCGAAGCCGGTGAGCAGCCACTTGTGCGCGTCGGTGGTGTAGCTGTCGGCCCACTCGACGCCGGCCTGCAGCGGCCGCAGCTCCGGCGCGACCGCGCTCACCCCGGCGTAGGCGGCGTCGACGTGCAGCCACACGCCGAAGCGCTGGCAGATCGGGCCGAGCTCGGCGAGCGGGTCGACCGCGGTGGTCGACGTCGTGCCGACCGTGGCGCAGACCAGCACGGGGGTGGAGCCGCGGGCCAGGTCGCGCTCCAGGCGGGCGGCCAGCGCCTGCGGGCGCATCGCCAGGTCGTCGTCCACCTCGACGATCCGGACGGCGTCGCTGCCCAGGCCCGCGATGCGCACGGCCTTCTCCATCGACGAGTGGGTCTCGGCGGAGACGTAGACGGTGTACTCGTCGGGCAGCACGCCGTGCCGGACGGTGGCGCCCTTGCTGGCCCGGTGCAGGGCGGCGAGCAGGGCGACCAGGTTGGCGCCGGAGCTGGAGTCCTGGACGACGCCGCCGCCGGTCGAGGTGGAGCGGAACGACGACGGCAGGCCCAGCAGGTCGGCGAACCAGTCCATCAGGTGCTGCTCGAGCTCGGTGGCCGCGGGGCTGGTCACCCACGACATGCCCTGGACGCCGAGACCGGCGCTCACCAGGTCGCCGAGGACCGACGGGCCGGAGGTGTTGGCCGGGAAGTAGCCGAAGAAGCCCGGGTGCTGCCAGTGCGTGATGCCCGGCACGACGACCCGGTCGAGGTCGGCCAGCACCGCCGACACCGGCTCGCCCTGCTCCGGCGGGGCGGCGGGCAGCGCGCCGCGCACGTCGCCGGGGGAGACCTGCGACCGGACCGGGTGCGCCGCCGGGTCGTCCTGCAGGCGGGCCCAGTAGTCGGCGATCCAGTCGACCACCTCGTGGCCGTGCTGGCGGAACTGCTCAGGAGTCATGTGGCCGGTCACGCGGCCACGGTATTGGCCCGACCCCGTCGTCGAGGAGCGGGTCCCTCCGGCGCGGCGACGGCTCAGCGCAGCCGGGGACGGCACCTGGCCGCGGTGCGGTCCGGTAGGACCGCGATGTGCAGGGTGCCCCCGGTCCGACTCGAACGGACACTGTGCGGGTTTTGAATCCGCTCCCTCTGCCATTGGGGTACGGGGGCTCGGCAGCTCCGTCGGGTGAGACCGCCGACTTGTCACAGTAACGCTCGGTGCCCGACAGCTACGATCACCCCCGTGAGCAGCGAGCCGACCCGGGTCCTCATCGCCGAAGACGAAGCCCTCATCCGTCTGGACCTCAAGGAGATGCTGGAGGAGGAGGGGTACGTCGTCGTCGCCGAGGTCGGTGACGGTCAGGCGGCGGTCGAGCAGGCCGAGGCCCTCCGCCCCGACCTCGTGGTCGTCGACGTGCAGATGCCGATCCTCGACGGCATCGCCGCCGCCGAGCAGATCGCGGTGAAGCGGATCGCGCCGGTCATCGTGCTCACCGCCTTCTCCCAGCGCGAGCTGGTCGAGCGGGCCCGTGACGCGGGCGCCATGGCCTACCTGGTCAAGCCGTTCTCCAAGAACGACCTGGTGCCGGCGATCGAGGTCGCGGTCGGCCGGTTCCAGGAGATGCACGCCCTGGACGCCGAGGTCGCCGACCTGAAGGAGCGGCTCGAGGCGCGCAAGGTCGTCGAGAAGGCCAAGGGCCGGCTGATGGACGAGCGCGGCATGTCCGAGGCCGAGGCCTTCCGCTGGATCCAGCGCACCGCCATGAACGAGCGGACGTCGATGCGCGCCCTGGCCGAGGCGATCCTCGCCACCGACGCCTCCGGCGACGCCGCCCCAGCGGGCCCGACCGCCTGACCCCACCCCCACGCGGGGGCCGTGCGGCCCCACCTCCTCCCAGCACCCGGCGAGCTCCCGCTCGCCGGGTGCTGGTGCGTCCGGGCTGGAAACGGTTCCATAGCACGGCGCGATGTCGCCCACGTCACCCGGCCGCAGCACCCCGACACACCGCGTTCACGCTGGGGCCGCTGATCAGTCACGTTTTCATCACGAGCGATCTCCGTCGTCTGAAGGCATGGACATGACGGATTCCGCTGCCTAGGTTCCGTTCGGCTGACAAAGACGTGGCGCGGAACCGACGCGCCCGGAGCAGGAGGACGTACATGCGATCAACTCGACGCGGGACCTGGGTCCTGGCGTTGGCCGTCTCGGGTGCGCTGGCGCTGTCGGCGTGCTCCAACGGTGGCTCGGACGACGAATCGTCCAGCGGCGGCGGGGGCCTCGGCGGCAGCAGCAGCGGCGGCGAGACCTACAAGATCGCGTTCCAGGGCCCGCTGTCCGGCGACAACCAGCAGCTGGGCATCAACGAGGTCAACGGCGTCCAGCTGGCCATCGACCAGGCCAACGAGTCCGGTGACCTGGACTTCAAGCTCGCGATGGTCAAGGCCGACGACCAGGGTGACCCGGCGATCGCCCCGACCGCCGCCGCCCAGGTGCTGCAGGACAACGCCGTGCTCGGCGTCGTCGGCCCCTCGTTCTCCGGCGCCACCAAGGCCGTGGGCGCGACCTACGGCTCGGCGAACATGGCGATCATCAGCCCCTCGGCGACCAACCCGTCGCTGTCGCAGCAGGGCTTCCCGACCTTCCACCGGATCGTCGCCTCGGACAACGTCGAGGGCACGCAGGCCGCCGACCTGTTCAAGAAGAAGGGCTACGCCAAGGTCGCCGTCGTCGACGACCTCTCCGACTACGGCAAGGGCGTCGCCGACGCGATCCAGACGCAGGCGGAGAAGAACGGCACCCAGATCCAGCGGCTGAGCGTCGACGCCAAGACCACGGACTACGGCTCGACCGCTGCCCAGATCGCCTCCTCGGGCGCCCAGGCGATGTTCTACGGCGGCTACGACGCGCAGGCCGGCCTGGTCGCCAAGGCCCTCCAGGCCGCCGGCTTCACCGGCGACAAGTACACCGGCAACGGTGGCAAGTCCTCGGTGTTCACCGAGGGTGCCGGTGCCGCCGGTGACGGCTGGTACTTCACCTGCGGTTGCTCCGACGCGACGATCGCCCCGGCGGCCAAGGACTTCACCGCGGCTTACAAGAAGGCGTTCAACACCGACCCGTCGACGTACTCGCCCGAGGCCTTCGACGCCGCCAACGCCCTGATCCAGGCGATCAAGGACGCGGGCGAGGACGGCAAGCCGACCCGCGAGTCGGTCAACTCGGCGGTCAACAAGCTGGACTACAAGGGCATCACCACCCAGGTGAAGTTCGACCAGACCGGCGAGGTCGACCAGGCAGCCCAGGTCGTGAACCTGTTCCAGCAGGAGAACGGCGTGATCAAGCTGCTCGGCAACATCAAGGACCAGGGCTGACCACCACCCGGTCCGGGGCCTGACCCGGGGGGCGAGGCGGGCACGACCGGCTGCTGGACGGCGGGCTGCTGGTCGAGGTGCTGGAGACCGCGGCCACCTGGACGGCGCTGCCTGCGGTGTACGAC
>NZ_JBFAOG010000017.1:0-100737 GCF_040659695.1 Modestobacter sp. NPDC049651
CGTGATGACCTCGGCGCTCGGGTAGCAGAAGCGACCCATCTCGATCCACCAGGCCATCCAGGCCCGCTGCGTCGTCGACACGTCGAACTCCGTCGCGGTGACCGCGACGGATCCACTCCGCTCAGCTGGTGACGTCCTTGCGGGCGAAGTGGCGGAAGGCCAGTGCGGTGAACACCGCGGACCAGACGAGCGCCTGCACCACGCCGCGGAACAGGTCGCCGGAGTCGACCGGCGTCTCCAGCAGGTCGGTCCAGGTGTACTGGAACGCCGTCGGGAACCAGTCGCGGATGCCGCCGAGCTGCTCGACCTGCTCGAGGACGGCGAACACGATCGTGGTGAACACCGAGCCGCCGACCGCGGCCAGCGGCGCGTCGGTGACCGTCGACAGCCAGAACGCCAGCGTGCCGACGACCAGCAGGTGGACGGCGAGGTAGCCGACCATCCCGGCCAGCCGCACCAGCGCCGCCCCCTGGTCCAGGGCGATGCCCAGCGGGGTGCGCACGTCGCCGAACCCGAACGCGACGCCGCCGGCGACCAGCGCGACCGCGACCAGCACCACCATCGAGCCCAGCGAGAGCGCCAGCGCCGCGGCCCACTTCTGCCGCAGCAGCCGGGCCCGGGGCACCGGGGTGGCCAGCGCGTAGCGCAGCGACCCCCACGACGCCTCGCTGGCCACCGTGTCGCCGAAGAACAGCGCGAACACCACGACCAGGAAGAACCCGGTGGTCGCGAACAGCACGAACAGCGTGAAGTTCAGCCCGCTCGCCGTCGCGACGTCGACCAGGTTGACCCGGCTGTTCTCCGACGCGTCGTCGGCCCCGCCCAGCTGCAGCGCGGCGATGAGCACCAGCGGCAGCGCCACCATCAGCGCGAGCACGCCGAGGGTCCGCCGCCGCTTGAACTGCCGGCGCAGCTCCACGCCCAGGCGCAGGGTGCGCTCGGGGCGGTAGCCGGCGGCGGCACCGGTCGTCGTCGTCAGCGGTGTCGACTGTCCGGTTCCGCCCTCGATCCGCTCCTCGGTCGCTGGCGCTCCCTGCGATGCTCCCTCAGGCGTCACCTTCACGAGCTCTCCCCCACCAGCGACAGGAACGCGTCCTCCAGGCGGCGGCGCGGCGTGATCCGGTCGACGCCGATGCCGGCGCCCACCAGCGCGGCGACGGCGGCGGCCCGGCTGGTCGGCCCGAGGTCGACCACCAGCCCCTCGTCGGTGCGCTGCACCTCACCGGCGCCGGGCAGCCCGGCCAGCAGCGCCGCGGCGCGGTCGGTGTCGGCGTCGTCGGCGAGCCCGACCAGCACCGCGCCGCCGGTGCCGACGATCTCCTCGACCGTGCCCTGGGCGATCTTCGCGCCCTTGGCCATGACCACCACGTGCGTGCAGACCTGCTCGATCTCGGCCAGCAGGTGGCTGGACACGATCACCGTGCGGCCGGTCTCGGCGTAGGAGCGCAGCACCTCCCGCATCGCGTGGATCTGCGGCGGGTCCAGCCCGTTGGTCGGCTCGTCGAGCACCAGCAGGTCGGGCAGGCCGAGCATCGCCTGGGCGATCGCGACCCGCTGGCGCATGCCCTGGCTGTAGCGGCGGACCGGCCGGTCGAGTGCCGCGCCGAGGCCGGCGACCTCGATCGCCTCGTCCAGGTGCGCATCGGCCAGCGGCCGGCCGGTGGCGGCCCAGTACAGCGTCAGGTTGTCCCGGCCGGTCAGGTGCGGCTGCAGGCCGGTGCCCTCGACGAACGAGCCCAGCCGGGACAGCACCGGGGCGCCGGGGCCCGCGGGGTGGCCGAACACCTCGATCCGCCCCTCGTCGGGCCGGATGAGCCCCATGAGCATCCGCAGCGACGTCGTCTTGCCCGCGCCGTTGGGCCCGAGCAGGCCGAGCACCTGGCCACGACGCACCTCGAACGACAGGTCGCGGACGGCGACGAACCCGTCCTTGTAGGCCTTGGTGACTCCCTCGAACCGCAGCGGCACGTCCTCGCCGTCCGGTGCGGTCGGCTCGGTGCGGCGGCGGCGCCGGCCGAGCAGCACGGCGGCCAGCCGGCCGAGGAGCCCGAGCGCCACCACGACGGCGAGCAGCACCCACCAGCGGGCGGACCCGCCGGTCGCCGACACCGAGCCGCTCACCGTGGGCGCGCTCAGCTCGGTGCCGGACGCGAGGCCGACGGTGGTCACCGAGGTGGTGCTGGGCAGCGCGTAGCCCTGGTCGGTGGTGGAGACGACGACCTGCAGCCGGTGGCCGGCCTCGAACCGGTGGTCGATCGCCGGCAGCGTCACCGGCACGACGGTCGGCGCGGCCGGGTCGGTCGACAGCCCGGTGAGCGCGAGCGGGGCGACCAGGCCGGCGGGCAGCGTGCGGCTGCTGCCGGAGGTGACGTCGTAGAGCTTGGCGAACAGGGTGGCCGCGCCGGTCGGCGAGGAGACGGCGAGGGACACCGTGGGCGCGCCGACCACCTCGACGGCGGCGTCGAGCGCGTCGCTGGCGAACACCGCCGACTGGCCGGGCACCTCGACGGTGCTCCCGGCGAGCGCGGCGCTCACCGCGCCGAGCCCCGGGATGGTGGTCAGCGCGGCGGGGCTGCCGCCGGCCGGGGTGACCACCGGCTGCACCGGGCCGGTCAGCGGCACCGCGCGGCGGCGGGCCGGGTCGTCGCCGTCCAGCCCCGGGTAGCGGGCGGTCGACTCGGTGCGGGTGCCGCCCTGCACGGTCCCGGTGCCGGCGGTCACCCCGGCCGGGACCGGGAAGCGGAAGCCGGGCGGGGCGGCGGCGTCCCGCCCGCGCAGGTGGGCGTCGAACCAGCCGGCCACGTCGTCCCGGAGCTGGTCGGTGACCCGGTCGGACGCCGGCTGGTCGTGACCGCCGTCGTACCAGGCCACCGAGACGGGCGTGCCCGCCGCGGCGATCCCGCGGGCGTTGGCGTCGGCCTGCCCGAGGCCGAACAGCGAGTCCCGGGTGCCCTGCACCAGCAGGGTCGGGGCGGTGATCCGGCCGAGCACCGCGGCCGGGCTGCTGCGGTCGAGCACGGCGGCGACCTCGGGCGTGAGCGTGCCGGTGCTGGCGGCCGACTGGTAGGCGGCGCAGACGTCGGGCCGGAAGCGGCCGCAGGTCAGCTGCTCGGCGCCGAGGTCGGCGGCCGCGGCCGGCGCGGCGCCCCCGCCGGTCAGCGCACCCAGCGCCCCGTCGGCGGCGGGAGCCGCACCGCTGCCGAAGAACAGCCCGGCCCACAGCCGCTTGAACACCCCGGCGCCCTCGGTGGCCGGGGTCGCGGCAACGGTGCCCGCACCGGCGTCCCCGGCCTGGTCGGGGAAGAACGCGCTGGTCAGCGAGTGCCACGTGATCTGCGGGACGATCGCGTCGACCCGGTCGTCGGTGCCGGCCGCCAGCAGCGCGAGCGCGCCGCCGTAGGAGGCGCCGGCGATCCCGACCCGCGGGTCGCCGGACCCGTCCTGCCGGACGTCGTCCCGCTGCCCGAGGCGGTCGATGAGCACGGAGGCGTCGGCGACCTCGAACCGCGGGTCGTCCAGGCCGATCTGCCCGGTGCTGCGGCCGAAGCCGCGGGCCGACCAGGTCTGCACCACGTAACCGCGGCGGGCGAGGTCGCGGGCGTCGGCGGCGACGGAGTCCTTGCTGCCCCCGAACCCGTGGGCGAGCAGCACCGCCGGCGCCGGGGAGCCGCTGGTCGCGGTGGAGGGGACGTAGAGGCTGGTGTCCAGCTCGGCGGCGTCCGCCCCGGAGCCGACGGGCACCGTCTCCGCAGTGACCCGGACGTCGACGTCGGCCGCGGCGGCCGGGCGGCCGGCGCCCGCGGCGACCAGGCCGGTGGTGGTCAGGAGGCTGAGCAGGAGGGCCAGCGCCGCCCGGGCGCCGGGGCGCACGCGGGGACGTGCCGACCCGGGGGCGGGGCGCACGCTGGCCGCAACGGTCGGGCGGGCGCTCCCGTTCCCGCTCGCGCGGGTCAGGGCTTCCAGTCTCCGGTGGCGACGACGACCAGGCCCGGGTCGGCCGCGCCCGGCACCTCGAAGAACCGGGGCGCGGGGCCCTTCACGTCGGGGAACTCGGCGACCAGCTGCGCGGCCGCCTGCTGCTGCACCACGTCGCCGTCCTTGTAGTAGACGGTGGTGACGGCGATGTCGGTGCCCTTGTAGTTGCCCGAGTCGTTGAGCTGCCAGCCGGCGCCGCTGAACTGGTCGCCGAGCTTCTTGGCCAGGCCCGCGATGCGGGTGCTGTTGAGCACGGTGATCGGCGCGCGCACCGGTGCGGCGGGGGTCTCCGGCGCGGCGTCCTCCACCGGCGCGGGGGCCTGCGCGGTCTCCGGCGCGGCGGACGACGACGGCGCGGGGGCCGCCGAGGAGGTGGTGCCCGACTTCGCCGAGGCGGTCTCGGTGCCCTGCGAGGTGAACGACCAGACGCCGAGCACGACCAGCGCGACGACGACCATGGCGAGCACCAGCTGGACGGCGCGGCGGGGACCGCGGGCGCCGGCGGCGGTGGCGCCCGGCGCGGTGCCGGCCGGCCCGGCGGGGCCCTTCTTGCCGGACTTCCGGCGGGCGGCCTCGGCGGCCTCCCGCTCGGCGCGCAGCGCCGCGCGGGTGGAGCCGGCGGGGGCGCGGGTCTCCTCGGCGGCGGGGCGGGCCGGCGCGTGCTCGTCGGTGGCCGGGCCGTCGGCCGCGGGGGCCTCGGCGGGTGCGGCACCCGGCAGGGGCGGCAGCGGCGGGGTGGTGGCGGGGCGCCGTCCGGCGGCCGGCTTCTCCGCCGCCGGGGTGCGGCCCTGGACGGCGGCCTCCCGGGCCAGCTCGCGGGCGAGCTCGTGGTGCATCTGCAGCGCCAGGTCCTCGGCCTTGACGTCGGGGGCGGGCACCTCGACGGCCTTGACCTCCGAC
The DNA here is from genome assembly GCF_040659695.1 of Modestobacter sp. NPDC049651. Lineage (NCBI taxonomy): Bacteria > Bacillati > Actinomycetota > Actinomycetes > Geodermatophilales > Geodermatophilaceae > Modestobacter > Modestobacter sp. NPDC049651. The sequence goes on from NZ_JBFAOG010000017.1 coordinate 4,876, forward strand.
GGCGGGCCGGACAGCGGCGGGACCTCCCGCGCCGGCGCCGAGGCGGCGGCGGACGGGGTCCAGCCGGCGGGCACGTGGCCGGTGCGCGGCATCGAGCTGCCGGTGTCGTCGACGGGGCGGGCCGCGGGCTGCGGACGGGCCGGCCGGCGCGTGGGGGCGGGCACCGCGGGCCGGCCGGCGGCCGCGGGGGTGGCCGGTGCGGGAGCCGGGGCGGCCGGGCGGCGGGCGCCGGTCTCCCAGGGCTCACGGTCGCGGGGCTGCTCAGCGCGCGCGGCGTCCTGGTCGGCGCGGCGACGACCGCCCGCCGGGGGCAGGGAGGAGGACGGCGAGGGCGACGGGGCGGCGGCCGGGCGCGCGGGCGGACGGCGGCGGGCCGGGTCGGCGTCGGGCGTCACGTCCTCGCGGCGCAGGTCGGTGCGGCCGGGGCCGGGCATGGTGCCGGAGTTCGGACCCACCTCGTCCGCGTACCGCGACACCGGACGACGGTCCTCCCAGGGCGCGACCGACGACGTTCCCGGACGGCGACCCGAGGTCCCACCGTCCTGGGACACGTGGCCGTCACTGCCCGGCTGCGCATGCCTCCCCACGGTGACGAGGCTAGCTGCGCCGACCCTCGCTGCCCAGCACCCGACCGGAACGCTGCCGCTGGCGCGCCGAACGCACCCGGCGCAACCGGCGGACCAGCAGCGGGTCGGTGGCGAGCGCCTCCGGACGGTCGATCACCGCGTTGAGGACCTGGTAGTACCTGGTCGCGGACAGGCCGAACCGCTCCCGGATGGCCTCCTCCTTGGCCCCGCCGTACCGCCACCACTGCCGCTCGAACGCCAGCACGTCGCGGTCGCGGGCGCCCAGCGTCACACCGCCGGCCGCCTCCTGCGCCTCGTGCGGCTCATCGGCAACGGACACCTCGGGCGTCACAGCCGTCCCATCCGCCCCGGGCGCCGCACTGCCCTCGGCGCCGGGGGTGGCAGCGTCCGGGTCGGTGCTCATGGCGACGCCTCCGTGCTCGCTGCGGCGACCGGGCGCAGTGCCCGGCGTTCCAGCCCCGACGGTAGTCCCGCGGGCCGGGCCGCGGTGGGACTCCCGGGGCGCGTCGGCGGTCCGCGCGGGGCCGGTTCAGGGCGTGGCGGCGACCAGGGCGGCGGCGCGACGGGTGGTGCGCGCCTGCCGCAGGCTGTCGACGGTGAAGACCGCCAGGGCCAGCCACACGATCGCGAACCCGGCGACCCGGGCGGCGGGCATCGGCTCGTGCCGGACGAACACGCCCACCGCCAGCTGCAGCAGCGGGGTGACGTACTGCAGCAGCCCGATGGTCGACAGCGGCACCCGGCGGGTGGCCGCGGCGAACATCAGCAGCGGGACGGCGGTGGCCACGCCGGAGCTGACCAGCAGCAGGGCGTTGCCGGCCCCGGCGTGCCCGAAGTGCCCGGTGCCGCGGGCCTCGAGCACGGCCAGGAACACCACCGCCGGGACGACGACGACCGCCGTCTCGACGAACAGGCCCGGCGCCGCCTCGACCCGCACCAGCTTCTTCATCAGCCCGTACAGGCCGAAGCTCGCCGCCAGCGACAGCGCGATCCACGGCGGGTGCCCGTAGTCGACGGTGAGGACGACGACCGCGACCGCGGCGACGCCCACGGCCACCCACTGCAGCACCCGCAGCCGCTCGCGGAACACCGCGACGCCGAGCACCACGCTGACCAGCGGGTTGATGAAGTACCCGAGCGAGGCCTCGACGACGTGGCCGGAGTTGACGGCGATGACGTACACCGACCAGTTGACCGCGATGAGCACCGCGGCGGCCGCCAGCACCAGCATCGACCGCCCGTCGCGGAGCACCGCCCGCACCTGCCCCCACCCCCGGCGGACCGACAGCAGCGCGGCGATGAACAGCAGCGACCAGGCCACCCGGTGGGCGACGATCTCCAGCCCGCCGGCGGGCTCCAGCAGCGGGAAGTAGAGCGGGAAGACGCCCCACATGACGTAGGCCGACAGCCCGGCCGCGACTCCGGCCCGGCGTTCGTCCACGCCGGGCACGGTACCCAGCGACGCCCTGCCCGACGGCCCCGGGCCCAGCGGCGGCGGCCGCGCAGCACGGCCGGCCCGGCGAGCCCGACGGCGCCCGCCGCGGCCAGCACGCCGTGGTGCCGGCTGGCCCGAATCTGCGGGTCGCGGGTCCACTGCTGGTCGCTGAACCGGCCGTCGGCGCCGGCGTCGCGGTCGGCGCGAACAGGTCGACCGGGTCGCCCGGGCTCGCGTCCTGCCCGGTCAACCGGCCGTCCTTGCCGGTGCGGGCCAGGTACCGGTCCGTGAACTGCGGGGTCGGCCGGCACCGAGCACGGTGCAGACGGTGGGGAGGCCCACCCACCAGGCACGGCGCGGGCGCTCGCTGGCGTGCACGAGCGCGTCGGCCGTCAGCTCGGGGGCGTGGATGGGGGCGACCGCGGCGGCCCAGCGCCGTCCGGGTGCCGTTGACGAACTCGAGGTGGGTCACGGCGGTGACCCGGTCGTGCTCCTCGGCGGTGGCGTCGGCGACGTCGACCGGGACCACCAGCGGGGTGCCCGGCCGCCCGCACGTCGGCCGCGGCCGGGCCCGCTGACCGCCCCGTTCTGCTCAACCGGCCGCGGGCGGCAAACATGGGCACCACACGGCTCGCGACGGAGGAACACGCATGCACGGGGCAGGACTGCTGGGGCTGGTGCTCGCCGCCGTCACGATCACCGCGGTGGCCCGCCGGCTGGGCTGGCAGGCGCCGCTGCTGCTCGTCGTGGTCGGCCTGGGCGTCAGCTTCCTGCCGGGCGTCCCCGAGTTCGAGGTGGACGGCGAGCTGCTGCTGGCCGTCGTCCTCCCGCCGCTGCTGTACTCGGCGGCGCTGGGCGTCTCCTACGCCGGCTTCCGGTCGCTGCTGCACCCGATCGTGCAGCTGGGCGTGGTCCTGGTGTTCGTCAGCGCGGTGGTGGTGGCGCTCGTCGCGCGGCTGGTGGTGCCCGGCCTGCCCATGCCGGTCGCCCTGGTGCTCGGCGCGATCGTGGCGCCGCCGGACGCGGTCTCCGCGGCCTCGATCGGCCGGCGGCTGGGGCTGCCCCGGCCGGTGATGACCGTGCTGTCCGGCGAAAGCCTGATCAACGACGCGGCTGCGCTGACCTTCTACAAGGTCGCGCTCGCGGCGGTCTTCGGTGCCGGCGGCGGGCTGCTCGGGCTGGACTGGACGTCGGCGGCCGGCACCTTCGGGCTGGCGGTGGGGGTCGGCGTCGGGCTCGGCCTGGTGATCGGCGTCGTCGTGCACGTCGTCCGGCTGCGGCTGGACGACCCGGTGGTCGAGTCGGTGCTCGGGCTGATCGTGCCGTTCGCCGCCTACCTGCTGGCCGAGGAGCTGGAGGGCTCCGACGTGCTCGCCGTCGTCGCCGCCGGGCTCTACCTCGGGCACCGCTCCCCCGAGGCCGGCTACGCCTCGCGGCTGCAGGAGGGGCCGCTGTGGTCGTCGCTGGACCTGCTGCTCGAGGCGGTGGTGTTCGGGCTGATCGGGCTGGAGCTGCGGTACGTCGTGGGCGAGCTGCAGGAGTCCGACCGGTCCGACGGGCAGCTGGTGGTCGCCGCGGTGGTGGTGCTCGTGACGGTGGTCGTCGTCCGGGGGCTGTTCGTCTTCGGGCTGGAGGGGCTGCGGCGCGCGCCCCGGCCGGTGCCCGGCCGCCGGTGGGTGCGGCCGGCCCGGCCGCCGTGGACGTACCAGGTCGTCATCTCCTGGACCGGCATGCGCGGGGTGGTGACGCTGGCGGTGGCCGCCGCGCTGCCGCGGGAGATCGACGGCGAGCCGTTCACCGACCGGGGCGTCGTCCAGTGGATCGCCTACGCGGTCACCATCGGCACCCTGCTGCTGCAGGGGCTGACGCTGCCCACGCTCATCCGCCGGCTCGGGGTGCGCGACCCGGACCAGTGGCAGCGGGACGCCGAGGGCGAGCTCCGGCTGCAGGAGCGGGCCACCGCCGCTGCGCTGCGCCGCACCGAGGAGCTCATCGCCGAGGCCCGCCCCAAGGTCGGCGACGAGCGGGCCGACCAGTGGGAGCAGCGGATCCGCGGCCCGCTGCAGGCCCGCACCCGCACCATGCACCAGGCGATCCGGGCCGACCAGGAGGAGGACGCCAAGCGCGGCCGGCGACGCGCGGAGAGCTTCCGGCACATCCGCCAGCAGGTCGTCCGCGCCCAGCGCGAGGCGCTGATGGTGGAGCGCGACCGGGGCACGGTGGACGACGAGGTGGTGCGCGGGGTGCTGCAGGAGCTGGACTACGAGGAGGCGGCCAACGCGCACACCTGGACCAACCGGCTGTGAGCGGGCGGACCCCGGCACCGGCCTGTGCGGAGGCCTACCGTTCTCGGTGTGCCGGCTGACCGTCCCAACCCGCTCCAGTGGGTCTGGTACGCCTTCGGCGGCGGCCTGCCGCGGCGCCTGGCGCCCTGGGTGCTCGCCGACACCACCCGGCGCACCTGGGTGTGGCGGCACCTGTCCCGGGCACTCGTCCAGCTGACCCCGGTCGTCGTCGTGGTGCTGGTCGTGCCGTTCGTCGAGTTCGTCTACCGGCTCACCGCGGCCGCCGGGGGCATCGTCATCGGGCTGATCTACTCGGTCGCCTACATGGTCGAGACCACCGAGCACCGCGCCCGGAAGGCCGGGTACCCGCCGGGCACCACCGCCCAGGTGCGGGAGGAGCGGGCCGAGCGCGAGCGGATCGAGCGGCGCGCCCGCTACCGCTCGGGTGGGGCCGGCAGCTTCGACTAGGCCGCCGGGCAGGATGGCTCCTCGTGGACCCCTGCTTCTCCCGCCGGTCGCTGCTCGCCGCCGGGGGTGCCGGCGCGGGGCTGCTGGCGCTCGCCGCGTGCTCCGGGGAGCAGGTGCCCGAGCTCACCGGTGTCGGGCGCGGCGACCGGGTCGTGGCCCTGGCCGACGTCCCGGTGGGCGGCGCCTACGAGGTGTCGCTGAACGGCCGCCGGGTGGTGGTGGGCCGGCCGACGGAGGACACCGCGGTCGCCTTCGACGCCACCTGCACCCACCAGGGCTGCCGGGTGCGGGCCACGGACGACGGGCCGCTGGGCTGCCCGTGCCACGGGTCGGAGTTCGACCCGGGCACGGGCGCGGTCCTGCGCGGCCCGGCGGAGGAGCCGCTGGCCCCGGTGCAGGTCGCCGTCCGCGGCTCGGACGTCGTCCTGGCCTGACCGCTCAGTCGTCGACGCGGAAGCCGATCTTGAGGGTGACCTGGAAGTAGGCGACGTCCCCGTCGACGACCTGGCCGCGGATCTCCGAGGTCTGGAACCACTCGATGTTGCGCACCGTCTGCGAGGCCTTCTTGACCGCGGTGCGGACGGCGTCGTCGACGCTGGTCGTGGAGCTGCCGACGATCTCGCTCAGCCGGTAGACGTGGTCGCTCAACGGGTCCTCCTCGTGCCGGTTTCAAGGTCACCTCGACCCTGGCACGGCCCGGCGCGCCCCGCGACCGGATGCCCGCGGTCAGCCCGGGCCGTTCCGCACGACGCGCCGCACCTCGGCGAGGTCCAAACCGTAGGGCCCCACCCGGGTCAGCACCCACGTCGCGCCGGCCGCCGCCCACGTGGCGGCGTCGGCCCCCGGCGGCAGCTCGACCACGAGGTCGAACGCGGCCGCGCCGTCCGGCCGCGACCCGGCGACGGTGGTCAGCACCGCGGCCAGGTCGTCCGGCCCGGGCACCGAGATGACGAAGGCGCCGTCGTACCGGGCGGCCCGGCGCAGCGGTGCCCGGTTCGGCCAGCGCCCGCCGATCCAGATCGGGATGCCCTCGGGCCGCGCGGCGGTCGGCAGGAAGCGGACGTCGCGGGCGGTGAAGTGCTCGCCGTCGTGGTCGACGTCGCCGCCGGCCAGCAGCGACCGCAGCAGCTCCAGCCCCTCGTCCAGCCGCGCGGCGCGCACCCGGGCGTCGAGCTCCTCGCCGAACCGCGACAGCTCGCCGACCCCGCCGTCGTCCCCGAGCCCGAAGCCGAGCACCAGCCGGCCGCCGGAGAGGCGGTCGAGGGTGACCGCCTGCCGGGCCAGCACCTGCGGGCGCCGCCGGGTCAGCGGCGTCACCATCGGGCCGAGCAGCAGCCGGGACGTGCGGACGGCGATCGCGGCGAGGCAGGTCCAGGGATCGGCGATCTCGCGCACCGGCTCGCTGTAGAGCAGGTGGTCCCAGAGGAAGACGCCGTCCCACCCCGCCTGCTCCGCCTCCACCGCGAGGTCGCCGAGCAGCACCGGGTCGGCCAGCGCGTCGAACGGCGGCAGGAAGAGGCCCCGCCGGGCCACCGCGGTCGCGGGCGGGAGCGCAGGTCGGGGCACGGCGGCCATCCTGCCGTGCCACTCCGCGTCGTCGAGCCCCATGTCCGGATTGAACGGACGACCTTCCGCTTACAAGGCGGGTGCTCTACCACTGAGCTAATGGGGCGGGTGCGGTCAGGCTACCGGGCCGGCCGGCCCGGGCCCGGGCTGCCGACCGGCGGCGCGCGACGGAGGATCGGCTCATGACACAACCGGTGGTGGCGGTCCTCGGCACAAGCACGATGGGCGCGGGCATGGTCCGCTCGCTGCGGCGGGAGGGCCTCCCCGTGCGCATGTGGAACCGCGACGCGAGCAAGGCCCGGGCGCTCACCGGCACCGGTGCCGAGGCGTTCGGGTCCGCCGCCGAGGCGGTGGCCGGCGCGGACGTCGTCCTGACCATGCTGTTCGACGCCGACTCCGCGATCGAGGTGGTCCGCCAGGCCCAGGTGCCGGCCGGCACCGTGTGGCTGCAGTGCTCGACGGTGGGCGTCGAGGGGATCGAGCGGGTCGCCGAGGTGGCCCGCGAGCTGGACCTGGTGCTGGTCGACTGCCCGGTGCTCGGCACCAAGCAGCCGGCCGAGCAGGGCCAGCTGGTGATGCTGGCCTCGGGTCCGGAGGAGCAGCGCGAGGCGCTCGGCCCAGTGCTCGACGCGCTGGGCCGCAAGACCGTCTGGGCCGGGGAGACCGGCGCGGGCAGCCGGCTGAAGATGGCGTGCAACGCCTGGCTGATCTCGATCAGCGTGGGCACGGCGCAGTCGGTGGCGCTGGCCCGCGGCCTGGGCCTGGACCCGCAGCTGTTCCTCGACGCGGTCGACGGCGGCCCGATGGACACCCCCTACGCCAAGCTGAAGGCGAAGAACATGATCAGCGGCGAGCACCCGGTCAGCTTCGGGCTCACCGGCGCCACCAAGGACGCCCGGCTGATCCAGGCTGCGCTGCAGACCGCCGGGGTCTCCGACCGGTTCGACGCGGCGGCGGTCGAGACCATGCAGCTGGCGATCGACCGGCTGCCCGACCCGGCGTCGGTCGACCTCAGCGCCCTGATCGCGGGGCTCGAGCTGCGCGACTGACCCGCCGGGTCAGGCGGCCTCGCTCCCGCTGGACGACGGCGGCGACACCCAGCCGGACGGGTCGCTGTCGATGGTCGCGCCGGCGGCCAGCCAGCGGGCGAACCCCTCCGGGTCGCGGCGCTCGAGCTCGTCGAGCGCCTGCTGCCGGCGGGCGACCAGCCGGATGCGGGCGGCCGGGTCACGGGTGGCCGCCAGCGCGGCGGAGCTGCGCACCCAGGCCCGGCCGAGCTCGGCCACGGTGAGGTCGGCGGCCCAGCCGGGACCACCGGCGGCCGCCAGAGGCCCCGCCGCCGGCCGGGACCCGTGAGCCGGCACGGGACCGGTCGGGCGCCCGGTCGCCGGCCCGGGGAACGGCACCACCCGCGACCCGGGGGCGGTCGGGCCCCGGCGGGAGCGGGCCAGCAGCGGCCGGGCGGTGAGCGCACCGAGGAGCAGCAGCACCGCGAGCGCCGCGGCGCCCGGCCCGGCCAGCGCACCGGCCCCGCAGACCACCAGCAGCCCGCCGACGGTCCAGGCGACCGCCCGCCACGCGGCGTCGAGCCCGGCCTGCCGGGCGGCCACGGGGTGCGACTCCCGGGCGACACCGGCGGCCACGCAGGCGGCGACGACGGCGGCCAGCAGCACGGCCACCAGCCCGGCTCCGCGGATCGCCACCCCGCCGACCACGGCGAGCGCGCCGGCGAGGAGGAACAGGAGCCCGAGCGAGAGCCGGGCGAGCGGACCGCGTGCCGACACCGGCGGCCTCCGAGGCTGGAACGGGGGTGCAGAAGGACGACGGCGGGGGGCGCCCCCGCGGTCGTGCCCCCGCCCTTCCCCGTCCGGCTCCCGGTCAACCGCCGCCCGGCGCGTCGCGGACCGACGCACCGCGCGGGCCGCCCAGCGCGTCCAGGGAACTCACAGCGCACCACCAGCGTCCGGCTGGGCCACCGGGGCACAGTGGTGGCAACGCGCCGGGGAGGGCCCCCGCGGGTGGGAGGGAAGACCAGTGACCGAGCAGAACGGCACGGGGAGCACGGGCACGCCCGGGACCCCGGGGACGCCGCAGCAGCCGCCGGCCGGCGGGGGCCAGCCGGGCTGGGCTGCCGGCACCCCCGCGCAGCCGGGCTGGACCGGCGGGCAGCACCCCGCCGGGGACACCGGCCGCCAGCCGACCGAGCGCTTCGGCGTCCCCCCGTACGGCGCCCCGCACCAGCCGGCCGGGTACGGCGCCCCGCACCAGGGCTGGACCGGTCAGCCGGCCGGCTGGAGCACGCCGCAGGGCCAGGCCGGCCAGCCCGGCCAGCCCGGCCAGGTGCCGCCGCTGTTCCAGGCGCCCGCGCAGCCGGCCGACAAGGCCCGCCGCTCCGGCCGCTGGCGGATCGGCGTCGCCGGCCTGGTCGCCGGTGCGCTGATCGGCGGCGGGGCGGGCGCGGCGGTCGCCGGCCTGGACGGCGACGGCACCGTGGTCGCCTCGGGCGCGACGTCGGCGCAGAACGTCGTCATCAAGGACCCGCAGTCGGCCACCACCGCCACCGCGGCCGCGGCCAAGGCGGCGCCGAGCGTGGTGACGATCTACGTGACGGCCAGCGGCGGCAGCGGCTCGGGCTCGGGCGTCGTGCTGAGCAAGGACGGCTACGTGCTCACCAACAACCACGTGGTCACCCTCGACAGCGCCACCAGCCAGGCCACCGTCCAGGTGCGCACCACCGACGGCACCCTCTACGACGCCACCGTGGTCGGCACCGACCCGACGTCGGACCTCGCGGTCATCAAGCTGTCCGACGCCCGCGACCTCACCCCGGCCACGTTCGCCGACTCGGAGAAGGTCCAGGTCGGCGACACCGCGGTGGCGATCGGCGCGCCGCTGGGGCTGTCCAACACCGTCACCGACGGCATCATCAGCGCGACCAACCGCGCGGTGCAGACCGGCTCGACGCAGAACGACAGCACGGTCATCGACGCCATCCAGACCGACGCCGCGATCAACCCGGGCAACTCCGGTGGCCCGCTGGTGAACAGCGCCGGCGAGGTCATCGGCATCAACTCGGCGATCGCGACCGTCGCCTCCGGCAGCCCCGGCGGGCAGGACGCGCAGAGCGGCAACATCGGCGTCGGCTTCGCCATCCCGTCGAACGCCGCCAAGCGGATCGCCCAGCAGATCGTCGACACGGGCAAGGCGACGCACGCGCTGCTCGGGGTCAGCGCGCAGACGGCCACCGCGAACGGCAACTCCGAGGTGGGCACCGGCGCCACGATCGCCCAGGTCACCGACGGCAGCCCGGCCGCCGACGCCGGCCTGCGCCCCGGCGACGTGATCATCGCCGTCGGCGACCGGCAGGTGACCACCTCGACCGAGCTGACCGCCGCCGTCCGCAGCGAGGACCCGGGCGACAAGGTCACGCTCACCGTCCGCCGCGGCAACGACACCACGAAGGTCGACGTCACCCTGGACGAGGCCGACTGAGACACCGGCTGGTCGGACCCACCCAGCCAGCCCAGGACCGACGACCCCGGCACCGGACCCCCGCGGTGCCGGGGTCGTCGTCGTCCGGTGGGCGGACGGTGCACCCGCCGTCCTAGGCTCGGGCAGGTGCCGGCCTCGACGTCCACGTCCGTCCCGCTGGCCGGCTCGCTCGACGACCCGGCCCGCGCCGAGGGCCTGCGCAGGATGAAGCGGCTGGCCACCGGGCTCTTCCTGCTGGCCGCGCTGGTCTTCCTCGCCTGCGTGCTGTTCGGCGACGGCCGCACCTGGGTCGGCTACGTGCGGGCCACCGCGGAGGCGTCGATGGTCGGCGCGCTCGCCGACTGGTTCGCCGTCACCGCGCTGTTCCGGCACCCGCTGCGGCTGCCGATCCCGCACACCGCGATCATCCCGCGCAAGAAGGACCAGATCGGCACCAGCCTGGGCACCTTCGTGCAGGAGAACTTCCTGACCCGGGCGGTGGTCGTCGACCGGCTGGCCGGCATGGACGTGCCCGGCCGGCTGGGCGCCTTCCTCGCCGCGCCCGGGCGGGCCGAGCGGCTGGCCGGGGACGCCGGGGCCGCGCTGGGCGCGCTCGCCGACCTGGTCGAGGACGACGAGGTGCAGCCCGCCGTCGCCGCCCTGGTCGACCGCAAGCTCCGGGAGACCCCGGCCGCGCCGGTGCTGGCCCGGGTGCTCGAGCTCGCCGTCGACGGCGACCGGCACCAGGAGGTGCTGTCGGCGGCGATGCAGGCGCTGAGCCGCTTCCTCGCCGAGAACCGGGTCGTCTTCCGCGCCCGGCTCGGTGACGCCTCGCCGTCCTGGGTGCCCGACTGGGTCGACGACCGGGTGTTCGACCGGGTGTTCGCGCTGATGCACGGGTTCCTCGAGGAGGTCGGCGACGACCCCCGGCACGAGCTGCGCCGGGTGTACGACCGGCGGCTGCGCGCCTACATCGCGGCGCTGCGCACCGACCCGGACACCGCGGCGCGGGTCGAGCGGTTCAAGGAGGACGTGCTCGACCACCCCGCCGTCCGCACGTGGTCCGGCTCGCTGTGGAGCAACGCGAAGAAGGGCCTGGTCACCGCCGCCGCCGACCCCGGGTCGGAGCTGCGGGTGCGGCTGGTCGCGCTGATCCGCCGCGGGGCCCGGCTGCTCCAGGAGGACCCGACCGTGCGCGAGCTGGTGCAGCGGCAGACCGAGCGGGCCGCCGGCTGGACGGTCGAGCGGTTCGCCGCCGACGCCGCCGAGCTGGTCGGCACCACGGTCGCCCGCTGGGACACCGAGGAGACCAGCCGCCGGATCGAGCTGCAGGTCGGCCGCGACCTGCAGTGGATCCGGGTGAACGGCACGGTCGTCGGCGGGCTGGCCGGCCTGGTGATCTACACCGTGGGCCAGCTGCTGTCCTGACCGGTCAGGAGGTGAGCTTGAGCCCCGCGACGCAGCCGACGATGCCCAGCAGCAGCAGGGCCCGGACCACCGACACCGGTTCCTGCCCGGTGGCCATCGCCCAGCCGGCGGTCAGCGCGGCGCCGATGCCCACCCAGACCGCGTAGGCGGTGCCGACCGGCAGGCCGTGCAGCGCGTAGGCGAGACCGGCCATGCTGCCGGCCAGCGCGACGAGGAAGACGACGACGGGCCAGGGGCGGCTGAAGCCCTCCGAGCGGTCGAGGGCGGTCGCCCAGACCGCCTCGAGGCCGCCGGACAGGATGAGGACGAGCCAGTACACGGTGATCTCCTGGACGCCGTCTTGTCGCTGTCCGGGTACGGCGCTGCTCGTCCGGGAGCCGTTGCTGGCCCTGCCGCCCAGGGTGTCACACGGCGCGCGGCCGTGCCGCGCGCTACCGGCGGGCCGAGGCCGCCTGGTAGAGGGCGATGCCGGCGGCGACGCTGACGTTGAGCGACTCGGTGTCCCGGGTGATCGGGATGGAGACGACGACGTCGCAGCGCTCCCGCACCAGCCGGGACAGCCCCGCGCCCTCCGCGCCCACGACCAGCGCCACCGGGTCGGTGAAGCCGTCGTAGTCGTGGATGCTCATGTCGCCGTCCGCGGCCAGCCCGACCGTCTGCAGGCCCTGGTCCTGGTAGGAGCCGAGAGCGCGGGCCAGGTTGGTGGCCCGGGCGACCCGCAGCCGGGCGGCGGCACCGGCGCTGGTGCGCCAGGCCGACCCGGTGACGCCGACCGACCGGCGCTCGGGCACGACCACGCCGTGCGCGCCGAACGCGGCCGCCGAGCGGATGACCGCACCGAGGTTGCGCGGGTCGGTCACGCCGTCCAGCGCGACCAGCAGCGGCGGGCGGCCCGAGTCGCGGGCCAGGTCGAGCAGGTCGTCGGGGTGCGCGTAGTCGTACGGCGGCACCATCAGGCCGATGCCCTGGTGCAGCGACCCGTTCGACATCCGGTCGAACTCCGCCTTGCCCACCTCGAGCAGCGGCAGCCCGCGGTCGGCGGCGAGCTGGACCGACTCGGCGATCCGCTCGTCGGTACCGCCCCGGGTGCTGTCGCCGGTGACGACGTAGAGCGCCGTCGCCGGGATCTCCGCGCGCAGCGCCTCGAGCACGGGGTTGCGGCCGAGCAGCAGCTCGGGCTGCTCCTCGTTGCGCCGTTGCACCCGGGCCCGGTTGTCCTGCCGGGCAGCTGCGGCCTTCGCCGCCTTGTAGGCGGGGTGGTGCGGCCGGTCGCTGGCCTTCGGCGTGGCTCCCCGGCCGGCGAGCGACCTGCGGTTCTTGCCACCGGTCCCGGTGGTGGCGCCCTTCTTGCCGGATCCGCTCGTGCGGCCCCGGCGCTGGCTGTTGCCGGCCATCAGCGAGTGATCTCCCAACGTGGTCCCTGCGGGGTGTCCTCGACCGTCACGCCCATGCCGGCGAGCTGGTCACGGATCGCGTCCGCAGCTGCGTAGTCCTTGCGGGCCCGGGCGGCCTGGCGCTGCTCGAGGGCCAACGACACCAGTCCGTCGGCGACCTCGGCCAGCCGGCCGCTGCCCTCCCCCTGGGCCCAGTGCGGGTCGAGCGGGTCGAGCCCCAGCACGCCCAGCATGGCGCGCACCGCGCCGAGCGCGGCGGCGGTGCCCGCCTCGTCGTCCGCGGCGAGGGCGGTGTTGCCCTGCCGCACCACCTCGTGGACGGCGGCCACGGCGGCCGGCGTCCCGAGGTCGTCGTCCATCGCGGCGACGAACTCCGGCGCGAGGAACGGCTTCCCGGCCTCCGCCCCGACCCGCTGCGCGGCCCGGGTCACGAAGCTCTCGATCCGCCGGTAGGCGGCGCCGGCCTCCTCGAGCGCCGCCTCGGTGAACTCCACCGTCGAGCGGTAGTGCGGCGCGACGAGGTAGTAGCGCACCTCGACCGGGCGCACCCGCTGGACGACCTCGTCGACCAGCGCGGTGTTGCCCAGCGACTTGCTCATCTTCTCGCCGCCCATGGTCACCCAGCCGTGGTGCAGCCAGTACCGGGCGAACGGGTCGCCGGCGGCCTGCGACTGGGCGCGCTCGTTCTCGTGGTGCGGGAAGCGCAGGTCGAGCCCACCACCATGGACGTCGAACTCCGCGCCCAGGTACTTGCCGACCATGGCCGAGCACTCCAGGTGCCAGCCCGGCCGCCCGCGGCCCCACGGCGTGGGCCAGGACGCGGTGCCGGGCTCGCCCGGCTTGTGCGCCTTCCAGAGCGCGAAGTCGCGGGGATCGCGCTTGCGCTCGTCGGTCTCGGTGTCGGCGGCGGGCTGCAGGTCGCCGATCCGCTGCCCGGTCAGCTCGCCGTAGCCGGCGAACGAGCGGACGTCGAAGTACACGTCGCCGTCGACGGCGTAGGCGTGCCCGCCGGCGATGAGCCGCTCGATGAGCTCGACCATCTCCGGCACGTGCCCGGTCGCGCGCGGCTCGTAGGTGGGCGGCAGCACGCCGAGCGCGTCGTACGCCCGGGTGACCGCCCGCTCGTTCTCGTACGCCCACGCCCACCACTCCTCGCCGGCGGCGGCGGCCTTGGCGAGGATCTTGTCGTCGATGTCGGTGACGTTGCGGACGTAGGTGACCTGCAGGTCGCTCGCGGTCAGCCAACGGCGGAAGACGTCGAAGACGACGGCGGACCGCACGTGGCCGATGTGCGGCGGGCCCTGCACGGTCAGCCCGCAGACGTACATGGAGACCTGTCCTGCACGCAGGGGCGTGAAGTCGCGCACGGCACGCACGGCCGTGTCGTACAGGCGGAGGCTCACCCGGACGATCCTACGGACCCGTCGCGGACGACCAGCGCGGTCGCGACTGCCGCCCGGCCCTCGCCGCGGCCGGTGAGCCCGAGCCCGTCGGTGGTGGTGGCGGTGACGCTGACCGGGGCGCCGAGCGCGGCCGACAGCGCGGCCTCCGCCTCCGCGCGCCGGGGGCTGAGCTTGGGGGTGTTGCCGACCAGCTGGACGGCGGCGTTGCCGATCCGCCAGCCGGCGGCGGTGAGCACCTCGCGGACGTGCTCGAGCACCGCGGCACCGCGGGCACCCGCCCAGCGCGGGTCGTCGGTGCCGAGCAGGCCGCCGATGTCGCCGAGGCCGGCGGCCGACAGCAGCGCGTCGGTGAGCGCGTGCGCGGCGACGTCGCCGTCCGAGTGCCCGGCGCAGCCGTCGACGCCCGGCCACTCCAGCCCGGCCAGCCAGCAGGCGCGGCCCGGCTCGACCGGGTGCACGTCGGTGCCGATGCCGACCCGGGGCAGCTCGGCGCTCACCGGGACCCCTGCACCTGGAGCTCGGCCATCCGCAGGTCGTGCGCGACCGTGATCTTGGCGGCGCGCTCGTCGCCCTCGACGGTGTGCACCCGGATGCCGGCGGCGCGCACCACCGAGGCGTCGTCGGTGAACTCCGCGGCGGTGCCGTGCGAGCGGGCGTAGGCCTCGACGAGGGTGGCCCGGTCGAAGCCCTGCGGGGTCTGCACCCGGCGCAGCGGGGCCCGCGGGACGTCGGCGGCGACCCGGCCGTCGGCGTCCACGACGATCGTGGTGTCGACGACCGGCAGCACCGGCACGACCGCGTCGGCGCCGTCGGCCAGCGCGGCCAGCACCCGGGCGACGACCTCCGGCGGGGTCAGCGGCCGGGCTGCGTCGTGCACCAGGACGGCGGTGCGCTCGTCGTCCGCGGCGTGCTCGCGGGCGGCCGCGAGCGCGGCGCGCACCGACGCGGTGCGGGTGTCCCCGCCGAGCACCACGTGCACGTCGTCGGGGAGGACGGCGGTGAAGGCGGCGCGCTGCGGCGCGGGCACCGCGACGACGACCTCGGCGACGCCACCGGCGCGCAGCGAGTCGACCGCCCAGCAGACCAGCGGGCGGCCGCCGAGCGGGACCAGCGCCTTCGGGAGTTCTGCCCCCAGACGCAGACCGCTCCCGGCCGCTGCGACGATGCCGACAGCGTGCACGGGAGCGTTCTGGGTGGTGCCGGGGTGGAGCCCTGCGCTCAGGAGGCGAGCACCTCGTCGAGCAGGACCTCGGCCTTGTCCTCGTTGGTGCCCTCGGCGAGCGCGAGCTCGCTGACCAGGATCTGGCGGGCCTTGGACAGCATCCGCTTCTCGCCGGCGGACAGCCCACGGTCCTTGTCGCGCCGCCACAGGTCGCGGACGACCTCGGCGACCTTGTTCACGTCACCCGAGGCCAGCTTCTCCAGGTTCGCCTTGTACCGGCGGGACCAGTTGGTCGGCTCCTCGGTGTGGGGGGCACGCAGGACCTCGAAAACGCGGTTGAGGCCCTCCTGGCCGACGACGTCGCGGACGCCGACGATCTCCGCGTTGTCCGCAGGGACGCGCACGGTCAGGTCGCCCTGGGCGACCTTGAGCACGAGGTAGGCCTTCTCTTCGCCCTTGATGACGCGCTTCTCGATCGCTTCGATGAGCGCAGCGCCGTGGTGCGGGTAGACAACGGTCTCGCCGACAGTGAAGCCCATGTGTGTGTGACCCCTTTCGCTCATCCCAGGTTACCACGGGAGAATCCGGTCCGGCTCGTCGAGTTCAGCCAAAAGTGCTGGTCAGAGGCCCATGGCGAGGTCAGGGTGGGGTTGACAGATGGGGGTTGGTGTGCGTGTGAGCGCTCCACGGCAGCGCGTGTCGGCCGGATCGGCGGCCGTCGGCCTGGCCCGTGCCACGCACCTCCCGCCGGCCGTCGCGGTCACCGCTGTCGCGGTGCTGCTCGCCGTCGCCGCGGGCGTGTCCCCGGGCCGCACCGTGCTCGTCGGGGCAGCCGTCCTCGCAGGTCAGGTGTCCATCGGCTGGTGCAACGACTGGCTGGACGCCGACCGGGACCGCGCGGTCGGCCGGCCGGACAAGCCGGTCGTCCAGGGCGTGGTGACGCCGGCCACGCTGCGCGCCGCGGCGCTGACCGGGCTGCTCCTGTCGGTGGTGCTGTCGCTGCTGCTCGGCCTGGTGCCCGGGCTGCTGCTGGTGCTCGTCGCGAGCGGGTGGGCCTACGACCTCGGGCTCAAGCGGACGGCGGCGTCCGTCGTCCCGTACCTGACCGGCTTCGGCGCGCTGCCCGCCGGCGTGGTGGCCGCCGCCCCCGGCCAGCCGGGCGCGCCGTGGTGGCTGGTGGGCGCGGGGGCGGCGCTGGGCGGCGCCGCGCACGTCGCCAACGTCGCGCCCGACGTGGCCGACGACCTCGCCACCGGCGTGCGCGGCCTCCCCCACCGGGTCGGGCCGGTGGTCTCCGCGGTCTTCGGCGCGCTGTGCCTCGGTGCCGCGACCGCGCTGCTGGTGCTGGGCCCCGACGGCCCGCCCAGCACCCTCGCCTGGGTCGGCGCCGCCGTCGCCGTCCCGGCCGCGGTGGTCGCCGCGCTGGCGGGCAGCCCGCGGGCCCGCCGGCTGGCGTTCCCCGCGGTCATGCTGCTGACGGTGCTGGACGTGGTCCTGCTGCTGGCCGGGGGCGCATCGCTGGCCTAGGGGGCGTCGGTCCCGCGCAGCCGCTCCTGCTCGACGACGGCGTCCAGGTCCTTGAGGCGGCCGAGCCCGGCCAGCGGCTGGCGCATCCGCAGGTTGGGGGCCAGGCGCTCGCGGTTGCCGTCCAGGAAGGCCCAGTAGCCGGCGGTGAACGGGCAGGCGTCCTCCCCCACCCGCTTCCTCGGGTCGTACCGGCAACCGCCGCAGTAGTCGCTCATCCGGTCGATGTAGGCGCCGCCGGCCGCGTAGGGCTTGGTGGCCAGCACCCCGCCGTCGGCGTGCAGGCTCAGGCCGACCACGTTGGCGACCATCACCCAGTCGTAGGCGTCGACGAACACCCGGTGCATCCAGTCGGTCATCGCCAGCGGCCGGATGCCGCGCTGCAGCGCGTAGTTGCCCAGCACCATCAGCCGCGGGATGTGGTGCACCCAGCCGCGGTCCCGGACGTCGGCCAGCACGTGCGACAGGCAGTTCGCGTCGACCGCCTCGGCGTCGAGCTCGGCCATCCACGCCGGCACCTCCTCCTGGGCGTCCAGCGCGTTGCCGTGCCGGTACTCGCGCCCCAGCTGCCAGTACAGGTGCCAGATCCAGTCCCGCCAGCCCATCACCTGCCGGACGAAGCCCTCCACCGAGTTCAGCGGCAGCGGGTCGCCCTCGGCCACCGAGTCCCGCCACGCCTGCTCCGCGCGGTGCACGATCTCCCGGGGGTCGAGCAGGCCCAGGTTGGTGGTCGCCGAGAGCATCGAGTGGGCCAGCCACGGCTCCTCGGCGAGCATCGCGTCCTCGATCGGGCCGAACTCGCGCAGCCGGTGGTCGAGGAAGTCCTGCAGCCGCACCTCCGCCTCCGCGGCGGTCACCGGGAACAGCCGCGGGCCGTCGTCCCCGACGAACGCGACGTCGCCGTCGGCGACCCAGCGGTCGAGGTCGGCGCGCACCTGCTCGTCGATCTCGTCCTCGACGGGCAGCACCGGCGGCGGCACCGGCGAGCGGCCGTCGGCGGGCGGGGGCTGCCGGTTGTCGTGGTCGAGGTTCCACTTCCCGCCCACCGGCTCGGCGCCGTCCATCAGCACGTCGTGCAGCCGCCGGGCGTCCCGGTAGAAGTCGTCCATCAGCAGCCGTCCCCGGCGGTGGGCGATCCAGTTGCCGAACCGCGTCTGGTCGGTGACGAACCCGCGGGCGGCGAGCACCTCCACGCCCGGACGCCGCAGCACGAAGTCGCGCGCCGGCCAGGTGGTGGGCGCGCACACCGACAGCGGCTCGCGCACCTGGTCCAGCGCCTCGGCGTAGGTGTCCGTCTGCAGGAACACCGCCTGGTCGCCCAGCTCCGCCGCCCGGTGCCGGAGCGCCGACAGCAGCAGGTGCGCCTTCTGCCGGTGGAACCGGCGCCGCCGGAACACCGCCCGGGACTCCACCAGCAGCACCGGCTGGTCCGGCGCGTCGAGGAAGTGCGCGCCGAGCTGGTCGGCGAAGCACCACCGGCGCGTATCCGGGGCATGAGCTGGGAAGTCCCCCAGCGCCGGGTCACCCTGTCCTGGCGTGCCGGCCGTCCGATCCGCGGTCACCCCCTCACCTCCCAGCGGACATGGTGGGGTGACCGTTACGCTCTGCGCGACCGGTGCACCCCGAACCCAGCCACGGGCGGGTGCCCGCACCACGCCTGCACGTCCCCCTGGAGGTCACGCTGTGAACCGCGCAGTGCGCGCTGCCGCGATCGGTGTTCTGGTCCTGTCCCCGGTCGCGCTGTCGGCGTGCAGCGCGGGCCAGGTGTCGCAGACCGCCACCCAGCAGCGGGCCAAGAACGGCGGCGAGGCCGCCGTCGGCAACATCACCGTGCGCGAGGCCCGCCTGGCCTACCCGTCGACCGGCTCGTACCCGGCGGGCGCCGACGCCCAGCTGCTGGCCGGGCTGGTCAACGCCGGCGACGAGGACGACGTGCTGACCGACGTCAGCGGCGACGACTTCTCCAGCGCGACCATCACCCCGGCTCCCGCGGGGGCCGCCGCGACCGCCACCGGTGCGGTGCCCACCGGGCAGACCGCTCCCCCGCCGTCGGTGAGCGGCGGCGAGCTGACGGTCCCGGCCGACGGCAACGTCTACCTGGGCGGCAACGGCGCGGTCGTGACCCTCAACGGGCTCACGAAGGAGCTGACGGTGGGCCAGCACATCACGCTCACGCTGACCTTCGAGCGGGCCGGCAGCGTGGACGTCACCACCCTGGTGTCCACCCCGACCCGCGGCCTGCCGCGCGAGACGCCGTTCGACTTCAACCCGACCGAGGCCGACGAGCAGCGCGGCGGCGGCGCCGGCTGACGTCCGGCCCTGCGGCGGTCCCGGGCGCCTGCCCCGGACTGTCGTACCCCCCGTCCACGATGGACGGGTGCCTCCCTCGGTGAAGTCCGCCCGCCCCGCCCACCGCTGCACCGAGTGCGGCTACACGTCGGCGAAGTGGGTCGGCCGCTGCCCCGAGTGCCAGGCCTGGGGCACCGTGCAGGAGGTCGGCGCGGTCGCCGCGCCGCTGCGCGCGGTCAGCGCCGGCCCGGTCACCGCCCGCGCCCTGCCCATCGCCCAGGTCGAGCTCGCCGGCGCCCGCGCGGTGCCCACCGGCATCGAGGAGTTCGACCGGGTGCTCGGCGGCGGGCTGGTGCCCGGGGCGGTGCTGCTGGTCGCCGGCGAGCCCGGCGTCGGCAAGTCCACCCTGCTGCTCGAGGTCGCCCACCGGGTCGCCGCGACCAACGGCCCCACCCTCGTCGTGTCCGGGGAGGAGTCCGCCGCCCAGGTGCGGCTGCGGGCCGAGCGGATCGGGGCGCTGCACGACGAGCTCTACCTCGCCGCCGAGACCGAGCTGTCCGCGGTGCTCGCCCACATCGACGACGTGCAGCCGACGCTGCTGGTGCTCGACAGCGTGCAGACGGTCCGCTCCCCCGCCGTCGACGGCACCGACGGCGGCGCCAGCCAGGTGCGGGCCGTGGCCAGCGCGCTGAGCGCGGTGGCCAAGTCCCGGGGCA
The DNA here is from genome assembly GCF_040659695.1 of Modestobacter sp. NPDC049651. NCBI lineage: Bacteria > Bacillati > Actinomycetota > Actinomycetes > Geodermatophilales > Geodermatophilaceae > Modestobacter > Modestobacter sp. NPDC049651. The sequence continues at coordinate 24,604 of NZ_JBFAOG010000017.1, forward strand.
TCACCACGATCCTGGTCGGCCACGTGACCAAGGACGGCGCGATCGCCGGCCCGCGGGCGCTGGAGCACCTCGTCGACGTGGTCATCTCCTTCGACGGGGAGCGGCACTCGACGCTGCGGATGATCCGGGCCACGAAGAACCGGTTCGGCCCGGCCGACGAGATCGGCTGCTTCGAGATCGCCGACAGCGGGGTGATCGGCGTCCCCGACCCCTCGCACCTGTTCGTGTCCCGCCGGGCCGCCCCGGTGCCCGGCAGCTGCGTCACCGTGGCCATGGAGGGCAGCCGCCCGCTGCTGGCCGAGGTGCAGGCGCTGGTGTCGTCCAACAACGGCGGCGGCTCGCCGCGCCGGGCGGTCAGCGGGCTGGACTCCCAGCGGGTGGCGATGGTCAACGCCGTCGTCGAGCGCCGCGGCGGGGTCAAGCTCGGCGACGCCGACGTGTTCGCCGCCTCGGTGGGTGGGGTCAAGATCGCCGAGCCCGCCGCCGACCTGGCGCTCGCGCTGGCCATCGGCTCGGCCGCCAAGGACCGGCCGCTCCCCGAGGGCGTGATCGCGCTCGGCGAGGTCGGGCTGTCCGGGGAGATCCGCCGGGTCGGCGGGCTCGGCCGGCGCCTCGCGGAGGCCGCCCGGCAGGGCTACACGCTGGCCCTGGTGCCGGAGGACCCGGGCCCGGCCCCCAAGGGGATGCGCCTGGTCGAGGTGCCCGACCTGGGGGCGGTGTTCGGCCGGCTGTGGTGACCCCCACCGGCCCGTTCGCGGCAGGGGTCACACCCCACGGGCGACCCGAGGTGACCGCGGCCGGAGACCAGGCACGTAGAATCGGCCGCCGTACCGCCCGACCGTCAGGAGCGCTCGTGCCCCCCGCCGTGGACCCAGAGGCCGCACTGCGGGAACTGCTCGGTCGGATCGCCCCGGGAACGCCTCTGCGGGACGGCCTGGAGCGGATCCTCGCCGGCCGGACCGGTGCGCTCATCGTGCTCGGTTACGACCGGGTCGTCGAGTCCCTGTGCACCGGCGGCTTCGCCCTCGACGTCGCCCTGTCGGCCACCCGGCTGCGCGAGCTCGCCAAGATGGACGGCGCGGTCATCGTCTCCTACGACGGCACCCGGATCGTCCGCGCCGGCGTGCACCTGATGCCCGACCCGACGATCCCCACCGAGGAGTCGGGCACCCGGCACCGCACCGCGGAGCGGGTGGCCCTCCAGACCGACTTCCCGGTGATCTCGGTCAGCCAGTCGATGCACATCATCTCGGTGTACGTGGCCGGCCGCCGCTACACCCTCGAGCACCCGACCACCATCCTGGCGCGCGCCAACCAGGCCCTCGCGGCGCTCGAGCGGTACAAGCTGCGCCTGGACGAGGTGGCCAGCACCCTCTCGGCGCTGGAGATCGAGGACCTGGTCACCGTCCGCGACGCGATGAGCGTGGCGCAGCGGCTGGAGATGGTCCGCCGGATCGCCGACGAGATCGAGGGCTTCGTCGTCGAGCTGGGCACCGACGGCCGGCTGCTCGCCCTCCAGCTGGACGAGATGCTCGCCGGCGTCGAGGAGGACCGCGGACTGCTGGTCCGCGACTACCTGCCCAGCGGCCGGCGCGGCCGCTCCGGCGAGGAGGTGCTCGCCGACCTGCGCAACCTGTCGGCCACCGAGCTGCTCGACCTCTCCGCGGTCGCCCGCTGCTACGGGCTGCCCACCTCCCCTGACGCGCTGGACTCCCCGGTCAGCCCCCGCGGCTACCGCCTGCTGGCCCGGGTGCCCCGGCTGCCCGCCGGCATCATCGACCGGCTGGTCACCCACTTCGGCGGGCTGCAGAAGCTGCTGGCCGCCACCATCGAGGACCTGCTCGCCGTCGAGGGCGTCGGCGAGGCCCGCGCTCGCGGCATCCGCGAGGGGCTGTCCCGGCTGGCCGAGACCTCGATCCTCGACCGCTACAGCTGACCCTCCCCCGTCACGGCCGCGCCGGGCGCCAGCGGGCAGCCAGCACCAGCGTCCCGACGAAGCCGGCCACGGCCAGCACGCCCAGCGCCGCAGCGACCACCGCCAGCCAGGTGGGCGCCGCACCCTCGCCGCGGAACACCCGGGTGGCCAGCGCGGCGACCACACCCGCCGTCCACGCGGCGGTCGACACGTCCGAGCCCGCCCGGGCCCGCACCACCGCCGGGTCGTCGGCCACCTGCGGATCGGCCCAGGCGCGGCGCAGGAACCCCAGCCCCACCAGGGCACCGGCGAACGCGGCCAGCAGCAGCGCCGCGAGGACGCCGTCCCTCCTCCCGTGCACGACCGGCCAGGCCACCAGAGCGGCACCGGCGCAGCCGACCGCCGTCCAGCCCAGCACCAGACCGGTGCGGCGCCAGGCCCGCAGCGTCCGCGGCCCGACCGGCTCGGGGCCGGTGCGGGGCGCCCCTCCGGTCACGTCAGGGTGAGCCGGGCGTCGTCGGTGGTCTTGGTGTCCAACCGGCCGCGGAGCACGTAGTCGCCGGGCCCCGGGGTGGCGGGGTCCGCGGCGCAGCCGGGCTCGCTGGTGCGCCCGGGCCACTCCACGGTGACGGTCACCGCCTCGCCCGGGGCGAGGGTGCGGGTGTCGCTGCCCGCCCCGGGCCGGCAGTCGTTGCTGCCCCACACCCGGGCGCCGGAGCCGTCCAGGAGCACGACCTCCTGCAGCTGCGCGTCCAGCGCCCGGGTGCAGGCGTCCGGCGAGGTGTTCGTGACGACCAGCTGCACGGGCACCGGCGTGCCCGTCGCCGCGCTCGGCGCCCCCGGGCGCACCTCGAGCCCGATCATGTCGTCGGCGCACGGCCCGGCGTCGGCTGCGTCCGGAACCGCCGCGGGCGGCGGATCGGTGTCCGGCAGCCGGACGGCGGCCGGCGAGGGCAGCACCTGCTCCAGGGCCGGCGGCCCGGCGTCGGGGCGCTGGACGGCCGCCCGGGCCGTCCCCGCGTCGTTCCCGGCGAGCAGTGCCGCGCCCACCCACGAGCCGCCGCCGACCAGGGCGACGAGCAGCGTCAGCACCAGCACCCGGCGCCGCCAGTAGACGGCGGAGGGCAGCGGGCCGACCGGGTGCAGCACGCCGCGACGCTACCGCCCCGCCCGGCCTGTCGCGGGCTGACCGGGGCGCGGCCCCCGCCGGCACGGCAGGGCACACTCGGTCCCCGTGAGCAGTGCAGCCGCGCAGGTCGGGGAGCCCGTCGGCGAGACGATCGTCGACTGGTACGCCGACGCCGCGCGCGACCTCCCGTGGCGGGCGCCGGACACCGACCCGTGGGCGGTGCTGGTCAGCGAGGTGATGCTCCAGCAGACCCCCGTGAGCCGCGTGGAGCCCGTGTGGCGGGACTGGACGGCCCGCTGGCCCACCCCGGCCGCCCTGGCGGCCGTGAGCCCGGCGGAGGTGATCCGGGCGTGGGGCAAGCTCGGCTACCCGCGCCGGGCGCTGCGGCTGCGCGAGGCCGCGGTCGCGATCACCGAGCGGCACGGCGGCCGGGTGCCCGCCGACGTCGCCGAGCTGGAGGCGCTGCCGGGCGTCGGCACCTACACCGCCCGGGCGGTGGCCTGCTTCGGCCACGGCCAGCGGCAGCCGGTCGTCGACACCAACGTGCGGCGGGTCGTCGCCCGGCTGGTGCACGGCCGCGCGGAGGCCGCGCCGGCCCGGGCCACCGACCTGACCGACATCGCCGCGCTGGCGCCGGTCGACGACGCCCGCGCGGTGCGCTTCTCGGTGGCGGTCATGGAGCTCGGTGCGCTGGTGTGCGTGGCCGGCACCCCGCGCTGCCCCGCCTGCCCGGTGCGCGACCGGTGCGCGTGGCGGCTGGCCGGCTCCCCGGCGCACGACGGCCCGCCGCGCCGGGTGCAGAAGTTCGCCGGCACCGACCGTCAGGTGCGCGGCCGGCTGCTGGACGTGCTGCGCGCAGCACCCGGTCCGGTGCCCGCGGTCGCGCTGGAGCCGGCCTGGGGCGACGCGGCCCAGCGCGCCCGGTGCCTGGACTCGCTGCTGGTCGACGGGCTGGTCGTGCAGACCGAGGACGGCCGCTTCTCGCTGCCGGACTGATCACCTGCGGCGGGGCGGGGTCAGGTCGCGGAAGGTCATCAGCCACCCCGCCACGGCCAGCACCAGGGCGAGCAGCAGGAGCACGACGCGCACCGCGGCCGGCCAGCTGCCGGCATCGGCCACCAGCAGCGTGGCGCCCACCATCGCCACCAGGATCAGCAGGCCGCCGTAGACCGGCGTCCGTCTCGGGTGGTCGCCACGTGCCATGCCGCCCGTTGTACCCCCGACACGCCGCAGGAGCCGCCTCCCCGGAGGGAGACGGCCCCTGTGGTCGTCCTGGACTCAGGTCACTCGGCCTGGGCGGCCTGACCGTCGTCGTCACCGTCGGCACCGGAGAGCGCGACCGGCGGGGTGTCGGGCACCGCGATCGGCTTGGCCTCGCCGCGGAAGGTGAACTTCGCGTCGGTGCCCTCGCCCTCGATGTCCACCACCACGATCTGACCGCTGGTCAGCTCGCCGTAGAGGATCTTCTCGCTGAGCGCGTCCTCGATCTCGCGCTGGATGGTCCGCCGCAGCGGGCGGGCGCCCAGCACCGGGTCGAAGCCGCGGGCCGCGAGGACCTTCTTGGCGGCCTCGGTGACCTCGATCGCCATGTCCTTGTTCTTCAGCTGCGTCTCCACGCGGCCGAGCATGAGGTCCACGATGTGGATGATCTCGTTCTCGGTGAGCTGGTGGAACACGACGATGTCGTCGATGCGGTTGAGGAACTCCGGCCGGAAGTGCTGCTTGAGCTCCTCGTTGACCTTGAGCTTCATCCGCTCGTAGTTGCTCGTCGTGTCGTTCCCGGCCTGGAAGCCGAGGCCGACGGCCTTGGAGATGTCCCGCGTCCCGAGGTTCGTGGTCAGGATCAGGATCGTGTTCTTGAAGTCCACGATCCGGCCCTGGCCGTCGGTCAGCCGGCCGTCCTCCAGCACCTGCAGCAGCGTGTTGAAGACATCGGCGTGCGCCTTCTCGATCTCGTCGAAGAGGACCACCGAGAACGGCTTGCGCCGCACCTTCTCGGTCAGCTGGCCGCCCTCGTCGTACCCGACGTAGCCGGGAGGGGCACCGACGAGCCGCGACACGGTGAACTTGTCGTGGAACTCGCCCATGTCGATCTGGATGAGGGCGTCGTCCTCGCCGAAGAGGAACTGCGCGAGCGCCTTGGCCAGCTCGGTCTTACCGACACCCGAGGGGCCGGCGAAGATGAACGAGCCACCGGGGCGACGGGGGTCCTTGAGGCCCGCCCGCGTGCGCCGGATCGCCTGGCTGACGCTCTTGATGGCCTCTTCCTGGCCGATGATGCGCTTGTGGAGCTCGTCCTCCATGCGCAGGAGACGGGTGGTCTCCTCCTCGGTCAGCTTGAAGACGGGGATGCCGGTCCAGTTGGCCAGCACCTCGGCGATCTGCTCGTCGTCGACCTCGGCGACGACGTCCATGTCGCCGGCCTTCCACGCCTTCTCGCGCTCGGCCTTCTCGCCCAGCAGCTGCTTCTCCTTGTCGCGGAGGTTCGCCGCCTTCTCGAAGTCCTGGGCGTCGATCGCCGACTCCTTCTCCCGGCGGATGGCCGAGATCCGGTCGTCGAACTCGCGCAGGTCCGGCGGGGCGGTCATCCGCTTGATCCGCATCCGGGCACCGGCCTCGTCGATCAGGTCGATCGCCTTGTCCGGCAGGAAGCGGTCGGAGATGTACCGGTCGGCCAGCGTCGCGGCAGCGACGAGCGCGCTGTCGGTGATGCTGATCCGGTGGTGCGCCTCGTACCGGTCGCGCAGGCCCTTGAGGATCTCCACCGTGTGGGCGAGGGTCGGCTCGCTGACCTGGATGGGCTGGAAGCGGCGCTCGAGCGCGGCGTCCTTCTCCAGGTGCTTGCGGTACTCGTCCAGCGTGGTGGCGCCGATGGTCTGCAGCTCACCGCGGGCCAGCATCGGCTTGAGGATGCTGGCGGCGTCGATCGCGCCCTCCGCGGCACCCGCCCCGACGAGGGTGTGGATCTCGTCGATGAACAGGATGATGTCGCCGCGGGTGCGGATCTCCTTGAGGACCTTCTTCAGCCGCTCCTCGAAGTCACCGCGGTAGCGGGAACCGGCGACGAGGGCCCCGAGGTCCAGGGTGTAGAGCTGCTTGTCCTTCAGCGTCTCGGGCACCTCGCCCTTGACGATCGCCTGGGCCAGGCCCTCGACGGCGGCGGTCTTGCCGACGCCGGGCTCGCCGATCAGCACCGGGTTGTTCTTGGTGCGGCGGGACAGCACCTGCATGACCCGCTCGATCTCCTTGGCCCGGCCGATGACCGGGTCGAGCTTGCCGTCGCGGGCGGCCTGGGTCAGGTTGCGGCCGAACTGGTCGAGGACCAGCGAGGTCGACGGCGTGCCCTCGGCGGGGCCACCGGCGGCGGCCGGCTCCTTGCCCTGGTAGCCGGAGAGCAGCTGGATGACCTGCTGGCGGACGCGGTTGAGGTCGGCGCCGAGCTTCACCAGGACCTGGGCGGCGACGCCCTCGCCCTCGCGGATCAGACCGAGCAGGATGTGCTCGGTGCCGATGTAGTTGTGGCCGAGCTGCAGCGCCTCGCGCAGCGACAGCTCGAGCACCTTCTTGGCACGCGGGGTGAAGGGGATGTGGCCGGACGGGGCCTGCTGGCCCTGGCCGATGATCTCCTCGACCTGCTGGCGGACGCCCTCGAGCGAGATGCCCAGGGACTCGAGCGCCTTGGCGGCGACGCCCTCACCCTCGTGGATCAAGCCCAGGAGGATGTGCTCGGTGCCGATGTAGTTGTGGTTGAGCATCCGGGCCTCTTCCTGGGCCAGGACGACCACCCGACGGGCTCGGTCGGTGAACCGTTCGAACATCTGCTGCTTCTCCTCTGACCGGCTGGACCTGCTGTGCTCGGTCCCCCGCGAAGGGGACGGTGGACACCCGACGTTCGTCGGCGCGCTGGGCACCGGTCGCTCCACTGTAGTTCTCGCCACCGACCCGACGTCCAGACGAGGCCGTCGGACCGTGATCGGGGGCTCGATGGACACAACTGTCGTCCCACGAGCGCTGTTCCGCCGCTGCCGCGCCCCGGTTACGCCGACAGCGGACGCACGACGGCCCGGCACCCCACGTGGGGTGCCGGGCCGAGGTGACGTGCTGGGAGGTCGTGGTTCAGTGGGCGGCCTCGAAGGCCTCCACGACGCTGGCCGGGATGCGGCCGCGGTCGCTGACCTCGTGGCCGTTCTTGCGGGCCCACTCGCGGATCGCGCCGGCCTGCTCGCGGTCCATGCGGCCACCGCCGCCGGTCGCCCGGGACCGGCCGGCACCCGAGGCGCGGTTGCCGCCGCGGCCGCTCACCTTGCGGGCGGCCTGCACGTACTTGCCGAACGCGTCGCGCATCTGCTCGGCGTTCTTCTCCGACAGGTCGATCTCGTACGTCGTCCCGTCGAGCGCGAACGTCACGGTCTCGTCGGCGGGAATGCTGTCGTCGAGGTCGTCACTCAGGATCACCTGGACCTTGCGCGCCATTTAGTACCGTCTCCTGTTGCTCAGCCCCGTGCGAGTGGAATTCCCGCCGCGAACGGCGGATGCGGACATTCCATCACACCCGGGCACAATTGCGCTGCTCAACCTGCGGCAGATCCGTCAATTGCACCCGAATGGGCAGGTCATTGGTGGAGCGGTCGCACCAACGGGAACAGGATCGTCTCCCGGATGCCCAATCCGGTGAGCGTCATCATCAAGCGGTCGATGCCCATGCCGACACCGGCGGTGGGCGGCATGCCGTACTCGAGCGCCTCGAGGAAGTCCTCGTCGAGCACCATCGCCTCGGGGTCGCCGGCCGCGGCGAGCAACGCCTGCTGGGTGAACCGCTCCCGCTGCACCACGGGGTCGACCAGCTCCGAGTAGCCGGTGCCCCGCTCGATGCCGCCGATGTACAGGTCCCACTTCTCGGCCACCCCGGGGTCGGTGCGGTGCGCCCGGGTCAGCGGCGAGGTGTCCACCGGGTAGTCGATGACGAACGTCGGCGCCTGCAGGGAGTCCTGCACGAGCGCCTCGAACAGCTCCTCGACCACCTTGCCGGGCAGCCACGCGGGGTCGACGCCGACCTCGTGCTGCGCGGCGAGCTCGCGCAGCCGCTCGACGGGCGTCGCGGGGGTGACCTCCTCGCCCACGGCGTCGGACACCACGTCGTACAGCTTGACCTGCGGCCACACCCCGGAGAGGTCGACCTCGGTGCCGTCGTTGTGCCGCGCGACGTGGTCGCCGAACAGTGCGGCGCAGCATTCCTGGATGAGCTCGCGGGTGATGCGCGCGCCGTCCTGGTAATCGCCGTAGGCGGCGTAGAACTCAAGCATCGCGAACTCCGGCGAGTGCGAGGAGTCCGCACCCTCGTTGCGGAAGTTGCGGTTGACCTCGAACACCCGGTCCAGACCGCCGACGATGCAGCGCTTGAGGAACAACTCGGGTGCGATGCGCAGATAGAGGTCCAGGTCGAACGCGTTCATGTGCGTGCGGAACGGACGGGCGGCGGCACCGCCGTGCACGGTCTGCAGCATCGGCGTCTCGACCTCGAGGAAACCGCGTCCGGTCAGCCCGGTGCGCAGCGCGCTCATCATCGCGGCGCGCTGCTGCACCGTGCGGCGCGCCTCTTCCCGCACGATCAGGTCGACGTAGCGGCGGCGGACCCGCAGCTCCTCGCTCATCGGCTTGTGCGCCACCGGCAACGGGCGCAGCGACTTGGCGGTCAGCTGCCACGCGTCGGCGAACACCGACAGCTCACCGCGGCGCGAGGTGCCCACCTCGCCCTCGACGAAGACGTGGTCGCCCAGGTCGACGTCGGCCTTCCAGTCGGCCAGCCGCTGCTCGCCGACCCGGTCCAGGGAGAGCATGACCTGCAGCTCGGCGTCGCCCTCCCGCAGCGTGGCGAAGCACAGCTTGCCGGTGTTGCGCACGAAGATCACCCGGCCGGTGATGCCGACCCGCTCGCCGGTCATCACGTCCGGCTCCAGGTCGGGGTGCCCGGTGCGCACGTCGGTCAGCGACGCCGTGCGGGGCACGACCACCGGGTAGGGGTCGGTCCCGGCCTCGCGGAGCCGGTCGAGCTTGGCCCGCCGGACCCGCAGCTGCTCGGGGAGTTCGTCGTCCGGGGTGCCGGGGGTGTCCTCGTTCATCGGGTCAGAGGGTACGGCCGCGACGCCGGTCACCCGTCACCGCTGGTGGTTGCCGCCCTGGTGGCGCTCGAAGGCCAGCCGCAGGCCGTGCACGGTGAGGTCCGGGTCGCGCTCGCCGATCGACCGGCAGCTGTCGACCACCAGCCGGTGCAGCCCGCCGGTGGCGACCACGACCGGCGCGGCGCCGAACTGGCCGACCAGCTCCGCGGCGATCCGGGCGACCAGCCCGTCGACGAGGCCGGCGAAGCCGAGCACCAGCCCGGACTGCAGCGCGGCGACGGTGTTCTTGCCGATGGCCTGCGGCGGCACGGTCAGCTCGACCGAGCGCAGCTGGGCGGCGCGGGTGGCCAGCGCGTCCAGGCTGACCTCGACACCGGGGGCCAGCGCCCCGCCGAGGAACTGCCCGTCGGGCCCGACGGCGTCGACGTTGGTGGAGGTGCCGAAGTCCACGACCACGACCGGCCGGCCGGTGCCGTCGGGACGCCGTCCGTACCGCTCGTGCGCGGCGAGCGCGGTCACCACCCGGTCGGCGCCGACCTCCCGCGGGTTGTCGACGTGCAGCGGGACACCGGTGCGCACGCCCGGCCCGATGAGGGTGACCGGCACGGCGAGCCGGTCGAGCAGCTGGCGCAGCGAGGGCAGCAGCGCGGGCACCGTGGAGCAGGCGGCGACCCCGGTGACCTCGGTGTCGCGCAGCAGCCCGCGCCAGACGAACAGCAGCTCGTCGGCGGTGGCCCGGGGCGCGGTGGTGACCCGCCAGCAGTCGACCCGCCGGTCACCGTCGAAGGTCGCCAGCACCGTCTGGCTGTTGCCGACGTCGACCGCGAGCAGCACGGCTCAGCCCTCCCGCAGGTCCAGCGCGAGGTCCAGGATCGGCGAGGAGTGGGTGAGCCCGCCGACGGAGAGGAAGTCGACGCCGGTCTCCGCGACCTCGCGCGCGACGGCCAGGGTGAGCCCGCCGGTGGCCTCGAGCTCCACCCGGTCCCCGACCAGGGCGACGACCTCGCGCAGCTGGGCGGGGGGCATGTTGTCGCAGAGCAGGAAGTCCGCGCCCGCCTCGACGGCCTCGACGGCCTGCGCCGGGACGTCGACCTCCACCTGCACCGGCACCTGCGGCGCCCGCTCGCGCACCGCCGCGACGGCGGCGGCGACCGAGCCGGCGGCGGCCACGTGGTTGTCCTTGACCATGGCCACGTCGTAGAGGCCCATCCGCTTGTTCGACCCGCCGCCGCAGCGCACCGCGTACTTCTCCAGCGGCCGCAGGCCCGGCGTCGTCTTGCGGGTGTCCAGCACGGTCGCCCCGGTGCCGGCGATCGCGTCGGCCCAGGCGCGGGTGTGGGTGGCGATGCCGCTGGCCCGGCTGGCGATGTTCAGGGCGCTGCGCTCGGCGGCCAGCAGCGCCCGGACCGGCCCGCGGACGGTGAGCAGCACGTCGCCCCTCGCCACCCGGTCGCCGTCGGCGGCGACCGCGGTGATCGTCGCGCCCGGCGCCAGCCGGCGGAACACCCGGGCGGCGACCGGCAGGCCGGCGACCACGCCGTCGGCGCGGGCGACCAGGTCGGCGGTGCCGTACTGCGCGGGCGGGACGGTCGCGGCGCTGGTGACGTCGTAGCTGACCGCCAGCTCGGGCGAGCGGGGCAGCGGGGCGCCGCCGGTGAGGTCCTCGGTGAGGGTGCGCTCGACCAGCTCGTCGACCCACGCCTCGCCCAGCCCGGTGCCCGCCAGGTCGGTCGGGTCGGTCGGGTCGGTCGGGTCGGCCGCGTCGCTCACCAGGTCATGCCTCGCTCCGCTCGGTGGTTCGTTCCGCTCCTCGCTCGCCGGCGCTCGCTGCGATGCTCGCTCACCAGTGCACCTCCAGGGCCTGCCCGACCGGACGGCGGGACAGCTGCATCGTGCCGGTCGCGTCCATCCGCACGTCCAGGTGCACCCGCCACGCGTCGTCCGCCTCGGGGTGGTCCTCCCGCCAGTGGCAGCCGCGGGTCTCGGTGCGCGCCGTCGCGGCGGCGGTGAGCGCGGTCGCGACGGTGAGCAGGCCGGTGGCCTCCCACGCGGCCACCGCCGGGCGCACCGGGCCGTCGCCGGAGGTGAGCGCCGCCAGCTCCGCAGTCGCCCCGGCCAGCCCGGCGCCGCTGCGCAGCGCCCCGACCCGGGTCGACATCACGTCGGTCAGCCGGGGCCGGACGGCGGGGTCGGCGAGCCCCGGCACGCGCGGGTCGGCGACCGGGTCACCGTCGGGCACCGGCAGGTCGCGGGCCAGCGACTCCCCGATGCGGCCGGCGAACACCAGGCCCTCGAGCAGCGAGTTGGAGGCCAGCCGGTTCGCGCCGTGCACGCCGGTGCAGGCGACCTCGCCGCAGGCGTAGAGGCCGGGCACGGTCGTGCGGCCGGCCAGGTCGGTGGCCAGCCCACCGGAGGCGTAGTGCGCGGCGGGGGTGACCGGCACCAGGTCGGTGACCGGGTCGGTGCCGGCCTCCCGGCAGCGGGCGACGATGGTCGGGAACCGCTCCGCCAGCCCGGGCACGCCCCGGGCGTCGAGCCAGACGTGGTCCACGCCGTCGCGCAGCTGGACCCGGGTGATGGCCTTGGCGACGACGTCGCGCGGGGCGAGGTCGGCCAGCTCGTGCACGCCGGTCATGAACCGCTGCCCGGCGCCGTCGAGCAGCACCGCCCCCTCGCCGCGCAGCGCCTCGGACACCAGCGGCTGCTGCCCGCGGGCCGCCGGGCCCAGGTAGAGGGCCGTCGGGTGGAACTGGACGAACTCCAGGTCGGTGGCCACCGCACCGGCGCGCAGGCCGAGCGCGACGCCGTCGCCGGTGGAGACCGAGGGGTTGGTGGTGGCCGCGTACACCTGGCCCATGCCGCCGGTGGCGAGCACGACGGCGCGGGCGCGCACCGCGCCGACGCCGTCGGCGCTCCCCTCCCCCAGCACGTGCAGCGTCACACCGGCGGCGCGGCCGGCGGCGTCGGTGAGCAGGTCGAGCACCATCGCGTGCTCCACCAGGGTGATGCCCGGGTCGGCGGCGACCGCCTGCACCAGCGCCCGCTGCACCTCGACCCCGGTGGCGTCGCCGCCGGCGTGCACGATCCGGTCGGTGGAGTGCCCGCCCTCGCGGGTGAGCAGCAGCCGGCCGGCCGGGTCGCGGTCGAACGCGGCACCCCAGCTGATCAGCTGGTGCAGCCGCTGCGGGCCCTCGGTGACCAGCGCGTGCACGGCCGCCGCCTCGCACAGGCCGACGCCGGCCACCTCGGTGTCCCGGGCGTGCGCGGCCGGGGTGTCGGTGGCCGACAGGACGGCGGCGATCCCGCCCTGCGCCCACCGGGTCGACCCGTCGTCCACCCGGACCTTGGTGACCACGGCGACCGACAGCCCGGCCGCGCGGGCGTGCAGCGCGACGCAGAGGCCGGCGACCCCGGAGCCGACGACGACCACGTCGGCGGCGAGCTCCCAGCCCGGCGCGGGCGCGGCCAGCCGGGCCGGGAGACGCGTCAACGGACCGGGACGCCGAGCGGGCTGCGCTGCTGGTCGCCGTCCCCCGGCACCGGCGCGGACGGGTCGGCACCGAGCTCCACCACCCGGTTCGCGGCGTCCACGTGCACGACCCTGGGCAGGTAGGACTTGGCCTCGGTCTCGTCCATCAGCCCGTAGCTGATCAGGATGACCAGGTCGCCGGGGTGCACCAGGTGCGCGGCGGCACCGTTGATGCCGATCACGCCGGTGCCCCGCTCGCCCGGGATCACGTAGGTCTCCAGCCGGGCACCGTTGGTGACGTCGACGATGGCGACCTGCTCACCGGGCAGCAGGTCCGCGGCGTCCAGCAGGTCCTCGTCGATCGTCACCGAGCCCACGTAGTGCAGGTCGGCCTGGGTGACCGTCGCCCGGTGGATCTTGGACTTGAGCATGGTGCGCATCATCGGTTCGTCAGCTCCACAGCGGTGTTGTCGATCAGCCGGGTCGTGCCGGCGCGGGCGGCGACCAGCAGCCGGGCGGGCCCGGTCCGCGGCGCGAGCCCCAGGTCGGGATCGGTGAGCTCGAGGTAGTCGGGCACCAGGTCCGGTGCGCCGGCGAGCACCGCCGCGGCGGCCTCGAGCACCGCGGCCGGGCCCTCCGCCCCGGCGGCGGCACCGGCGCGCAGCGCGGCCGAGAGGGTGGCGGCGCTGGCCCGCAGTTCCGGTGTCAGGTAGCGGTTGCGGGAGGACAGCGCCATCCCGTCGTCCTCGCGGACGGTGGGGACGCCGACCACCTCCACGCCCAGCGCCAGCTCGCGGGCCATCGCCCGGATGAGGGTCAGCTGCTGGTAGTCCTTCTCACCGAAGACGGCCACGTCCGGGCGGACCAGGCCGAACAGCTTCGCGACGACGGTGAGCACGCCGGCGAAGTGCCCCGGCCGCACCGCCCCCTCCAGCACCGAGCCCAGCGGCCCGGGCTGCACGGTCACCCCGAGCGCGCCGGGCGGGTAGACCTCCGCGACCGGCGGGTGGAAGACGACGTCGGCGCCCTCCTCGGCCAGCGCGGCGAGGTCGGCGTCCCAGGTGCGCGGGTACCGGTCGAAGTCCTCCCCCGGGCCGAACTGGGTCGGGTTGACGAAGACGGAGACGACGACGCTGCCGCCCCGCGCCCGCGCGGCGCGGACCAGCGTGCGGTGGCCCTCGTGCAGGGCACCCATGGTCGGTACCAGCACGACCGGGCCGGACAGGTCGGCGCGGAGCTCCGCCAGCTCCGCCGTGGTCTCGGCGACCGCGGGCACGCTCATCGGGCGGCCTCCTCGGGGGAACCGTCGAGCAGCTCGAGCAGGGGCGCGCCGTCGTGCCGCTTGAGCCGGCCGGCGGCCAGGGCGCGCTCGGTGGTGCGGCGGGCCAGCGCCGTGTAGGCGGCGACGGAGTCCGGGGCGCGCTCGGTGAGGGTCTGCAGGTGGTCGCGCACCGTGCCGACGTCCCCGCGGCTGACCGGCCCGGTGAGCCCGCGGTCGCCCCGGCGCAGGCCGTTGTCCAGCGCGGCGGTCAGCAGCGGCGCGAGCACCCGGTCGGGGCTGTCGACGCCGGCCGCGCGCAGCAGGTCGGCGGCCTCGGCGACGAGGGTGACCAGGTGGTTCGCGCCGGTGACCAGCGCGGCGTGGTAGAGCCGCCGGTCCTCCTCGGCGATCCAGAACGGCTCGCCGCCCATCTCGAGCACCAGCGTCTCGGCGACCGGGCGGTGCTCGGGCCGGCTGGTCACGCCGAACGGCGCGTGCACCAGCCGGTCGGCGTCCTCGGGGGCACCGGTGAAGGTCATCGCCGGGTGCAGCGCGAGCGTCAGCACGCCGGCCCGCTCGGCCGGCGCCAGGACGGCGAGGCCGTGCGCGCCGGAGGTGTGGAAGGTGAGCTGCCCGCGGCGCCACGCGCCGGTCTCGGCGAGCCCGGAGACCAGCCCGGCGAGCACGTCGTCGGGCACGGCGAGGACGACGAGGTCGCTGGCGGCGACGACCTCGTCGGCCGGCAGCAGCGGGACGCCGGGCAGCAGCCGGGCGGCGCGCTCGGCGGACTCGCGGGAGACGCCGGCGGCGGCGACCACGTCGTGGCCGGCGGCGGCCAGCGCGGCGCCGACGACGGCGCCGACACGGCCGGCGCCGATGACGCCGACGCGCAGCCGGGCGGGGGCGTCGGCGGCCGGGGCCAGCCCGGACGGGCGCGGGTGAGCGCGGAAGGGACGAGCGGACATCCCGGTGCACCTCTCGTTCCAGTCCCTCGCGGGTACCGGACTCGGGTCGCGGTGGCGACCCACGTCGTCGTGGGCCGGTGGAGCGGGTCGTGCTGGGACCTGCGGTGGCGTGCCGCCTGCTGCAACCACCGACCGGTGTGTCACGCGGGTGCCACGTCGCTGTCGAGTGTGGGACGGCGGGCGAGCCGATGCCAAGCCGCCGCACTGTGGGCTGGCTCACCCGGGTGGGCACACGGCGCCCGCGGCGTCCGGTTACGTTGCTCGCCAGCCGGCGATGCGGCCGGCGACGAGCGGAGGAGCACGGTGAGCAGCTTCGAGGGACGCACCGCGCTGGTGACCGGCGCGAGCCGGGGCATCGGCCTGGCCATCGCCCAGGCCCTGGTCGACCGGGGGGCGCGGGTGGTGGTCACCGCCCGCAAGCCCGACGCCCTGGCCGCGGCGGTCGAGCAGCTGGGCGGGCCGGGCAAGGCGGTCGCCGTGGCGGGCAACGCCGGCGACGCCGAGCACCGCGCCGAGGCGGTGCGCACCGCGATCGACACCTTCGGCAGCCTCGACGTGCTCGTCGGCAACGTGGGGATCAACCCGGTCTACGGCCCGCTGATGGACGCCCCGCTCGACGCCGTCCGCAAGATCCTCGACACCAACGTCGTGGCCAGCCTCGGGCTGGTGCAGGAGGCGTGGCGGGGGTGGATGGCCGAGCACGGTGGCTCGGTGCTGATCGTCGCCTCGGTGGCCGGGCTGCGCTCCAGCGAGGGCATCGCCGCCTACGGGGTGAGCAAGGCGGCGCTGGTCAACCTGACCACCCAGCTGGCCGTGGAGCTCGGGCCGACGGTGCGGGTGAACGCCGTCGCACCGGCGGTGGTGAAGACGAAGTTCGCCGAGGCGCTGTTCACCGGCCGCGAGGAGCAGGTCGCGGCGCAGTACCCGGCCGGCCGGCTGGGCGTGCCCGAGGACATCGGCTCCGCCGCCGCCTACCTGCTGTCCGACGAGGCCGGCTGGGTCACCGGCCAGACGCTGGTGCTGGACGGCGGGGCGCTCGCCCGGGGCCCGATCGGCTGACGGACCCCGTCCCGCCCCGCTACTGCTGACCGAGCACGCGGGCGAGGACGTCGTCCTGGCCGGCGTCCTCGTCGCGGTAGCGGCGGCGCCGGCGACCGGTCGGCGCCGGCCGCGGCTCGTTCTGCGCCAGGATCTCGGCCAGCCGGGCGGAGCCGGCCGCCTCGTCGTCGTCGGCCCGGTGGTGGCTGCCGGCGGACGGCGCGGTCGCCGCGGTGCCCGACCAGTCGCTGCTGCTGGACCAGGCGCTGCTGCTGGACCAGGCGCTGCTCGACCACTCCCCGGCCGACCAGGACGGTGACGCGGGGGCCGGGGTCGGCTCGGCGTCGGCCCACGAGGAGCCGGTCGACCAGAGCGGGTCCGCGGCCGGTGCCACGGACGGGATCGGGTCCGACGACCAGGAGCTCGCCGTCCAGGACGGGGTCTCCTCGGCGCGCGGGGTCTCCTCGGTGGCCGAGCCCAGCCGGTACGGGGTGAGGTCCAGGCCGACCGCTGTCTCGGGGGCGGCGTGGCTGCGGCGCGGCCGCTGCGGCGCCACCGGCCCGTCGTCCGGCTCGGCGGCCCGGCGGTGCCGGCGCGGCGCGGCGGGGGCCGCCGTCCCGGCAGCCGCCCACGGGGTCGGCAGCGGCGCGGGCTCCTCGACCGGCGGCAGCGGCGCGGCGGGCGGGGTCGGTGCCGCGTCGACCAGCGACTGCTCGCTGAGCCACTCCAGCGGCGACTTCGGGCGCGACTCGACCCACGGCTCGACGACCGACTGCTGCACCAGCCACTGCAGCGGCGTCGGGGTCGGCTGGTCGGCCGGCTCGGGCGCCGGCTCGGCGCCGACGGCGGGCTGCGCGACGGTGACCGGCTCGGCAGCAGCCCGGGTGACCGGCGGGACGGGCGGGCGCGCCTGCGGCGCCGGGACGGGCACCGGCGGCTGCACCGCGGTCGCCGGCGGGACGGCCGGCCTCGCACCCGCGACGGCCGGACGGGCCTCGACGGCGGGCAGCACCCGGTCGATGCGGGTCTGGTCCCACTGCTCGGGCCACTGGTCGCTCTCGATGCGGCTGGTCTCCCACATCCGGGTGACCGGCCCCTCCACGACGCGGGTGCTGTCGTCGCGGTCGGCGGGCAACCGCACCGACTGGGCCCGCATGACCATCCGTTCCACCATGAGCTCCCCCGAACGCTGATCGGTCAGTTCGGCGCGGATGCGCCCCAGGTCCTCGCGCAGGCTCCCCAGCCCGGACAGCTCCGCCCGCAGCTGGGTGAGCGCGGTGATCTCGGCGCGCAGCTGGGCCAGGTCGGCCAGCCCGTCGCGCAGCTGGGAGACCCCGCCGGTGTCGCCGGCGGCGCCGGCCAGCACGGCGAGGTCCCTGCGCAGCTGGACGAGCTCCTCGCGCATGCCCTGCTCGCTCTCCCGGCGCAGCTCGTTCTCCACCGCGAGGTCGGCGGCCCGGCGGGCGGCGGCCTCGCGCTGCAGGTCCAGCTCGTGGGCGTGCCGCAGGGCCAGCTCGCGGCGCTCGGCGGCCAGCCGGTCGTTGCGGCGTCCGGCCACGACGAAGACACCCACGACCGCGGCCCAGCAGACCGCGAGCAGCCCCACGCGCAGCTGCACGGGGTTGTCGGTGGCGAGCACGACGACGGTGGCGACCAGGGCCAGCACACCGGCGGCGACGGGCCCGACGGGCACCCGGCCGGACGCGGCGGACGGGGTCCGCCGGGCCGTGCTGCGAGGGTGCTCCCGGCCGTTGACCATGCGCCGACCTTACGGCCGGACCATCCCGCATCCCGGGCATCTGCGGGGAGCGCCTGGGGCGGTCTGCCGCCCGTGGGACGGATGGGGTGGCAGAGGTGGTGCAGGGTGGACCGCGTGACCCTCTCACTGCTGAGCTGGCGCCGTTCGGTGGCCGAGCTGTACGCCGCCGTCCGGTCCGACGACGACCCCGCGGACGGCTGGCGCCGCTGGCGGGCCGGTCGGGACTCCCTGATCGCCGAGCACCCCGACTCGCCGCTGGCCGACGCCGCCCGGGCCCGGTTCGGCGGGGTGCCCGTGGCGCCCTACGACCCCGCGCTGCGGTTCGTCGCTGCGGTCGACACCGACGTCCCGCCCGAGCGCCGCGAGGTGCCCACGGCCGCGGACGGCGTCGTGGTGATGGACCGGATCGGCCGGGTGACCCTGGGCGACCTTGGCCGGCTCGACGTCTGGTGGATCGCCGGGTACGGCGGCGGGGTGTTCCTGCCGCTGCGCGACGGCAGCGCGGGTCGGGGCACCTACGGCGGCGGGCGCTACCTGCTGGACAGCATCAAGGGCGCGGACCTCGGTGGGGACGCCGGCCGGCTGGTGGTCGACCTCAACTTCGCCTACCACCCCTCCTGCGCCTACGACCCGCGGTGGACCTGCCCGCTGGCGCCGGAGGGCAACGTCCTCGACGCCGCCGTCCCCGCGGGCGAGCAGCTCCCGCCCGGCGGCTGGTACTGAACACGACGGAGGCCCGTTCCCCGGCTGGGGAACGGGCCTCCGTCGTGTGCGGCTACTGCTTGGCGAGGGCGCCGTCGGAGCTGAAGACCAGGCCGATCGAGGCCTTGCCCTGCTGCAGCGCGGCCTTGGTCAGCGGACCACCGGCGTCGGTGCTGGAGAAGCTGGCGAACTCCAGGCCGTAGGTCTGCTCCAGGCCCGGCTGGCAGAACGGCCGGGTCGGGCACTCGGTCGGGCCGGCGAGCACCAGCGAGCCGTCGCTGCACTTCTGGCCCAGCTCCGACAGCGTCGTGACGCCGACCTTGTCGGCGAACGCCTTGGTGACGGCGAACGCGTTCTGGTCGGCCGCCTTCGACGGGGTGCCGACGGCCAGGCCCTTCGACTGGGCCAGCGGGGTGAGCGCGGCGAACGTCTTGTCGACGTCACCGGAGGCCACCTGCCGGTTGTCGTCACCGTCGAGGAACTCGGTGAGCGTGGAGAGGTACTCCGGCACGACCTGGATCTCGCCGCTCTCCAGCGCCTGCAGGTAGAGCTCGCGGTTGCCCACGGTCTGCACGGAGGCGTCGAAGCCGGCCGCCTTGAGGGTGTCGGCGAAGACGTTCGCCAGCACGGTCGACTCGGTGAAGTTGCTGCCGCCGACGACGACCTTCCCGCTGCCGCCGGACTGCCCCGAGTCCAGCTTCTTGGACTTCACGTAGTCCGCCGCCACGTCAGCGGCGTTCTTGCGCTGCACGTCGACGTCGGCGTTCATCTGCACCAGGTCGTCGGTGGTGAGCACCGCCGACACCTTGTCCAGGGTGCTGATCAGCGCCGGGTTGCCCGACGCCGCGGCGCCGTTGACGGCCGGCAGCACGTTGTCGGCGTTCTGCAGGTTCTTGTCGTCCTGGAGGACGACGAGCTGGTCACCCTTGACCGGCGCGCAGGTGGCGCCGGCCGACGAGCCGGACCCGGAGCCGCCGGCGGCGCTGTCGCCGCCGGTGCCCGAGGAACCGGACTCCCCGCAGGCGGCGGTCGCGAGGGCCGCGGCGAGGACGAGTGGGGTGAACAACCGGGCACGCATGCGCATGGCTCCGCCTTCTGTGTCCCGTGGCGCCCCCTGGTGGACTGCCACGCGTGTCTGGCGGGGGTGACCCGCGTCGGTCACTGAACCCTCCGGAAGGCTGGCAAGCAACCCGGTCGCGCACCTGTTCCCGGGTCGTGGCCTCCGTTACGCGTCTGTGACCCGAGCCGCCACCAGGTCGACCGGCTCGAGCCGTGCGGGCCGGACCCGGCGCCACGGCAGCCGCTTCTCCCCCGGCGTCAGCGCCCAGGCCAGCACGGCCAGCACCAGCTCGGTGAGCACGGCCAGCGCCGCGACCAGGATCGCGCCGGCGACCACCACCCCGTAGTCCTGCTGGCCGAACCCGAGGTTGATCAGCTCGCCCAGCCCGCCGCCGGCGACCAGCGCGGCGAGGGTGGCCGTGGCGACCACCTGGACGGCCGCCGTCCGGATGCCGGTCATCAGCAGCGGCGCCGCCGCGGGGAGCTCCGCCTTGACCACCACCTGCCGGGCGTTCATGCCCATCGCGCGGGAGGCCTCGACCAGGTCGCGGTCGACGCCGCGGAAGCCGACGTAGGTGTTGGTCAGCACCGGCGGCAGCGCGAACAGGGCGAGCGCGATGGTGGTCGCCGTCTGCCCGAAGCCGATCGGGGTGACCGCGAAGACGGTGAGCAGCGCCAGCGTCGGGACGGCGCGGGAGACGTTGGCCAGCCCGATCACGAAGCCGCCGCCCCGGCCGGTGTGGCCCAGCAGCACGCCCAGCGGCACGGCCACGACGACGGCGGCGGCGACGGCCAGCCCGGAGATCTCCAGGTGCTGGCCGAGCAGGTCGGCGATGCCGCCGGGCCGCGACCAGTTGAACGGGTCGTTGAGGTAGACGACCGCGTCGCCGAGGGCGCTCACGCCCGCCCCCGCGTCCACGGGGTCAGCGACCGCTCGACCCCCGCCAGCACCAGGTCGGCGACCAGCGCGAGCAGCACGCAGCCGACGGCGCCGGTGACGATCTCGGCGCGGTAGAAGTTCGCGTTGAAACCGCCGGTGATCAGCTGGCCGAGCCCGCCGTGCCCGACGATCACGCCGACGGTGACCAGCGCGACCGTCGAGACGGTGGCGATCCGCAGGCCGGCCATGAACGACGGCAGCGCCAGCGGCAGCTCGACCTGCCAGAAGAGCCGGGCCGGGCCGTAGCCCAGCCCGCGGGCGGCCTCCCGCACGTCCTCGGGCACCGACTGGAGGCCGGCGAGGAAGTTCCGCACCAGGATCACCAGCGAGTACAGCACCAGGCCGACGAGCACGGTGGTCGTCGACAGCCCGGTGAAGGGGGCGACGAACGCGAACATCGCCAGCGACGGGATCGTGTAGACCAGCGTCGACAGGGCGAGGACCGGGCCGGCGAGGTAGCGGCTGCGCCGCGCCAGCAGGGCCAGCGGCAGCGCGATCACCGCCCCGAGCACGACGGCGAGCACCGTGAGCCGCACGTGCTCACCGGTGAGGTGCACGATGGTGCTCCAGTTGTCGGACACGTAGGAGGAGCTGAACCAGGGGTTCGGCGCCGCATCGACCGCGAGCACACTGCTCGTCGCGCCTAGCACCGGGCGCCTGCCAGGAAGGCCACGACGTGGACGCTACTGCTCCCACCGCCGGTTCCGCTGCCAGCCCGTCCGCCGAGGAGATCCGGCTCGAGGGGATCAGCAAGGTCTACCCCGACGGCACGGTCGCCGTCCGGGAGCTGGACCTGACCTTCGCCGCGGGCGAGCTGACCGTGCTGGTCGGCCCCTCCGGCTGCGGGAAGACGACGACGATGAAGATGATCAACCGGATCATCGAGCCGTCGACCGGCCGGATCCTGCTCGGCGGCGAGGACGTCACCCGGGTGCCCGCCGAGCAGCTGCGCCGGCGGATCGGCTACGTCATCCAGAGCATCGGGCTGTTCCCCCACCAGACCGTGCGGCGGAACGTGGCGACGGTGCCCCGGCTGCTGGGCTGGGACCGGCGGCGGACCACCGAGCGGGTCGACGAGCTGCTGGACCTGGTGGGCCTGGACCCGGCGACGTTCGGCGACCGCTACCCGCACCAGCTGTCCGGCGGTCAGCGGCAGCGCGCGGGGGTGGCCCGGGCGCTGGCCGCCGACCCGTCGGTGCTGCTGATGGACGAGCCGTTCTCCGCCGTCGACCCGATCGTGCGGGAGCGGCTGCAGTCGGAGTTCCTGCGGCTGCAGGACGCCGTCCGCAAGACCATCGTGTTCGTCACCCACGACATCGAGGAGGCCGTGCGGCTCGGCGACCGGATCGCGGTGATGAGCGAGGGCGGGACGATCGAGCAGTTCGCTCCCCCGGCCGAGCTGCTCGGGTCGCCGGCGACCCCGTTCGTCGCCGACTTCGTGGGCGCCGACCGCGGCCTCAAGCGGCTCGCGGTGACCGGCATCGACACCCACGACCTGGAGCACCCGCCGGTCGTCCACGAGGACGACGGGCTGGCCGATGCCCGCGCCGTCCTGGCCGCCAGCGGCGCCCGGTGGGCCGTGGTGCTCGACGGCGACCAGGCGCTGCGCGGCTGGATCTCCGCCGAGCGCGCCGCCGGCAGCGGCACGGTGCGCGACGCCGCCCGGCGGATGGAGGCGTGGGTGCCGACCGGCGCGAGCCTGAAGACGGCGTTCTCGACGATGCTGCAGCTCGAGGCCGGCTGGGTGGCGGTGCTGGACGGCGACCGGTTCTGCGGCGTGCTGACGCCGGAGTCGCTGCACCGGGCGCTGCGCCGCTCGGTGGAGGGCACCGAGCCCGAGACCGCCGGCGCCGCCCTCGCCTGACCCTGCCGACGGGCGGGTCACGGCGGGCGGGCTAGGCGCGGACGCCGTTGGGGGGCTGCTCGTCGTCCTCGGGCGGGATCTTGCAGACGTGCTCGAGCCACAGCGCGGCGACCGCGAGGCCCGCGGCGCACAGCACCCCGATCACGCCGGTGACGGTGTCGCCGCGGGCGGCGGTGAGCCGGGCGAGCGACGGCACGGTGTGCAGCAGCACGCCCGCCCACACACCGGTGAAGACCGCCCCCACCCAGGCGCTGGCCTGGGCGACGACCACCAGCCGGGCGACCAGCAGCGGCTCGACCGGTCGCAGCGCCGCCGGGCGCGCCACGCTGGCCGGGTCGCGGCGGGCCTGCCGCAGCGCCGACAGCCGCGAGCGCAGCGATCGGGCGCCGAGCGCCTCGGCGACCGCGAGCACGCCCAGCGGCAGCGGCTGCCACCACACCAGCCGGGGCAGGTCGCCGTAGCGGGTCCGCACCACCGCCCAGGTGGCGGCGGCCACCAGGACGGCGAGCAGCACCAGGTCGCGGCGGCGGACCGGGCTCACGCCAGCTGCTCCCAGCGGACCACGCCGGCCACGTCGTCGGCCGGCAGCGCGGCCACCAGGTCGGCGACCTTCCCGGCCCCGGGCAGCTCCGCGGTCGGCTCCAGCGACAGCCACGGCACGAGCACGAACGCCCGCTCGTGCGCCCGCGGGTGCGGCAGGGTGAGCTCCGGGTCGTCGGAGAGCACCGGGGTGCCGTCGTCCGCGGTGACGGTGACGACGTCGACGTCCAGCGTGCGGGCGCCCCACCGCACCTCGCGGGTGCGCCCGGCGGCCTGCTCCAGCTCGTGCGCGCGGGCCAGCCAGCCGGCGGCGTCCCGGACGCCGCGGACGACGACGATCGCGTTGAGGTACGGCGGCTGCTCGACCGGCCCCCACGGCGGCGTCTCGTAGAGCATCGAGCGGGCGACCAGCCCGTCGTCCTTGAGCGCGGTGATGGCGGCGCGCAGCGTGCCGGCGCGGTCCCCGAGGTTGGCGCCGAGGGAGAGGACCGCCCGGGTCATGCGCGCGTCCGGCGGATCGCGACCGTGACGTCGTCCGCCGGCACGCCGAGGTCGACCTCGGGCTTGTGCACGGTGATCTCGACGGCGGTCACGACCGGGTAGGACAGCGCGACGTCGGCCAGCCGCTGCGCGAGGGTCTCGAGCAGGTCGACAGGGTCGCCGGCGAGCACCGCGTGCAGCCGCTGGGCGAGCTCCGCGTAGTTGACCGTCAGCTCGAGGTCGTCGGTGGCGGCGGCCGGGGCGGTGTCCAGCTCGAGGACGGCGTCCGCGCGGAAGGTCTGCCCGTGCTCCCGCTCGGCCGGGTAGACCCCGTGGAAGCCGTGCGCGGTCAGCCCGCGCACCGTGATGCGGTCGGGGGTCGGATCAGCCACGTCGTCCTCCTGCGTTGCGGACCGCCTCCAGGGTGGCGATCGCGTCCAGCGACGGCACCGGCTCGTGCACGCGCACCCCCCACGCCCCGGCCTGCGCGGCCAGCAGCGAGATCGCGGCGGTCGCGGTCTCCCGGCCCTCCACGGGCCGGAGCCCGCCGTCGGGGCCGGCGAGCAGCCGGCCCAGGAAGGTCTTGCGGGAGGCGCCGACCAGCAGCGGCAGCCCGAGGGCGACCAGCCGGTCCAGCCCGGCGAGCAGCGCCCAGTTGTGCTCGGCGTTCTTGGCGAAGCCGAGGCCGGGGTCCAGCACCAGCTGCTCGGGCGCGACGCCCGCGGCGACGACGTCCTCGACCCGCGCGGTCAGCTCGGCCGCGACCTCGGTGACGACGTCGCCGTAGCGGGCCGCGGCGTACATCTCGCGGCTGTGCCCGCGCCAGTGCATGAGCACCCACGGCACGCCGCTGTCGGCGACCAGCCGGGCCATGCCGGCGTCGGCGAGCCCCCCGCTGACGTCGTTGACCAGCACCGCACCGGCGTCCAGCGCCGCCTCGGCCACCTCGGCGCGGGTGGTGTCGACGCTGACCCGCACCCCGGCGCCGGCGAGCTCGCGCACCACGGGGACGACGCGACGGCACTCCTCGCCGGTGTCGACCCGGTCGGCGCCCGGCCGGGTCGACTCACCTCCGACGTCGACGTAGGCCGCGCCGGCCTCGTGCATCGCCAGCCCGTGCGCGACCGCGGCCGCCGGGTCGGCGAACGTCCCGCCGTCGGAGAAGGAGTCGGGCGTGACGTTGAGGACGCCCATGACCAGGGTGCGGCCCGGCCGCGGGAGCTGGAGCGCCGTCACCGGCCGAGCCTTCTGGGCCGGTTCCGGCCCCGCTCCGCTCCTCGCTCGCCGGCGCTCGCTGCGATGCTCACGGCACCGTCACCGGCCGAGGATGAGGCTCATCGCCTCACTGCGCGTGGCCTGCTTCTCGCGGAAGATGCCGCGCACCGCCGAGGTCATCGTGGTCGACCCGGGCTTGCGGATCCCCCGCATCGCCATGCACAGGTGCTCGGCCTCGATCACCACGATGACGCCGCGCGGCTTGAGCACCTCGAAGAGGGCGTCGGCGATCTGCCGGGTCATCCGCTCCTGCACCTGCGGGCGCCGGGCGTAGACCTCGACCAGCCGTGCCAGCTTCGACAGGCCGGTCACCTTGCCGTCGGCACCGGGGATGTAGCCGACGTGCGCCTTGCCGTGGAAGGGCACCAGGTGGTGCTCGCAGGTCGAGTACATCGGGATGTCCTTGACCAGCACGAGCTCGTCGTGGTCCTCGGCGAAGGTCGTCGCCAGCACGTCGTACGGGTCCTGCGCCAGGCCGGCGAAGGTCTCCGCGTAGGCGCGGGCCACCCGGGCCGGGGTGTCGACCAGGCCGGGCCGGTCCGGGTCCTCGCCGATGGCGGCGAGGATCTCCCGGACGGCGGCCTCGATCCGCGGCGCGTCGATGCGGTCCGGGCGCAGGTCGCCGGCGGTGTCGCTGGTGCGCGGGTCCAGCCCCACGCCGTCCAGCGGCTCCGGCTCGGCGCGGTCGGCGGCGCTCACCGGCCCTGCGCCGGGGCGCCCACGTCCCCGACCGGCGCGGTGTCCGCGTGCCCGTTGGCCGCGGCCCGCTCGGCCGGGGTCTGCACCGGGCCGCGCTGCGACGGCGTCCGCTTGCCGAACCCGTTGTACGGGGCCAGCGACGGGCGCTTGGTCACCGGCGCGCAGATGCGGTCCATGTCCTCGCGGGACAGGGTCTCCTTCTCGATCAGCTCGAGCACCAGCGCGTCCAGGACGTCCCGGTACTCGACCAGGATCTCCCAGGCCTCGTCGTGCGCGGCCTCGATGAGCGCGCGGACCTCGCCGTCGATGTCGGCGGCGACCGCCTCGGAGTAGTCCGGCCGCGAGCCCATGTCCCGGCCGAGGAAGGGCTCGGAGTCGGTGCTGCCGTACTTCACCGCGCCCAGCTTGGCGCTCATGCCGTACTGGGTGACCATCGCCTTGGCCATCGAGGTGGCCTTCTCGATGTCGTTGCCGGCGCCGGTGGTGGGCTCGTGGAAGACGAGCTCCTCGGCGGCCCGGCCACCCAGCGCGTAGGCGAGGGTGTCGATCATCTCCGAGCGCGTCTGGGTGTACTTGTCCTCGGTCGGCAGCACGAGCGTGTGCCCCAGCGAGCGGCCGCGCGGCAGGATCGTCACCTTGTGCACCGGGTCGAGGTTGGGCATCGCGTGCGCCACCAGGGCGTGCCCGCCCTCGTGGTAGGCGGTGACCTTCTTCTCCTTGTCGCTCATCGCCCGGGTCTTGCGCTCCGGGCCGGCGATGACGCGGTCGATCGCCTCCTCGAGGGTCTCGTCGGTGATCACCGTGCCGTTGTGGCGGGCGGTGAGCAGCGCGGCCTCGTTGAGGACGTTGGCCAGGTCGGCGCCGGTGAAGCCCGGCGTCCGGCGGGCGACGGTCTCCAGGTCGACGTCGGGCGCCAGCGGCTTGCCGGTGGCGTGCACCTTCAGGACGGCGACGCGGCCGAGCAGGTCGGGGCGGTCGACGGCGATCTGCCGGTCGAAGCGGCCCGGGCGCAGCAGCGCGGGGTCGAGGATGTCCGGCCGGTTGGTCGCGGCGATGAGGATGACGCCGCCCTTGACGTCGAAGCCGTCCATCTCGACGAGCATCTGGTTGAGCGTCTGCTCGCGCTCGTCGTGGCCGCCGCCCATGCCAGCGCCGCGGTGCCGGCCGACGGCGTCGATCTCGTCGATGAAGATGATCGCCGGCGCGTTCTCCTTGGCCTGGTTGAACAGGTCGCGGACGCGGCTGGCGCCGACACCGACGAACATCTCGACGAAGTCCGACCCGGAGATCGAGTAGAACGGCACGCCCGCCTCGCCGGCCACCGCGCGGGCCAGCAGCGTCTTGCCGGTCCCGGGCGGACCGAACAGCAGCACGCCCTTGGGGATCTTCGCGCCGATGGCCTGGAACTTGACCGGGTTCTGCAGGAAGTCCTTGATCTCGTGCAGTTCCTCGACGGCCTCGTCGGCGCCGGCGACGTCGGCGAACGTCGTCTTGGGGGTGTCCTTGGTGACCTGCTTGGCCTTGGACTTGCCGAAGGCCATGACGCCCCGGCCGCCGCCCTGCATCGAGTTGAACAGCCAGAACAGCAGGCCGAGCAGCAGGATGAAGGGCAGGAAGCTGAACAGCAGGTTCAGGAAGAGGTTGTCCTGGCTGACGTGCGTGTCGAAGCGGACCGCGTTGTCACCGGTGGCCGACGTCTGCGAGTCGGTGCCTCGGACCAGGTCGAAGATGTCGTCCGACGCGCCGGCCGGGTAGGACGTGGTGATCTTGTCCTTGCCGTCGACCGGCGACTTCAGGTCCAGATCGAGCGTCTGTTCCTTGTCGTTGATCGTGACCTCGTCGACGTTGCCGTCGGAGAACTGGGCCAGCGCCACCGAGGTCGGCACGGAGTCGTAACCGCCGTTGCCCCGGAACAGGCTGGACCCGATGACGACGATGACGAGGACGAGGACCACCCAGAGCCAGGGCGACCGGACCATCTTCTTACGTTCCATACACCGATGCCGGGCGCATCCGGGGCGGGCCCCAGGTGCCCGTCGACCCTCCTGATCGTCGGGAACGCCGCCCACGCGGAGGTGGGCCACCCCGGCGCTGGACGACGTCGTTGCGACGACGGTACACCGGCCGACCTGTGTCCCCGCTGGCCGCGACCCGCCCGCAGGCTGGGTGTCCGGCGGCCCGGGCCGGGGTCAGGAGCCGGGCGTCAGGAGGAGTAGACCTCGGGCTTGAGCGTGCCGATGTAGGGCAGGTCCCGGTAGCGCTCGGCGTAGTCCAGGCCGTACCCGACGACGAACTCGTTGGGGATGTCGAAGCCGACGTACCTGACCGGCACCTCGACCTTGATCGCGTCGGGCTTGCGCAGCAGCGCGCAGACCTCGAGGCTCGCCGGCCGGCGGGCGCCGAGGTTCTTCAGCAGCCAGGACAGCGTCAGGCCGGAGTCGATGATGTCCTCGAGCACCAGCACGTGCTTGTCGGCGATGTCCCGGTCGAGGTCCTTGAGGATGCGGACCACGCCGGAGGAGCTGGTGGAGCTGCCGTAGGACGAGACGGCCATGAACTCCATCTGGGTGGGCAGCTGCAGCGCCCGGGCGAAGTCGGACATGAACAGCACGGCGCCCTTGAGCACGCCGACCAGCAGCACCTCGCGGCCGGCGTAGTCGACGGCGATCTCCGTGGCGAGCTGCTCGATCTTCTCCTGGATCTGCGCCTCGGTGAGCAGCACGTGGTCGATGTCCGGGCCGTAGCCGTGGTCGGGACCCAGGGGACCGGCTGCCGGCGCTCCGGTGGCGGTGGGGGCGGCGGACTCGGTCACGGCAGGAGCTCCTCGTCAGGGCGGGCAGGGTGGTGCAGAGCAGTTCGTCGGGGGCGCGTCAGCCGGCGCCGGGGGCTGCCGCGGGCGGCTCCGCCGCGGCGGTCCGGGCGGCCGGCTGCAGGACCAGCCTGCCAGACGCCCGGACGGCGGCCGTACCTCCGGGTAGGTGGACGGGACCCTGCCCCCTCCACCGGGTGACGAGCGCGTCGACGGCGGCGAGGTGGACCGCCTGCAGGTCCGGCACCCCTCGCCCGCGCAGCCAGCCCCGCAGCACCCGGCGGCGCACCGCGTCGGGCAGCGCGGCCAGCGGCCCGGAGTCCAGGTCGGCGCCCACGGTCAGCCGGGTCAACTGCTCGGCGGCCAGGTCGTCGAGGGCGGTGAGGTCCTCCCGCAGCAGCTGGGCGGTGCGGGCCAGCGCCGGCGCGACGCCCCCGCCGAGCACCTCCTCCAGCAGCGGCAGCACCTCGGTGCGCAGCCGCACCCGGGAGAACCGGGGGTCGGTGTTCCAGGGGTCGTCCCACACCGGGAGGTCCTGGTCGGCGCAGGCCTGCCGGGTGGTGGCCCGCCGCACGCCGAGCAGCGGCCGCCACCAGCGGACCCCGCCGTCCACCCGGTCGGCGACCATGCCGGCCACCGAGCGCGGGCCGGACCCGCGGCCGAGCCCGAGCAGGACGGTCTCGGCCTGGTCGTCGAGGGTGTGCCCGAGCGCGATCCGCGCACCGTGCGCGCCGGCCACCCGGGCCAGCGCTGCGTACCGGGCGGTGCGGGCGGCCGCCTCGGGTCCCCCGTCGTCGCCGACGGTCACCGGGAGGGTGCGCACCGGGTCGAGCCCAAGCCCGCGCAGCAGCTCCGCCGTGGCGGCCGCGCGGTCGGCCGAGCCGGCCTGCAGGCCGTGGTCGACGGTCACCCCGCCCACCGCGACCCCGGCGGCGCGCGCCTCGAACGCCAGCGCGGCGGCCAGCGCGAGGGAGTCCGCTCCCCCGCTGCAGGCGACCAGCACCGGCTGCGCCGAGGAGCGCAGGCCCGGCCGGACGGCGGACCGCAGCGCGGCCACCGCGGGTGCGGGGCCGACCACCTCAGGCGGGCAGGGCGGGGGTGGAGCGCAGCACCCGCTCGACCCAGGCGCGCGGCTCGGTGAGCTCCTCCTTGCGCGGGAGGTTCTCCGGGCGCTCCCACACCTGGTTGAACCCGGCCATGCCGGCGAGGTCGACGACCCCGGACACGAACACCCGCCCGTCGGCGTACTGCTGCATCTTCTGCTCCAGGCCCAGCAGCCGGCGGAGCACCCGGTCGACCGGCCCGCGGCCCTTGCGGCGCTGGGCGAACCGCTTGCGCAGGGTGCGCACCGACGGCACGACCTCCGGGCCGACGCCGTCCATCACGTACTCGGCGTGCCCCTCGACCAGGCTCATCACCGCGGTGACCCGGTCGAGCACGGCCTGCTGCTCGGGGTCGCTGACCAGGGCCATCAGGCCCTGCGGGCGGTCGTCGTCGGCGTCCCCGCCGCGCACCGCGTCGCCGAGGCTGCGGACGACGTCGGCCAGCCGCTCCCGGAGCACGTCGGTGCTGAGGTCGCTGACCTCGACGAACTGGCCGATCTGCTGCTCCAGGTGCGTGCGCAGCCAGGGGACGGCGGTGAACTGCAGCTGGTGGGTGACCTCGTGCAGGCAGACCCACAGCCGGAAGTCGCTGGGGTCGACGCCGAGCCGGCGCTCGGTCTCCACGATGTTCGGGGCGACGAGCAGCAGCCGGCCGCCGCTGCCGAACACCTCGTACTGGCCGAGCACCCGCGAGGACAGGAACGCCAGCACCGCGCCGGCCTGGGCGCCGGTGACCCGGGAGCCGATCGCGGCGGCGAACGGACCGGGGGTGCTGCCCTGCTTGAGCTGGAGGGCCTCGGCCAGCGGGTCGAGGACGGCGGACATGCCGAGGGTGTTCGCGTCGACCCAGCCCGGCCGGTCGACGACCGCGACGGTCGGCGTCGGCCCACCGGCGACCGGGTGCAGGCCGGTCAGGCCCTCGACGTGCGCGACGGCGGTCGCGGCTGCCTCGTGCAGCTCGGCGACGACGGCGGCCGCCTCGTCACGGGTCGTGGTGGGGCCGGGGCCCTGCAGCCGGCGAGCGGTGCGGCCGGCGAGGTCCCAGTCGACGAGCGAGGAGGCACGGCTCATCGGCCCACCGTACGTGCTGCCGGCGCCCCCGGAGAGGGGTCAGCGGCAGCCGCACCCGGCCAGGGCGTCGCCGACGACGTCGAGCGCGCCCTCGCCGGCCGTCAGCGCGCCCACCGTGCCGTCGGCCATGACGGCGAAGGCGAGCAGCCGCCCGTCGGCGGTGACCACCGTGCCGGCCAGGTCGTTGACCCCCAGCAGCGTGCCGGTCTTCGCCCGGACCGCGCCCGGGGCGCTCTTCCCGCCGGTGACCGCCCGGTCGGACAACGTGCCGTCGTAGCCGGCCACCGGCAGCCCGTTGAGCAGCCCGGAGGCGGCCGGCAGCGAGCCGTCGGCGGCGCCGCGGACCAGCCGGACCAGCAGCGCGGCCGGTACCCGGTCGTCCTGGGAGAGGCCGCTGCCATCGGTGAGGGTCAGCCCGCTGGTGTCGACGCCGGCCTTCGCGATCGCGTCGACGACCGCGGTGGCCGCGCCCTGGAAGCTGGCCGGCTGCTTCGCCGCGATCGCCACCTGCCGGGCCAGCGACTCGGCGAGCAGGTTGTCCGAGGCCTTGAGCGCCTGCTCCACCAGCCGCTCGACCGGCGCCGACCGGACGGTGCCCAGCGTCGCCGCACCGGACGGCGCGGTGCCGGTGGTGACCGCGGCCGCGGGGGCCCCGAGCGCCCGCGCGAGGGCCCGGCCCGCGTCGGTCGCGGGGTTCGCGCTGCGCATCGACTTCGGGTCGCCCGGGTCGGTGCGGGCGCCGTCGACGGCCACCGCGAGCACCGGGGCCGCGTAAGTGGAGGGTGCGTCGTCGGGCTGCCAGCCGGGACCGGTCGTGTCCCCGGAGTACAGCGAGGTGTCGACGACGACGCGGGTGACCGGCTGCCCGGCGAGGGCCTTCGTCACCTGGCCGGCGAGGTCGGCGACCGTGGGCGCGCCCGGGTAGCTCTGCGAGGGGTCGGTGGTCGACAGCGTGGGGTCGCCGCCGCCGACCAGGACCACCTCGCCCGGGGTGCTGCCGCTGACCACCTTCGTGGTGATCGTGTGCGAGGGGCCGAGGGTGGTGAGCGCGGCGACGGCGGTGACCAGCTTCGCCGTGGAGGCGGGCGTGGCGGGGTCGGCGGCGTCCCGGTCGTAGAGCACGGTGCCGGTGGCGACGTCGACGACCTGCGCCGACAGCCCGGTGCCGATCGTCGGCTTGTCCAGCAGCGGGCCGAGGACGCCGCTGAGGGTGCCGGGGTCGGGCATCGGGGCGGTCGAGGACAGCTCGGCGAGCACCGGCCGGGGCTCGCCGAGCTGGGGCAGGACGGCGTCCGGCACCGGTGCCGCGCCGGACGCGGAGCTGTCGCTGCCGGTCAGGTTGATCGCGACCAGCACCGCGCCGGCGACGACGGCCAGCGCGAGGACGAGCGAGACCAGCGCGATGAGCAGCTTCCGGCCCCGACCGCGCTTCACCGGTACGGCGACGGGGGCGGGGGTGGCCCCGGCCGGCGGGGCGGGCGTGGGGCGCGGCTGCGGCGTGGGCCGCACCGGCGGCGCCTGCTCGGCGGCCGGCCGGGGTGCCGCCGCAGGGGCCGGACGGCGGGGCGGCGGCACCGGCGGCAGACCGGCGGGCGTCGACCGGCGCTGCTGGCGGGCCGGTGGGGCGGACGGGACCGGCGGCGGCGCGTACGGCGCCGGCGCGGCGGGCGGCTCGGGCGCGACCGGCGGCTCGGGCTCGACGTACTGCTCGGGCCCGACGTACTGCTCGGGCTCGACGTGGGGCTGCGACTCGGGCGCTGCCTCGCGAACGGGCTCGACGTACTGCTCGGGCTCGACGTACGCCTCGGGCTCGGGCGCTGCCTCGCGAACCGGCTCGACGTACTGCTCGGGCTCCGGCTCGGCGTCGACCTCGGGCGCCGCCTCCGCTGCCGGCGCGACCGGCTCCGTGGCCGCCGGCTCGGGCTGGACCTCCGCGACGGCCTCGGGCTCGACGTCCACCTCGGGCTCGGCGTGCTGCTCCGCCTCGGGCTCGGCGTGCTGCTCGGCCTCGGCCGGGGTGGCGGCCTCCGGCTCGGGCGCGGTCTGCGGTGCGGGTTCGGCCGGGGGCTCGGGGGCGGTGAGGACTTCGGGCTCGGCGGCGTCCGCCGGGTCGACGGCCGTCTCGAGCGCCGGCTCGGCCTCCGCCGCCGGCTCTGCCTCGGCGACAGGCTGCTCCTCGGCAGCGGGCTCGACCTCGGCGACGGGCTCGGCCTCGGCAACGACCTCGGGGGCGGGCTCAGCGACCGGCTCGGCCTGCTCGGCCGGCTCGGGTGCGGCGGCGACGGGGGCGGTCTCGGCGGGCGGCTCGGTCTCGGCGGGCGGCTCCGCCTCGGCGACGACCTCGGGCTCCGACTCATCGGTGGGCTCGGCCTCGGCGACCGGCTCCGGCTCCGGCTCCGGCTCCGGCTCCGGCTCCGGCTCCGGCTCGACGACAGGCTCCGGCTCGGCAACCGGCTCGCTCTCCACAGCCGGCGCCGCCTCGACGGTCGGCTCCGGCTCGGCGACCGGCTCCGCCTCGGCGACCGGCTCCGGCTCGGCGACCGGCTCCGCCTCGACCACCGGCTCCGGCTCCGCGTCCTCGACGTCTGCCGCCGCGGGCTCGGGGACGGCCGCGTCCTGCGCCTCGTCGACAGCGGTCGACGGCACCTCGTCGACGGGCGCCGCCGGCTCGGCAGCGGACTCAGCGGGCTCGGCAGGGGCGGGGACGTCCTCCGCAGCGTCGTCCGAGGCGGGCTCGGCAGCGGCGGGGACCTGCTCCGCAGCGTCGTCCGGCGTGTCGGACGGGGCCGCTGGGGCCGGTGTGACACCGGAGGCCGTACCGTTCCCCATCGGCGTCGACGGTGTCGTCGACTGCTCCTCGTCTCCGGTGGCGGACTGCTGGTCCGGACCCGACGCGATGGTGGCCACCCCCCGATCTCGACATCCGCCGAGGTGCGGCGGACAGTCGTACGCCACACTATCCGCGTGCAGTTCGACGTGACGGTAGAAATCCCCAAGGGCCAGCGGAACAAGTACGAGCTGGACCACGCCACCGGACGCATCCGCCTCGACCGGATGCTGTTCACCTCGACCCGCTACCCGGCGGACTACGGGTACATCGAGGAGACCCTCGGTGAGGACGGCGATCCGCTCGACGCGCTGGTCCTGCTGGAGGAGCCGACGTTCCCCGGCTGCCTGATCACCTGCCGGGCGATCGGGATGTTCCGGATGACCGACGAGGCGGGTGGGGACGACAAGGTCCTGACCGTCCCGGCGACGGACCCCCGGATGGCCCACCTGCAGGACATCAGCGACGTGTCGGAGTTCGACCGCCTGGAGATCCAGCACTTCTTCGAGACCTACAAGGACCTCGAGCCGGGCAAGTCCGTCGAGGGTGCCGACTGGGTCGGCCGCGCCGAGGCCGAGGCCGAGATCGAGCGCTCGCGCCAGCGGGCCCGCGAGGCCACCGGCCACTGAGCCTCACGACGAGGGGGCGGTCACCGCTGCAGCGGTGACCGCCCCCTTCGGCGTGCCCGGCGTCAGAGGACGGCGGACAGGAACGCCTTCGTGCGCTCGTGCTGCGGGTCGGTCAGCACCTTCCGCGGGTCACCGGACTCGACGACGACGCCGTCGTCCATGAACACCACGGTGTCGCCCACCTCGCGGGCGAAGCCCATCTCGTGGGTGACCACGATCATCGTCATGCCGTCGGCCGCCAGGCCGCGCATCACGTCGAGCACCTCACCGACCAGCTCCGGGTCGAGCGCCGAGGTCGGCTCGTCGAAGAGCATCAGCTTGGGCTCCATGGCCAGCGCGCGGGCGATCGCGACGCGCTGCTGCTGACCGCCGGAGAGCTGGCTGGGGTAGTTGTGCGCCCGGTTGCCCAGGCCCACCCGCTCCAGCAGCTCCATGCCGCGCGCCCGGGCCGCGGCCTTGCCGACCCGCTTGACCCGGGTGGGCGCCTCGACCACGTTCTCCAGCGCCGTCATGTGCGGGAACAGGTTGAACCGCTGGAAGACCATGCCGATCTCCCGCCGCTGGGCGGCCACCTCGCGGTCGCGCAGCTCGTGCAGCTTGCCGCCGTGCTCCCGGTAGCCGACCAGGTCGCCGTCGACCCAGAGCCGGCCGGCGTTGATCTTCTCCAGGTGGTTGATGCACCGCAGGAAGGTCGACTTCCCCGACCCGGACGGGCCGATGATGCACATGACCTCACGCTCGGCGACCTGCAGGTCGATGCCCTTGAGGACCTCGACGTGGCCGAACGACTTGTGCACGGCCTCTGCCTTGACCATCAGGTGGCCGGCGGACGGCGGGGTGGGCGACGGCTGGTCCGACGCGCCGACGGCGGTGCTCAATGGGTGCTCCCGACTTCCTGCGCCCGGCGGGCGGCCCGCTGCGCCCTGGTCTCTGCGGTGCCGAACCCGCGGCTGAACCGGCGCTCCAGGAAGTACTGGCCGACCATCAGCACGCTGGCCAGCGCGACGTACCAGAGCACCGAGGCGATGGCCATCGGGAAGACCTGGAAGGTGCGCGCACCGATGGCCTGCAGCTGGAAGTTGAGCTCCGCGGTCACCGGGATGGCCACCAGCAGCGAGGTGTCCTTCAGCATGGCGATGGTCTCGTTGCCGGTGGGCGGGATGATCACCCGCATCGCCTGCGGCAGGACGACGCGGCGCATGGTGGCCGCGCGGCTCATGCCCAGCGCGCTGGCCGCCTCGGCCTGACCCGGGTCGACGGACTGGATGCCGGCCCGCACGATCTCGGCCATGTAGGCGCCCTCGGACAGCGACAGCCCGATCAGGCCGGCGGTGAACCCGGCGAAGATCTCGTTGCCGCTGAACGACGCGAACCGCAGGTCGCCGCTGAACCCGAACAGGTCCATGAGCTGCCGGTCGAAGGGGATGCCGAACGAGTACCGCTCGTACAGCGCGCCGAGGTTGCCGCAGACGAACAGCAGCACGTACCGCGGGATGGCCCGGAAGAACCACACGTACACCCAGGCCGCGCCGGACAGGATCGGGTTGGGCGAGAGCCGGAGCACCGCGAGGAGCACGCCCAGCGCGACGCCGATCAGCATCGCGAGCACGGTCATGACGACCGTCGTCCGGACGCCGCGCAGCACCGGGCCGCCGAACATGTTGTCGAACATGAACGACCACTGGAAGACGTCGTTCGTGACCAGCATGTGCACGAACATCGCCGCCAGCACCGCGATGACGGCGGCGGCGACCCAGCGGCCGGGGTGCCGGACCGGCACCGCCTGGATCTGCTCAGGCGGTGCCGGCCGGTCGGTGCTCGGGGGTGTCACGTCAGCCGACGGCGGGGTTCACCGCGGGGTCGGTGATCGCGCCGTCCTGGACGCCCCAGTTGTTCAGGACCTTCTCGTAGCTGCCGTCGTCGATCAGCGACTTGACCGCACCCTGCAGCGCCTGGGCGAACTGGGTCTGGTCCTTGGCCGTGACGTAGCCGTAGGGCGCGGAGTCGTAGATGTCGCCGAGCAGCTCGAGCTGGCCCTTGGTCTGCTTGACCGCGTAGGCCATGACCGGGGAGTCGGCCAGCACGGCGACGTCCTTGCCGGACACGACGGCGGCCGTGGCCTGGTCCTGACCGTCGTACTGGTCGATGGTGATGGCCTTCTTGCCGTCGGCCTCGCACTTCTGCGAGCGGGCGGTGACGTCGTCGACCTGGACGGTGCCGGTCTGGACGGCGATCTTCAGGCCGCAGGCGCTCTCCGGGTCGACCTTCTCCGGGTTGCCCTTCTTCGTCGCCCACTGGGTGCCGGCGGAGTAGTAGCTGACCATGTTGGCCGCCTGCAGCCGCTCGGCGTTGATGGTGAACGACGAGACGCCGGCCTCGTACTTGCCCGAGCCGACGCCGGCGATGATCGAGTCGAAGCCGGCGGTCTGGAACTGCGCCTTCAGGCCGAGCTTCTGCGCCACGAGGGTGAACAGGTCGACGTCGAAGCCCTCGATCGTCTTCCCGTCCTCGGCGAGGAACTCGCTGGGGGCGTAGGTGCTGTCGGTGCCGACCACGATGGTGCCGTCGCTGGCGATCGACTGCGGGACCAGCGCGGACAGGGCGTCGTCCTGGCTCACCGACGGCAGTGCCGCCCCGGCCGACGCCGACGACTCCCCGGCGGCGCCGGCGTCGCCGCCGCTGCCGGAGTCGTCACCGCACGCGCTCAGCGCCAGCGCACCGAGGAGGCCGGCGGTCAGCAGACCTCCGACACGAACCAGACGAATGGACACGGATCAGCTCCCTCACGAACAGATGTCGTACGGGAGACTAATGACAGCGTGTTACGGGCGGCGTCCCGTGTTCCCTCCGCGACCCGATCGCGACCTGTCCGTGACCTCTGACCAGCGGACCGTGACGGAGCGCGCCGGGTGGGTCACCGGGCACGCCGGGCCCGGACACGACAGCGGCCCCGCCCGGGAGGGGCGGGGCCGCTGGACGCGAGCCGCCTGTCGGAATCGAACCGACGACCTTCTCATTACGAGTGAGATGCTCTACCGACTGAGCTAAGGCGGCGGACGTGCGGCCCAGAGCTTACGGCACGCCCCGCCCCGGCCCGCGCACCACCCGGGGTGTCAGGCCGGCAGTCGCAGCGCGACGGTGAGCGCCTCGACGGCGACCTGCGGTTTGACGTTCTGCTCCAGCGCGGTGCGGGCGGCGAGCACCGCGTCGATCCGGCGCAGCGCCCCCTCCGGCCCGATCCGCCGGGCGAGCTCGACCGCGTCGCCACGCCGGTCCGGGTGGGCCAGCGGAACGTTCGGTTCGCCACCGGACGCGGCGACCACCAGGGCGTCGCGGTAGAGGGCGGCGAGGTCGACCAGCGCCCGGTCCAGCGAGTCACGCCCGAGCCGGGTGGCCCGGGACTTCTGCCGCTTCTCCAGCTCCTTGAGCTGCCCGGCGCCGCGGCTGGCCGCGGCCACCCCCGGCCCGCGGGCCCCCACCCCGAGGCTGGCCTTCACCGCCTCGGTCTCGACCGCGTCGACCTCGGCGACGGTCCGGTCGGTCTCCTCCTTGGCCGAGGCCACCAGGTCGTCAGCGGCGTTGAGGCAGGCGGCCAGCGAGACCAGCGACAGCGGGATGTCCAGCACCGCCTTGCGGGCCAACCGCGCCGACTCGTCCCGGGCCAGGTGCCGCGCCCGGCCGACGTGCCCGCCGGCGGCAGCCGCCGACCACGCCGCGAGCGCCGGGTCGACCCCGTCGCGCCGGACCAGCACCTCGGCCACCGCGTCGACCCGGGGCGTGCGCAGCGCCACCACCCGGCAGCGGGAGCGGATGGTCACCGGCACGTCGTCGGGGTGCAGCGACGGTGCGCACAGCAGGAACACGGTGCGCGGCGGCGGCTCCTCCAGCATCTTCAGCACGGTGTTGCCGGCCTGCTCGGTCATCCGGTCGGCGTCCTCGACCACGACGATCTGCCACCGGCCCTGGGACGGCGCGCGGCCGGCGGTGCGCACGATCTGGCGGACCTCGGCGACGCCGATCGACAACCCCTCCGGGACGACGCGGTGCACGTCGGCGTGGCTGCCGGCCAGCACGGTGCGGCACTGGTGGCAGGTGCCGTCGCCGCCGTCCGGGCACTGCAGCGCCGCGGCGAACGCGCGGGCGGCCACCGAGCGGCCCGACCCGGGCGGACCGGTGAACAGCCAGGCGTGGGTCATGGCGGCGGGGTCGGCGACCGCGGCGCGCAGCTCGGCGACGACCGCCGGCTGCCCGACCACGTCGGTCCACACGCCGTCGGACTGGGGTGCGCTCACCCCACCACTCTCGCTCACCGGTGCAACCGGGCCGTGGACCCGGTCGCGTCCCCGCGCCGCGCCCGGGGCACCCGGACGCCGGTGGGCAGCTGCTGCAACGGAAGACCGCTCAGCAGCGCGCTGACCCGGACCCGGACGGCGGCCGCCAGCTCGTCGACCGGCCGCCGGCCGTCGAGCACCAGGTAGCGGTCGGGGTCGGCCTCGGCCAGCGCGGTGAACGTGCTGCGCACCCGCTGGTGGAGGTCGCGCTGCTCGGCCGGCAGCCGCCGGGCCGCGGTCGGCCCGTGCACCCGGGCCAGCGCGTCCTCGGCGGGCAGGTCCAGCAGCACGGTCAGGTCGGCGTGCAGCCCCTCGGTCGCCCAGCGGGAGATCGTGCGGACGTCGTCCATCGGCAGCGCCCGGCCGGAGCCCTGGTGGGCGAGCGCGCCGTCGACGAAGCCGTCGGCGACGACGACCTCCCCGGCGTCCAGCGCCGGGCGGAGCACGTCGTGCACGTGCTGCGCGCGGTCGGCGGCGTGCATCAGCGCGGCGGCGCGGGGCGCGAGCGGGCGGCCGGCGGAGTCCGCCGGGCCCGACCGGCCGCGGCCCGCGCTGGGGGCGCCGGGGTCGGCGGTCGCCCGGCTGACCAGGCCCTCCTCGGTGAGCCACGCCACCAGCCGGCGGACCTGGGTGGACTTCCCGGCGCCCGCGACCCCCTCCACGGCGATCAGCACTCCCCCGCCGGCCAGCCGCCGGCGCGCGGTGGTGTCGCGGCGCAGCGCGGTCACCACGTCGGCCACGAGCGGCACCGGCCGGCCGTCGTCCATCTGCCGGTAGGCGACCACGCCCACCGCGACCGCGAGCACCCCGGCGACCAGCAGCATCACCCGCTCGCCGGTGACCTCGACGGCGACCGGGCCGACCGCGACCCGGTGCTTGCCGAACGCCCCGACGGCGAACGGGGCCAGCGCCAGCGAGACGATCAGCCCGGCCCGAACCAGCGACTGGACCAGGGCGAACGTGCGGCCGCGCACCTCGTCCTCGACCTCGGTGCCGAGCAGGGTGAAGCCGGCCAGGTAGGCGATGCCGGCGAGGAAGCCCATCAGGACGACCAGCAGCAGCGCGATCCACAGCGCGAAGGTCCAGGCCAGCAGCGCGACGACGACGCCAGCGCCGACGATCGCCACGCCGAAGGTGCGCTCGCGGGACAGGTCGTGGGCGAGGCTGGGCCCCAGCGCGATGCCCGCCCCCAGGCCGACGAACACCGCGCCGAACAGCAGCCCGTAGGACGCCTCGCCGCCGCCGACGGACATGACGAACGCCTGCGCGGTGGCGATCACCACGCCCGCGGCGACGAACGCCCCGGTGATGCCGACGACCAGTCCGCGGACCAGCGGCGTGTGCCCGGCGAAGGAGAAGCCGGTGCGCAGGGACCGGAGGAAGCCCTCGCCGGCGACCTGCGTCCCGCCCGCGCGACGGCCGCTGATCGAGGGCAGCCGCCAGATGACCACGGCGGCGACCAGGAAGGTCAGCGCGTTGACGAACAGCGCCAGCGCCTCCTCGGTCAGCGCCGGGACCGCCTGGCTCAGCCGGTCGCCGACCGTGCTGAACAGCGCGAACGCGAGCGCGGCGAGCACCGGGGTGAGGCCGTACGTGGTGATCAGCGAGAGCTGGTTGGCGGGCTCGAGCTGGTCGCGGCGCAGCATGTTCGGGACGGCGGCCTCCTTGGCCGGCTGCCAGAACAGGGTGACCGCCTCGATGAGGAACTGGGCGACGAAGAGCCAGACCAGGTCGCCGACGAGCGGGATCGAGGCGAACAGCGCGAACCGCAGCACGTCGCAGACCACCATCGTCTTGCGGCGGTCGAACCGGTCGGCGAACGCCCCGGCGAGCGGGCCCAGCACGATCGCCGGCAGCAGCCGGAACAGCAGGACGGCACCCAGCGCGTAGTTCTGCGCGGAGAAGCTGTCGACGAGCGAGGTGGCGGTCGCGGTGATGGCCAGCAGCCCGAGCCAGTCACCGAAGCTGGACAGCGCCATCGAGAGCCACAACCTGCGGAAGTCGGTGACCCGCAGCACCCCGCGCAGCCGGGTGGCCAGGTCGGCCGCGCCGTCCGCGGGCACGGCGGGCCCGCCGTCGGCGGTCGGGCGGTGCGCCGACGGCCCGCGGGGCGACGGAGCGCCCGTCGGGTCGGTGCTGATGGGGACCTCCCGGCGAGGAGGGGCAGCGGCGTGCTCCCCGGCGCGCGGCCTGCACCGGTGGGGGGACGCTACCTCCGGGCACCGACAGGTCGACCCGGTCCTTCGTCCCTTGCCGGTCGCATGCCACCGCCCCGACGGCGGCGCGCGGCCTCAGTG
This sequence comes from Modestobacter sp. NPDC049651, assembly GCF_040659695.1. Taxonomy (NCBI): domain Bacteria; kingdom Bacillati; phylum Actinomycetota; class Actinomycetes; order Geodermatophilales; family Geodermatophilaceae; genus Modestobacter; species Modestobacter sp. NPDC049651. The sequence continues at coordinate 64,885 of NZ_JBFAOG010000017.1, forward strand.
CCGGAGCGTGAGCCGGTGTGCGCGGGTCGTGTGCGGCAGCTCCAGCACCGACCGGCCCCGGGTGTCGGGGTGCGTGGCCATCAGCTCGCGGACGCGCCCCAGGAACTCCTCCCGGCGGGCGGCGTCCATGGTCGCGACGTAGCTGCGCGTGCCGATGCCGGCGACCACCTGGTCGGGGGTCACGGTCTGGACGACGGCGGAGTCGGCGACCGCGACGTCGGCTGGCAGCGCCGCGGCGAACGCGGCCACCACCCCCTGGTCGGCCTCGTGGTCGCGCGCCTCGGCCGCGAGCACCTCGCCCAGCGCGCGCACCCAGGGCACCCGCTCGTCGCGGGTGTTCCAGACGAAGCCGACGACTCCGCCCGGCCGCAGCACCCGGCGCAGCTCGGCCGCCGCGGGCCCGGGGTCGAACCAGTGCGCGGCCTGGGCGGCGACCACGGCGTCGACCGAGGCGTCGGCCAGCGGGACCGCCTCCGCTCCCCCGACCTGCGTGGGCACCTGCGGGTGCCGGGCGCGCAGCTGGTCGAGCATCTCGGCGGACGGGTCGACGGCGAGCACCTCGTGCCCGGCCGCGAGCAGCTGGTCGGTGAACAGCCCGGTGCCCGCGCCGAGCTCCAGCACCCGCCGCGGCGCCGTCCCGAGCAGGAACGGCACCACGTCGGCCGGGTAGCCCGGTCGCAGCGCCGCGTACTCGGCTGCGACCGAGCCGAACGACGTCCGCCGCTCGCGCCAGCCGTCCATGCCCGTCCCCCCGCCCGCCGCGCCGGTCAGCTGGTGGCGACGGGCTCGGAGAGGTCGACGGCGCCGGGCGCGGCCTTCGTCGTCGTCGTCTTCTTCGCCGTCTTGCTGGCGGTGGTCTTCTTCGCGGTGGTCTTCTTCGCCGCCGCCTTCTTCGCGGGGGCCTTCTTGGCCGCCTTCTTCTTCAGCGGCGCCCGCTCCCGCCGGTCGGCGAGCAGCTCGGCCGCCCGCTCCAGCGTCAGCGTCTCGATCTCGTCGCCCTTGCGCAGGCTGGCGTTGTGCTCGCCGTCGGTGACGTACGGGCCGAACCGGCCCTCCCGCACGGTCACCGCACCGCCGCTGACCGGGTCGTTTCCGAGCTCCTTGAGCGGGGCCTTCGCCGCGGCGCGGCCGCGCTGCTTGGGCTGGGCGAAGATCGCCAGCGCCTCGTCGAGGGTGACGGTGAACAGCCGGTCCTCGCTCTCCAGCGAGCGCGAGTCGGTGCCCTTCTTCAGGTAGGGCCCGTACCGGCCGTTGAGCGCCTGGATCTCCTCGCCGTCGGCGTCCGTGCCCACCGTGCGCGGCAGCGTGAGCAGCTGCAGCGCCTGCTCGAGGGTCACCGTCTCCGGCGTCATGGTCTTGAACAGGCTCGCGGTGCGCGGGGTCTCCTTGCTCCCCTCGGGCACGACGGTGGTGACGTAGGGCCCGTACCGGCCCGCCTTCACCGCGACCGGGTGGCCGGTCTCCGGGTCGGTGCCCAGGTCCCGGTCGCTGGACGGCGCCGACAGCAGCTCGGCGACCTTCTCGCTGGTCAGCTCGTCGGGCGCGATGTCCTCGGGGATGCTGACCCGCGGGCCCTCCTCGCCGCCGGCCTGCAGGTACGGCCCGTACCGGCCGACCCGGACGACGACCGGGCGGCCCTCGGGGTCGGTGGCCCGCAGCGGGATCGAGTTGATGCCGCGGGCGTCGATCTCCTCCAGCCGCTCGCCGATGACCTGCTTGAGGCCGCCGGAGCGGGCGATCGCGCCGGCGTGCCGGCCCTCACCGCCGAAGTAGAACTCGGTCAGCCAGTCGACCCGGCCCAGCCCGCCGTTGGCGATCTCGTCGAGCTCGTTCTCCAGCGACGCGGTGAAGTCGTAGTCGACCAGCTGGGCGAAGTGCTGCTCCAGCAGGTTGACCACGGCGAACGCGATGAACGAGGGCACCAGCGCGGCGCCCTTCTTCCACACGTACCCGCGGTCCTGGATGGTCTGCATGATCGACGCGTACGTCGACGGCCGGCCGATGCCCAACTCCTCCAGCCGGGCGACCAGGCTCGGCTCGGTGTACCGGGCCGGCGGGCTGGTGGTGTGCCCGCGCGGGTCGAGGGCGACGGTGTCCAGCGACTGCCCGCGCTCCACCCGCGGCAGCCGGCGCTCGGCGTCGTCGCTGGCGTGGTCGTCGTCCGCGCTGCTCGCGCTGCCCTCGTCGCGGGACTCGACGTAGGCGCGCATGAAGCCGGGGAAGGTGATGGTCCGGCCGGAGGCGGTGAACTCGACCGCCTCGTCGGTCGCGGAGCGGCCGGCCAGCCGGATGCTCACCGTCTGGCCGACGGCGTCGGCCATCTGGGAGGCGACGGTGCGCTGCCAGACCAGCTCGTAGAGCCGGAACTCGTCCCGGCCGAGCTGGGCGGCGAGCTGGCCGGGGGTGCGGAACGAGTCGCCGGCGGGGCGGATCGCCTCGTGCGCCTCCTGGGCGCCCTTGGCCTTGCTCTTGTAGCGGCGCGCCTCGGCGGGCACGTACGCATCGCCGTAGAGCTCGCGGGCCTGCCGCCGGGCGGCGTTGATCGCCTCGTCGGACAGGTTGGTCGAGTCGGTCCGCATGTAGGTGATGTGGCCGTTCTCGTACAGCCGCTGCGCCACCCGCATGACCTGCGCGGACGACCAGCCGAGCTTGCGGCCGGCCTCCATCTGCAGGGTGGAGGTGGTGAACGGGGCGTACGGACGGCGCCGGTAGGGCTTCTCGTCGACCCGGCTGACGCTCACCTGGCGACCCTCGAGCCGGGCGGCGAGGCCCCGCGCGCCGGCCTCGTCGAGGTGGACGACGTCACCGGTGACCCGGCCGGTCTGCGGGTCGAAGTCGCGGCCGGTGGCGACCCGGCTGTCATCGACGCTGACCAGGCGGGCGCGCAGCGTGGTCGGCTCGCCCTCGTCGGCGCCCTTCGGCCGCGGCACGGAGAAGGTGCCCTCCAGCGACCAGTAGTCGGCGGCGGTGAAGGCCATCCGCTCGCGCTCGCGCTCGACCACGATCCGGGTGGCCACCGACTGCACGCGGCCGGCCGACAGCTTCGGCAGGACCTTCTTCCACAGCACCGGGGAGACCTCGTAGCCGTAGAGGCGGTCGAGGATCCGGCGGGTCTCCTGGGCGTCGACCAGGGCGGTGTCCAGCTCCCGCGGGTTGGCGACGGCACGCGCGATCGCCTCGGGGGTGATCTCGTGGAAGACCATCCGGCGCACCGGGACCGACGGCTTGAGGGTGTCGACCAGGTGCCAGGCGATGGCCTCGCCCTCGCGGTCCTCATCGGTGGCGAGGTAGACCTCGCTGGCGTCCTTGACCAGCTGCTTGAGCCGGCTGACCTGCTGCTTGCGGTCGGGGCTCACCACGTACAGCGGCTCGAAGCCGTGGTCGACGTCGACGCCCAGCCGCGCCCAGGACTCGCCCTTGTGGGCGGCCGGCACGTCCGCGGCGTTGCGCGGCAGGTCGCGGATGTGGCCGACGCTCGCCTCGACGACGTAGCCGTTGCCGAGGTAGCCGGCGATCTTGCCGGCCTTGGTCGGCGACTCCACGATCACCAGCGGCCGGGACCCGGCCGCGGCAGCCCGCTTGCGGGGCGTGCTCTTGCCGGTGCTGGTGGCTGACTTCGTGGTCCTGGAGGGCGGCACGGTGCTCCTGTCGGGGTGCTGGTGCAGGCGCCGGCACGCGTCCGGCGCACGCGGGTGCGGTGGGACGCACACCCGCTCGGCGACGCCACGGTAGGCCACGCTGCACCCGGGGGCGTGGGCAGCGAGCCCTGACGGGCGTGCCGTCGGGTGGATCAACGGCTGGCGGGCGCTGCTGTTCCCGGTGCCGGGGCGGCCTCACCCCGGCCGCCGGGTGCCGGCCACGACCTCGCCGATCGCGGCCAGCGTGGGCCGGTCGCGGTCGTAGTACTGGCTGTGCCCCTGCCCCGCGGACGTGGGCAGCGCGACGTCGCCGAACCACGGGTCGGTGGGCCCGGAGCCGAACGCCCCCGACAGCGCGACCGGGTCGGCCCGGGACCACGCGCCGTACACCTCACCGGCCTCCAGCGCCCGGGCGGTCCACGCCTCGACGCCCGGGCTGCCCAGCAGGACGACGGCGTCGGCGGCGAGCCGGCCCGGCGCGCCGGCCGCCCGGCGGGTGACCAGGGTGCCGTAGCTGTGCGCCAGCACCGTGGTCCGGGGCGGGGGCGCGGCCCCCGGGACCGCGCGGGCCGCGGCCAGCCCGTCCAGCGCCCGGTCGAGCACCGGCCCGGCCCGGCCCGCCGCCCGCTCGCTGGGGGCGGTGAGCAGCCCCGGCGTGCGGTAGCCGAGCCACACCAGCCCGGCCACCGCCAGGCCGGGCGCGGCGGCGGCCGCGGCGGCGCGCACGTCGGCGGCATCGCCGGTGAGCCCGGGCAGGTCGCCGCTGTCGGTGCGGATGCCCGGGACCAGCACCGCCACCGCCCCGGCGGTGTCGAGGTCACCGATCGACAGGCTCACCAGCCCGCCGCGCGGGTCGAACTGCAGCAGCTGGCGGACCTCGCCGTCCGGTCCGGGCTCCAGCGCCGCCGCGGTGTCGACCACCACCCGGTGCACCGCGGGGTCGGGCTGCCAGTCCCGCAGGGACAGCGCCAGCCGGGACCGGTTCGCCCGGTCGCGGGCCCAGGCGGGCAGGCCGTCGAGTCCGCCGACGAGCAGCGGCTGCTCCCGCACGACGGACATCTGCTGCGCCGGCGACAGGCCGGCCCACCAGGCGGCCACGCGGCCGGGGTCCCGTTCGTACAGGGGCAGCTCGGCGGCGTCGCGGGGGCGGCCGGTGCCCAGCCGCACGACGAGGTCGGCGAAGGAGACCGGCCCGCCGCCGGCGACGTCGCCGAGCCCGGCCAGCGGCTCCCCCGCCCGGCCGGCGGCAGCGGTGACCCGTTCGGCTGCGGCGAGCGCCTCGGCGGCGGTGGCCTCCGCGGCCAGCCCGGCGGCCCGCAGGTCGTCGACCGCCGCCGTCTGGTCGGCGGCCATCGCCGGCGCGGGGAGCGGCTGGTCGCCGGCCACCCGCCCGGCGGGGTCGAGGGCGAGCCCGGCCGCCGCGGCGCGGGCGGTGGCGGCGGCCGCGAGCTGCTGCGCCTCCACCGCGTCGGGCAGCAGCTCCTGCAGCTGCGCCAGCGACCCGGTCACGGCCCGGTGCACGGACCAGGCCGCACCGGACACCTCGCTCAGCGCGGTGGCGGCCGCGGTGCCCGCCGGGCCGGACCACACCTCCGCGCCGGCCAGCCCGCGGCCGAGCGCGTCCAGCCGGGTGCGCCAGGGCTGCAGCCGGTCGGCGACCAGGCCGAGGCCGGCCACGGCGGCGCGCAGCCGGGGCGGGTCCCAGGCGGCGACGACGGCGAGCGGGGAGGTCAGCGGGCCGGTCACCGGGCCACCGCCGTCCGGCCGACCGGGCCCTCGATCCGCTGGGCGATCTGCTCGTCGGCGGCCCGGTAGCTCTCGATCGCGGCCTCCAGGGTGGCAGCGACCGCGCAGGTGCGCGCGGCCAGCGCGGTCAGCGCCGCCGACCAGCCCTCGCCGGCCGCGGCCGCCCGGGTGCCGGCCTCGCCCGGCAGGGCGTCGGCGACCGCCCGACCGGTGACCGCGGTGGCGCCGGCGTCGTCGTCCAGCTCCGCGGCGAGCGCGGCCAGCTCACCGAGCAGCCCGCGCAGCACGTCCAGCTGGACGGAGACGAGGTGGGACACGGTGCCTCCCGGCGGGGACGCGGTCCCGGAACGGGACCGACGCCGCGACGCTAGGAAGCCCGCACGAAACCCCGAGGGCCGTCGTCCACACCCGGTCCGGCCGTCCACAACCTCCGCGGCGGGCTGGTCAGCCGGTCAGGAGGTGCGGACCGCGGCCCGGTCCTCCGCGGTGTCCCCGCCGACCACCGTGGAGCGGCGCTTGCTGACCACGACGGCGGCGACGACCACCAGCGCGGCGGCCACCGCGATGAGCACCCGGACCGTGTCGTGCTGGTCCTCCCCCACGCTCAGCCCCACGACGGCCGGCGCGATCAGCAGCGCCACCAGGTTCATCACCTTGATCAGCGGGTTGATCGCGGGCCCGGCGGTGTCCTTGAACGGGTCACCGACGGTGTCGCCGATGACGGTGGCCGCGTGCGCCTCGCTGCCCTTCCCGCCGTAGGCGCCGTCCTCGACCATCTTCTTGGCGTTGTCCCATGCGCCGCCGGAGTTGGACAGGAAGACCGCCATCAGGGTGCCGGTGGCGATCGCGCCGACCAGGTAGGCGGCCAGCGGCCCGAAGCCCAGGCCGAAGCCGACGGCGACCGGGGCGAGCACCGCGAGCAGCCCGGGGGTGGCCAGCTCGCGCAGCGAGTCGCGGGTGCAGATGTCGACGACCGCGCTGTAGTCGGGCCGCTCGGTGCGGTCCATGATCCCGGGGTGGTCGCGGAACTGCTTCCGCACCTCGAACACCACCCGCCCGGCCGCCCGGGACACCGCACTGATCGCCAGCCCGGAGAAGAGGAAGACCACCGCGGCGCCGATGACCGCGCCGACCACGTTCTCCGGCTGGACCAGCGTCAGCGCGTCCCCGAGCGAGGCACCGGCGTCCTCCAGCGCGTCGTCCAGGCTGGCGTTGTAGGAGCCGAACAGCGCGGTCGCGGCGAGCACGGCGGTGGCGATCGCGATGCCCTTGGTGATCGCCTTGGTGGTGTTGCCGACCGCGTCCAGGTCGGTGAGCACCTGCGCGCCCTCGGCGTCGATGTCCCCGGACATCTCGGCGATGCCCTGCGCGTTGTCGCTCACCGGCCCGAAGGTGTCCATCGAGACGATGACGCCGGCGGTGGTCAGCAGCCCGCAGCCGGCGAGCGCGACCGCGTAGAGGGCGGCGCCGCCGCCGATCAGGGACGCCCCGTACACGGCGCCGCCGATGAGCAGGGCGGCGTAGACGGCGGACTCCAGGCCCAGCGAGATGCCGGACAGGACGACGGTGGCCGGGCCGGTCAGCGAGCTGCGCCCGACGTCCTTGACCGGGCGGCGGGAGGTCTCGGTGAAGTAGCCGGTCAGCTGCTGGATGGCCGCGGCGAGGACGACCCCGACCAGCACCGAGACGAAGCCCAGCACCTGCGGGCTGACCGGCACGTCGAGACCGTCGGAGATGGTCGGCAGCAGGGTGAACGACGCGACGGCCACCAGCACGACCGACACCGCCGCGGAGGCGAAGAAGCCGCGGTTGATCGGTGCCATCCAGGACCGGTCGTTGGCCCCGGGGTTGCTGGCGAAGATGCCGGCAATCGAGGCGAGCACGCCGATGGTGGCGACGACCAGCGGGAAGACCATGCCGATGGCGCCGAAGAAGACCTGACCGAGGATCAGGGCCGCGACCAGGGTGACCGCGTAGGACTCGAACAGGTCCGCGGCCATCCCCGCGCAGTCGCCCACGTTGTCCCCGACGTTGTCGGCGATGGTGGCGGCGTTGCGCGGGTCGTCCTCCGGGATGCCGGCCTCGACCTTGCCGACCAGGTCGGCGCCGACGTCGGCGGCCTTGGTGAAGATGCCGCCGCCGACCCGCATGAACATCGCCAGCAGCGCCCCGCCGAAGCCGAAGCCCTCCAGCACCACCGGCGCGGTCTCCTGGAACAGCAGCAGCGCGAGGGAGGCGCCGAACAGGCCCAGCCCGACGGTGATCATGCCGACGACGCCGCCGGTGCGGAACGCGATGCGGAAGGCGGGGCGGTGCCCGCCGGCGGCCGCCGCGGCCGCCACCCGGACGTTGCCGCGGGTCGCCAGCGTCATGCCGATGAAGCCCACGCTGGCCGAGCACGCGGCGCCCAGCACGAAGAACAGCGCGCGGCCGATGCGGGTGCCGATCCCGCCGTCGGTGACCGGCAGCAGGAGCAGCAGCACGAAGACGATGACGGCGAAGACCGCCAGGGTGCGGAACTGCCGCCGGAGGTACGCCCGGGCTCCTTCCTGCACCGCCTGCGCGATCTCGCGCATGCTCGCCGTGCCCTGGTCGGCGGCGGAGACCGCGCGGACGAGCCAGGCGGCGAAGGCCAGCGCGCCGAGCGAGACGAGCAGGGCCACCGCGACCAGGGTCAGGTCGCCGGCGGAGAGGTCCGGATCGGGCATGAGGTCCTCCACGGCGGTGTGGGTGAGCCCGCCGGGTGCCGCCGCGGCCGTTGGCGGCTGCACCCGGTGGGCAGGAACTGTGCCGCAGTGACCGCTCCGCCCGCCAGACCTCCTGTGACCCCGTGCACGATTCGTCGGCGGTCGCCCCCGGGCCCTGCCGGGGGTGGCGCGGGGGTGTGACAGTGGTGGGGTGACGTCCCTGCACCCGCTCCCCCGGGCCGCCGAGGTCGACGCAGACCAGCCGACGTCCGGGCCGCTGCCCGGCGCCGAGCTCCTCGAGGCGCTGCTGGCCGGCACCGATCCGGACGAGGACCCGGTCACCCACGTCCACCACCTGCCGGTGCGGGAGAGCCGCACCGCCGACTGGCCGGACTGGGTCGGCCCTGACCTGCGGCAGCGGCTGGCCGACCGCGGCGTGACGGCGCCGTTCAGCCACCAGGTGGCCGCGGCGCAGCTGGCCCGCTCCGGGCAGCACGTGGTGGTCGCGACCGGCACCGCGTCGGGCAAGTCGCTGGCCTACCAGCTGCCCGCGCTGACCGCGCTCGCGGAGGACCCGCGGGCCTGCGTGCTCTACCTGGCGCCGACCAAGGCGCTGGCCCGCGACCAGCTGGCGTCGGTGACGGCGCTGGCCGACCCGTCGGTGCGCCCGGCCGCCTACGACGGCGACACCCCGATGGAGGACCGCGACTGGGTCCGCCGGCACTCGCGGTGGATCGTCACCAACCCGGACATGCTGCACCGCGGCGTGCTGCCGGCCCACCAGCGCTGGTCGAGCACGCTGCGCCGGATCGCCTACGTGGTCATCGACGAGTGCCACGCCTACCGCGGGGTGTTCGGCTCGCACGTCGGGCACGTGCTGCGCCGGCTGCGCCGCATCTGCCGCCGCTACGGCGCCGACCCGGTGTTCGTGCTCGCCTCGGCGACCGTGGCCGACCCGGCCGGCGCGGCCAGCCGGCTGGTCGGGGCGCCGGTGACGGCGGTGACCGAGGACGGCTCGCCGCGCCCCGGGGCCACCTTCGCCCTGTGGGAGCCGCCGCTGACCGAGCACACCGGCGAGCACGGCGCGCCGCTGCGCCGCTCGGCGGCCGCGGACGCCGCCGGGCTGCTGGCCGACCTGGTCGAGCAGCGGGCCCGCACGCTGGCGTTCGTCCGCTCCCGCCGGGGCGCGGAGTCGGTGGCCGAGCAGGCCCGGGCGATCCTGCGCTCCCGCGGGCACACCGACCTGGTGTCCCGGGTCGACTCCTACCGGGGCGGCTACCTGCCCGAGGAGCGGCGGGAGCTGGAGCGGGCGCTGTCGGCCGGTGAGCTGCTGGGCGTGGCGACGACGAACGCGCTGGAGCTGGGCATCGACATCGCCGGCCTGGACGCGGTGGTGCTGGCCGGCTACCCCGGCACGCTGGCCTCGATGTGGCAGCAGGCCGGCCGGGCCGGGCGCGCGCAGCGGGAGTCGCTGGTGGTCTTCGTCGCCCGCGACGACCCGCTGGACCACTACCTGGCCCACCACCCCCGGGCGGTGTTCGGCCGCCCCGTCGAGGCCACCGTCACCGACCCGACGAACCCCTACGTGCTCGGCCCGCAGCTGTGCTGCGCGGCCGCCGAGCTGCCGCTGCACCCCGACGACCTGGCCGAGTTCGGCGGGCCGGCGGCCGAGGCGCAGCTGGCCGAGCTGTGCGAGGCCGGGCTGCTGCGCAAGCGGCCGGCCGGCTGGTACTGGGCCGGCCGGGGCCGGCCCGAGGTCGACATCCGCGGCAGCGGTGAGGGCCCGGTCTCGATCATCGAGGGGGCGACCGGTCGGCTGCTGGGCACCGTCGACGGCGACGCCGCGCACGCGACCGTGCACTCCGGGGCGCTGTACGTGCACCGCGGCGAGACCTACGTCGTCGACGAGCTCGACGTCGAGGACGCCTGCGCCGTGGTGCACCCGGAGCGCCCGGAGTGGACGACGGTCGCCCGCGACGTCGTGGACATCTCCATCGTGGGCACCGACCGCACCCGGCGGCTGGGCACCGTCACCGCGCACACCGGCGTGGTCGACGTGACCAACCAGGTCGTCGCCTACCAGCGGCGCCGGATCGGCACCGGCGAGGTGCTGGCCGAGTTCCCGCTGGACCTGCCGCCCCGGCAGCTGCGCACCCGCGCGGTGTGGCTGACCTTCGACGACCGGGCGGTGGCCCGCGCCGACGTCGACGACGCCGCGCTGCCCGGCTCGCTGCACGCCGCCGAGCACGCCTCGATCGGCATCCTGCCGCTGCTGGCCACCTGCGACCGGTGGGACCTCGGCGGCGTCTCCACCGCGCTGCACCCGGACACCGGGAAGGCCACGATCGTCGTCTACGACGGGAACCCGGGCGGGGCGGGCTTCGCCGAGCGCGGCTACACCGTGCTCCGCGACTGGCTGCAGGCCACCCGCGCGACGGTGGCCAGCTGCGAGTGCGACAGCGGCTGCCCGTCGTGCGTGCAGTCGCCCAAGTGCGGCAACGGCAACGAGCCGCTGGACAAGGCCGGTGCGGTGCGGGTGCTCGACGTGGTGCTCGACGAGCTCGCGCACGCCCCCGAGCTGCCACCGGAGGAGCTGCGGGTGACCGCGGTGCCCGAGGTCGCGGTGTCCGCGCCGCGCGGCGTCGCTGCCGTCGCGCCGGCTGCACCGGCCCGGCCGGCGGCGGTCGGCGAGACCGAGGACGACCCCGCCGAGGCCGCCGACGACGCCGCCGTCCCGGCCGACGACCTCGCCGACGACCTGGTCTTCTGAGCCGGCGCCGCGTCCCGGGTCCCCCGCCGCGGGCTCGGGTGGGGCGGGACCGGCGCGGGCCCGGCCGACCGCGTCGCGGACGCCGACCGGGCCGAGCCGGACCGGCACCCGGACCTGCACCGCGACGACCGCCGCGGCGTCGACGGCGCAGCTGACCAGCTCCGCGCCGTTGGCCGCGGCGACCCGGCCGGCCACCGCGCAGGCCGCGGGGTCGCCGAGCACCGCGCGCCCCGCCCCGGCCAGCGCGGCGAGGTCCGCGGCGGCGCCGGCCCGGTGCCGGCCGACCACCGCCGCCCCGACCAGGACCGCGGCCGCCCCGACCACGGCGAGCACCCCGGCGAGCGCGACCAGCCACACCGTCGCCGACCCGCGCTCGGGCTGAGCGGACGGGGTCACGGCGCGGCCCCGGGTTCGCGCACCGCGGTGGCCGACGCCGAGACGGTCACCCGGAACGGCAGCGGGCCCAGCGGCGCGACCGACGCGGCGACGGTCACCGTGACGGTCTCGCCGTCGCCGCCGACCGTGGTCCGGGCGCCGTCCGGCGCGGCCCGGGCGGCCAGCCCGGTGACGGTGCCGGGATCGTCGCCACGGGCGGCGGACCGGGCGCCCTCCCGGGCGGCGTCGACGCACCGCAGCTGGCTGCCGACGACCACCACGGCCGCGACGGCGGCGGCGAGCACGAGCAGCAGCACCGGCAGCACGACCGCGGTCTCGGCGGTGACCATGCCGGCCTCGCCGCCCGCCGCACCGGTGTGCCGCCGCCGTCGGGACGCCACGGCTCAGGAGAGCGTGTCCAGCGCGCGCTCGACCAGGTCGCCGAGCGCGGAGACCACCGAGCCGCCCGTCACGACCTGGTAGAGCACCGCGGCGAACGCGCAGGCCGCCACCGTGCCCACCGCGTACTCGGCGGTGCTCATGCCGGCCTCGGCGTCGTCGTCCTCGCCGGTCCAGCGCCCGGCCAGCCGCGCCCACCACCCGGGTGGTCCGGGCCGGTCCGCCGCCTCGTCGTCCGTCGGCCGGTCGGCTCCCTCGGGCCCTGTCGTCTGCTCGTCCATGACCTCGCTCCTCCCCGGGACCCCGGCGGTCCCCGTCGCCGTCGAGCCTCGGTGCCGAGCCGGGCCCGGCGACGGCCCGCGGCACTTCTGTGGACGGCACCCGCCGGTGTGGACGACGGCGAGCGCCCCGCCCGCGACCGTGCTCACGGGACGACGGTGCTCACGGGGAAGACGGCGCTCACGGGAAGACCTCGCTCACGGGAAGACCTCGCCGGCGATGCCGAGCACCAGCGGCACGACGCCCAGGCAGAGGAACGCCGGCAGGAAGCACAGCCCGAGCGGCGCCAGCACCCACACGCCCGCCCGGCGCACCGCGGCGTCGGTGGCGGCCCGGTCGGCGCCGCGCAGGTCGGCGGCCAGCCGCTGCAGCGCGGGCACCACGGCCGAGCCCGACTCCCCGGCGCGGACCAGCGTGCGGGCGAGCGCGTCGACCGGCGGTGGCGTGCCCGCCCAGGCCCGCTGCGGCGCCGCGCCCAGCCGGTACAGCGCACCCACCTCGGCCAGCCGGGCGCCCACCGGCCCGGGCACCACGGCGGCCACGGCGGCCAGCGAGGCGCCGACCGGGGTGCCCGCGGCCAGGCACACGGCGAGCAGGTCGCAGGCCAGCGGCAGCTCGGGCGCCGCACGGTCGCCCCCGCCGCTCGCCGGTCCGGCCCGCCGCCGCAGCAGCCGCTCCCCGGCGACCGCAACGGCCAGGCCGACGCCGACCCCGACCGGCCCACCGCCCAGCAGCGCGGCTCCCGCCAGGCCGGCCGCCCCGGCGAGCAGCCACCGCCGCCCCGGGCCCGGCGCCGGCGCCGGCGCGCGGGCGGCAGGCGGTGGGCCGGCCCGTGCCCGGCTGAGCGCGCGCACCCGGCGGCGCCGGACCGCGCCGCTGGACGGCCACAGCAGCAGGGCGGCGGCGAGCGCCAGCAGGCCGGCTGGGCCGCCGGTCACCGGCGGACCGCGCGCTGCACCAGCCGGGCGGTCCACACGGTGCCGGCCAGCTCGAGTGCGACCCCGGCGACCAGCAGGACGGTGCCGGGCAGGGTGGTGGTGAGCACCCGCCACGGGTCGGCGCCGACGCCGCTGCCCATGACGAGGCCGAGCAGCGGCAGCCCGGCCAGCACCGCGGCGCTCGCCCGTGGCCCGGCGGTCGAGGAGCGGAGCTCCTGCTCGGCCTGCCGCTGGGCGCGCAAGTCGTCCTCCATCGCGGCCAGCACGCCGGCCAGCGAGCAGCCGGTCCGCCGGCTCACCTGGACCGCGGCCGCGACCCGGCCGAGCAGCGGGGCCAGCGGCCCGGCGTCCGGCGGGACGGCCCCGCTGCGCAGCACCGGACCCAGCAGCGCGGCCGTCCCCGGCTCGGCGCCTCCGGCCACCGCCCGCTCCGCGGCCTCCTCCAGCGTGCGCCCGGCCCGCACCTCCGCGGCCACCGCCCCCAGCGCCTCGGCCAGCGCGGCGGCCCGCCGCTGGGCGGCCTGGTCGCGGCCCCGCCGCTGCGCCGCCCGCACCGCGAGCGCGGCGGCGCCGGCGACCAGACCGGCGACCACCGGCGTGCTGAGCAGCGCCCCGGCCAGCCCGGCGAGCAGCGCGGCCGGCACCGCGGCGAGGGGGCGGGCGGCGAGGACGCCCGGGTCCGGCAGCCGCACCGGCCGGGCTGCCCGGAGCCGCCCGGCGCGCCGGCCGGGCCAGCAGCCGAGCGCCGCCGCCAGGCACAGCAGGGCCGCGGTCATCCGGGCACCGGCCGCTGCAGCAGCCCGGCCAGCAGCTCCCGGCCCGGCGCGGGGCCGCCGTCGGCCCGCCAGCCGGGCACCACCTCGATGAGCCCACCGCCCCGCCGGAGCACGCCCAGCTCGGTGACCCCGCGACCGGCCGGCCCCCGGCGCAGGTGGACGACGACGGCGAGCGCCGCCGCGGTCTGGCTGTGCACCGCGGCCCGGTCGAGCCCCGCGGCCACCCCGAGCGCCTCCAGCCGGGCCGGCACGTCCGCGGAGCGGTTGACGTGCAGCGTCCCGCAGCTGCCGTCGTGCCCGGTGTTCAGCGCCGCGAGCAGGTCGACCACCTCGGCGCCGCGGACCTCGCCCACGACGATCCGGTCCGGCCGCATCCGCAGCGCCTGCCGCACCAGGTCCCGCAGCCCGACCGCGCCGGCGCCCTCCACGTTGGGCGGCCGGGTGAGCAGCCGGACGACGTGCGGGTGCGCGGGGTCGAGCTCCGGGGCGTCCTCGCACAGCAGCAGCCGCTCGGCGGGGTCGACCGTGCCCAGCAGCGCCGACAGCACGGTCGTCTTCCCGGTGCCGGTGCCTCCGGTGACCAGGAACGACAGCCGCCGGTCGACGACCGCGGCCAGCAGCTCCTCGGCGGCGCCGGGGAACGCGCCCCGGGCGGCCAGCTCGGCGCGCCCGAGACGGGCCCGGCGCAGCACCCGCAGCGACAGGCAGGTGCCGCTGCCGGAGACCGGCGGGAGCACCGCGTGCAGCCGGGTGCCGTCGGGCAGGCCGACGTCCACCCAGGGCGCCGCGTCGTCCAGGCGCCGGCCGGCCCCGGCCGCGAGCCGGACGGCGAGCCGGCGGACGGCGTCCTCGTCGGGGAACCGCACGCCGGCCGGCTCCAGCCCCTCGCCGCGGTCGACCCACACCGCGTCGGCGCCGTTGACCAGCACGTCGGTGACACCGGGCGAGCGCAGCAACGGCTCGAGCGGGCCCGCCCCGGCCAGCTCGTCGGTGGCCTCGCGCACCGCCGCGAGCACCGCCCGCTCCCCGAGCAGGCCGCCGGTCTCCTCCCGCACGAGCGCCGCGACGGCCGCCGGTGTCACGCCGCCCGTGCCCCCGGCCAGCCGGGCCCGCACCCGGTCGACCAGCCCGGGCTCGTCATGCACCGGCCACAACGCGCTCACGCCGCCCGCCGCGCCGTCTCGGTGAGCAGCAGCCGCGCCAGCACGCCCAGGGGTGAGCGGGCGGCCACCGACGGGGGCTCCCCGCGCTCGCACCGGGCCACCGCCGACCGGTCGTGACCGAGCTCGGCGAGCACCGGCCGGCCCACCAGGTCGGCCACGTCGGCCCGGCCCAGCCCGCCGGGAACCGGGCGGCTGACCACCACGGCCGCCGACCAGGGCCGGTGCGGGGCGAGCAGCTGGCGGGCGGCGGCGGCCGCCCGCAGCCGGGCCGGCACCAGCAGCACCGCGAGATCGGCCTCGGGGAGCACGGGCTCGGCGGCGGGGCTGCGCGCGGGCAGGTCGACGACCACCCCGAGCCCGTCGTCCCGGCCGCCGCGCAGCACGGCCAGCAGCGCCTCGGCCGGCACCTCCGCCGGCTCGTCCCGGGACGCAGCGAGGACGGCGACGTCGTCGGCGGCGGGCAGCGCCGCGGACAGGGCGGAGCCGGGCACCCGGCCGCTGACCCCGGCGAGCTCCGGCCAGCGCAGCCCGGGCGCGGCCTCGGCCCCGAGCAGCAGGTCGAGGCCGCCGCCCCAGCCGTCGCCGTCGACCAGCAGCTGGCCGACCGGGCCACGCGGGGCGGCGGCCAGCGCCAGCGCGGTGGCGAGGGTGCTGGCCCCGGCGCCGCCTGAGCTGCCACCGACCACGACCACCCAGCCCGGCCGGGCCGGTGCCCGCACCGCGTCGGCCACCCGCTCGACCAGCCAGGTCTCGTCGCGGGGCAGGACGACCACCCGCTCGGCGCCGGCCTCGACCGCCGCCGCCCACACGCCGGCGGCCGGTTCCTCGACGGCGACGACGAGCACGCCGGGCCGCCGCGGCAGCGCCCGGACCCCGGCCGAGCCCAGCGCATCGGTGCCCAGCAGCACCAGCGGCGCGTCGCGGTGGGCGCGGCGCAGCGCACCGCTGCCGGCGGTCAGCTCCGGGGTGGCGCCGGCCGCGGCCAGCAGCCGGAGCAGCTCGTCGAGCAGGGCGTCGTCGGAGCTGACGACCAGGGGCCGCCCGCCGGGGGACGCGGAAGGGGGACGCGAGTCGGACATGCGCCCAGCGCAGCCGGGACGCCGCGGCCGCGGAAGGCCCGCGGCGGATCTGTGGACGACCCGTCGGGGTGTGGACGGCGGTGCGCACCCCCACCGGGACTGCCGATCCTCTTACCGTGTGGGACGTGACCCGCGCTGCGGCCTTCTTCGACCTGGACAAGACCGTCATCGCCAAGTCCAGCGCCTTGGCATTCGGACGACCGTTCTTCCAGGGTGGCCTGATCAACCGACGGGCCGTCCTGAAGAGCGCCTACGCCCAGTTCGTCTTCTCGCTGGCCGGCGCCGACGCCGACCAGATGGAGCGGCTGCGCAACCAGATCACCGCGATGATGACCGGCTGGGACGTCGCCGCCGTCCACGAGATCGTGCGCGAGACGCTGCACGAGATCGTCGACCCGCTGGTGTTCGCGGAGGCGGCGGACCTGATGGAGGAGCACCGCGCGGCGGGGCGGGAGATCGTGATCGTCTCCAGCAGCGGGGCGGACGTGGTGGAGCCGATCGGCGAGCTGCTGGGCGTCGACCGGGTGGTGGCCACCCGGATGGTGACCGAGGACGGCCGCTACACCGGCGCCATCGACTTCTACGCCTACGGCCCGAACAAGGCCGCCGAGATGCGCCGCCTGGCCGAGGAGAACGGCTGGAACCTGGCCGACTGCTGGGCCTACAGCGACTCCGTCACCGACCTGCCGATGCTGGAGGCCGTCGGCCACCCGACCGCGGTCAACCCCGACCGCGGCCTGCGCCGGGCAGCGGCCGAGCGCGGCTGGCCGGTGCGGGAGTTCGTGCGGCCGGTGTCGCTGCGGGCCCGCTTCTCCGGCGCCCGGACGCCGATGGTGACCGGGGCCGCCGCCGTCGGCGCGGCCGTGGTGGGGCTGGCCTGGTACGCCCGGCGACGGGCGGCCCGGCCCGCGGCGAGGACCGGGCCGGCCGGCGACGCCGCGGTCACCCCGCTGCCGCTGCCCACCCCGGGTCGCCGGCGCCGCCCGGGCGCCTGAGGTCAGATCCCGAGGCGGCTGCGCAGCTCCCCGGCCTTCTCCCGCACGGTGTCCCCGGCGGTGCGCACCGCCGACACCGGGGTGAAGGCCCGGGCGGCGGCGGTCAGCGCGTCCCGCTCGTCGGCGCGGAGGTCCAGCTCCGCGGCGGCGACGTTCGACTCGAGCTGCTCGACGCTCGAGGCGCCCGGGATCACGACCACCTGCGGCTGGGCGACCAGCCAGGCGAGGGCGACCTGGGCCGGTCGTGCACCGTGCGCGTCGGCGACCTCGCGCAGCGTCCGCAGCAGCGGCTCCGCGCGGCGCAGGTTCTCCGTGCCGAACAGCGGGTTGGCCGCGCGGACGCCTCCGGGGCGGTGGTCGGCGGAGTAGGCACCGCCGAGCAGGCCCTGGGCGAGCGGGCTGTAGGCGATCACCAGCCGGCCCTCGCGCTCCGCGAAGGGCACCAGGTCGTCCAGCGGCCCCGGCGAGGCGAGCGAGAACTCGACCTGGTTGCTGACGACCGCGCGCCCGAGCGCGGCGTCGGCCGCCTGCCACCGGCCCAGCGGGTAGTTGGACACCCCGACGGCGCCGATCCGCCCCTCGTCGAGCAGGGCGCGCAGGCCCGGCATCACGACCGAGTCGTTGACCAGCGGGTTGGGCCAGTGCACCTGGTAGAGCGGGATGCGCGCCAGCTGCAGCCGGCGCGCGCTGGCCTCCGCGCGGTGGCGCGCCACCGCCGGGAAGGGCGCCACCGGGAAGAGCTTGGTGGCGACGACGACCCGGTCGCGGTCGTCGCCGAGCGCGGCGCCCAGGATGCGCTCGCTCTTGCCGAAGCCGTACGCCTCGGCGGTGTCGAACAGCGTGACGCCCAGCTCCCGGGCCCGGCGCACGATGTCGCGGGCACCGGCGGAGGCGTAGCCCGCGCCGTAGCCCCACTCACGCGAGCCGAACTGCCAGGTACCGAGGCCGATCCGGCTGACCTGACCGAGACCGGGGACGTCGACGGAGCGCATCGCCCCAGTGTCCGTGCCCGGCTCGGACGCTGCACGGTCGCGGGGTCAGCCGCGCAGCACCGCCTCGCAGATCGCCAGGCCCTCGAGGGCACCGTGCTCGACGGCCCGGCAGCAGTGCGCGATCCAGGCGGCGACGCCGTCCGGCCCCCCGGAGCGGTAGCCCTCCAGGGCGGTGGCGTAGGCGTCCCGGCCGAGTTCGACGAACCCGACCTCGGGCACCGACACGGCCTTGGGGTCCAGGCCCCGGGTGATGCCGGTGAGCCGGGCGGCCGCGCGGGCCACGACGCCGTCCTGGACACCGAACGGCGCGAGCGCGGCCAGCTCGCCGTGCACGACGGAGGCCACCACGACGGCCGGCGCGGAGGTGCCGCCGGTGAGCAGTGAGAACAGCCCGGCCAGCCGCGGCCCGGCTCCGGGCGCGGGCCGGCCCAGCGCGTCCCGGTCGGCGAGGTCGGCGGCGGCCAGCACGTGCAGCCGGGCCAGCACCTGCCCCGGTGCGCGCTCCCAGGTCTCACCCATCGACCCCAGCGCCGCGGAGACCCGCAGCGACCCCTGCACCACCGGGTCGTCGACGGCGCCGCCCCGCAGGTCGGCGAGGGGCACGTCGGCGCCCTCCAGGGCGGCCGAGGCGCGGGCGCCGCGCAGCGCCGACTCGGTGCTCACCTCGGCCGAGCGGTTGCGCATGAGCCGGTGGGCCAGCAGCCGGTCGATGCCGGTGCGCGCGGACTCCGCCGCCGCGCGGACGCCGGGCAGCTCCAGCAGCGGGGCGAGCGGGTCGGGGCCGGCCGGGGCGGCGGCGGGCCGGGCCGCGCGGCTGCCGGCGCCGGGGCGCAACGGGATGGTCACGGCTGCGACGGTACGAGCCGGTGCACGGCGGCCAGTGGGCGGCCAGCCCTTACGCTGCGCAGACCATGGCCGCACCGCTCACCCTCCTCCTCGTCCGGCACGGCCAGAGCGAGTGGAACGCCGCCGGCCTGATGCAGGGCCAGACGCCGCACGTGCCGCTGACCGCGCTGGGCCACGAGCAGGCGGCCGGCGCGGCCGCGGAACTGGCGGCGCTGGCCGCCGGCGGCGCCGTGCCGGGGGCGCTGTTCTCCAGCGACCTGCTGCGCGCCCGGCAGACCGCCGAGCACTGCGCGGCTGCGCTCGGGCTGCCGGTGCAGGAGACGCCGGCGCTGCGCGAGCAGGGCTACGGCGTGCTCGAGGGCCGCCCGTCGCGCGAGCTGTGGGACGTCGTCGACTGGACCGACGTCGACTGGGCCGCCGAGGGTGGGGAGAGCCTCGCGCAGCTGCACGCCCGGGTCGCCGGGTTCCTCGCCGCGCTGACCACCGACCCGCCCGCCGCGGTGGTCGTGCTGGTCACCCACGGCGACACCATCCGTGCCGCGCAGGCGGTCGCCGCCGGGCTCGGTCCCGCGGAGCTGCCGGCGGTCACCCCGCACAACGGGTCGGTCACCCGGCTCGAGCTGACAGGTGCGCTCCGGTGAGCGGTGGGCTCCGGTGAGCAGGGTGCTGGTGCTGGGCGGGTCGCGGTCGGGGAAGTCCGCGCACGCCGAGCAGCTGCTGGCGGGCTGGGAGGAGGTCACCTACCTGGCCACCTCCGCCGGCGCGCCCGACGACGCCGAGTGGGCGGCCCGGGTCGCCGCGCACCGGGCCCGCCGCCCGGCCGGCTGGACGACGCTGGAGACCACCGCCCCCTCCGCGCTGCTGCGCCGCGGCGCGGTGCTCGTCGACAGCGTCACCACGTGGGTGGCGGCGCTGATGGACGAGACCGGGGTCTGGGACACCGCGGACGCCGGTGGCGCGCACGCCGCCCCCGCCGCCGAGGGCGACGCCGCGCTGGACCGGCTGGCCGGCCGGGTCGACGCGCTGGTCGACAACTGGGTGATGACGCCGGCGCACGTGGTCGCGGTCAGCGACGAGGTCGGGCTGGGCGTGGTGCCCGAGACCCGGGCCGGCCGGCTGTTCCGCGACACCCTCGGCGAGGTCAACCAGCGGCTGGCGGCCACCGCCGACGAGGTCTGGTTCGTCGTCGCCGGGTTGCCCCAGCGGCTGCGATGACGCCCCGCTGGCTGTCCGGGCCGGTCGAGTCGTTCGCGCTGCTCAGCGCGGTGCGCATGCCGCCGGTGCCGTCGGTGCGGCGGGCGCTGCCCTGGGCGCCGCTGGTCGGGTTGGTGCTGGGTGCGGCCGCGACGGTGCTGGCCTGGGCCACCGCGCGCGGCGCCGGGCCGCTGGTGGGCGCGGTCGTCGGCGTGGCCGTGCTGGCCGGGCTCACCCGGGGGCTGCACCTGGACGGGCTGGCCGACACCGCCGACGGGCTCGGTCCGCTGCGCGGGCGGGAGCGGGCCCTGGAGGTCATGCGCTCCGGCGACGTCGGCCCGTTCGGGGTGACGACCCTGGTGCTGGCACTGCTGCTGCAGGTCGCCTGCCTGGACCGGCTGCTGGGCACCGATGGTGGCTGGCTCGCGCTGCCGGTCGCGACGGTGGCGGCCCGCGTGGCGATGGCGGCGACCGGGTTGCCGGGCGTGCCGCTGGCCGCGGGCTCCTCGCTCGGCGCCGCGGTGGCCGGCACGGTCACCCGCCGGTGGCTGGCCGGGGTCCTCGTCGTGCTGGCCGCGCTCACCCTGGGCGCGGCGCAGCTCACCTACGGCGACCTCGCGCCCGGCTGGCGGCTCGGGGCCGCGGCCCTCGCCGGCTGGCTGGCCGCCGCGGCACTGCTCCGCCGGGCGCGCACCCGGCTCGGTGGGGTCAACGGCGACGTGATGGGAGCCGCCGGCGAGGTCACCGCCACCGTCACCCTGCTCGCGGCCGCCCTGCTGCTGGGCTGAACCCGGCGGTCAGCGCCGCCGGGTGAGGGAGTTGAGCACTCGGGTCAGCCCACCGGACGGCGTCCCGGTGCGTGCGGTGGTCCGCCGTCCGGCGGTCCGCGGGGCGGCGCCCCGTCCCGTGGTCCTCGTGCGTGGTGCCGCCCGGCGACCCGCACGTCCAGCGGTCGCCTCGGCCTTGCCCATCAGCCTGCCCATGATGCCCATGCCCGATGGTCTGCCCGGCGCGGCCGGGTGGTGACCGGCCGGGGCCGCCGGCTCAGCGGTGCGGCGCGGCGTGACCGTCAGCCACCGGCGACGGACTGCACGACCATCACCTCGGCGCCCGGTGGCACCGGGGTGGCGAGCCCGGCCAGCCGTCGCACCTCGTCGCCGTCGACGTACACGTTGACGAAGCGGCGCAGCGCCCCCGTCTCGTCGCGCACCCGGCGGTCGAGCACCGGGTGCGCGGCGGCCAGCGCGTCCAGCACGGCACCCACGGTGGCGTCGCCGGGCAGGTCCAGCGTCATCGACGTCCGCCCGCCGGCGCAGTCGGCGAGCAGCCGCGGCAGCAGCACGGCGACGCTCACGGCAGCACCGCGGCCCGGACGCAGAGCACGTCGGGCAGGTGGGAGGCGACGGTGGTGAACGACTCCCCCTCGTCGGCGCTGGCGTACACCTCGCCGCCGCGGGTGCCGACGTAGACGCCCACCGGGTCGCCGGCGTCCACGCACGCCGCGTCGCGCAGCACCGCGTTGTACTCGTGGTCGGGCAGCCCGGCGGACAGCTCCCGCCAGGTCTCCCCCGCGTCGTCGCTGCGGTGCACCGCGAGCCGGCCGCCCGGCGGGATCCGCTGGCCGTCGGCGACCAGCGGCACCACCCACACGGTCCCGCCGCGGCGCGGGTGGGCGAGCATCACGAACCCGAAGTCCGAGGGCAGCCCGTCGGCGATCGACGTCCACGAGTCGCCGTCGTCGTCCGAGCGGTGCACGCCGTGGTGGTTCTGCGCGTACAGCCGGGTCGGGACGGCGGCGTCCCGGGCGATCTTGTGCACGCACTGGCCGAACTCGGGCGCGGGGCCGGGCAGGAAGTAGGCGCTGATCCCGGCGTTGCGGGGCTGCCACGTCGCGCCGGCGTCGCGGGTCCGGTAGACGCCGCCGGTGCTCATCGCGACGTGCACGGTCGTGCCCGGACCGGGGACGACGCTGTGCGCGGCGGCGCCGCCGTAGCCGGCACCCCACTCGGTGCGGTGCGGGTGGTCCCACAGCCCGCGGCACAGCGCGAACGAGTCGCCGCCGTCCTCGGACCGCCACACCGAGATCGGCTCGCAGCCGGCCCACACGACGCCCGGCCGGTCCGCGGCGTCCGGCTGCAGCTGCCAGACCCGCTCGACCGCGGCACCGGTGTCGGCGGGGAACCGGATCGCGCCGCCGTCCGGCTCGGCCCAGCTCGCGCCGAGGTCGTCGGAGTGGACGACGGTCGGCCCGAAGTGTTCCGACCGGATGCCGAGCAGGACCCGGGTGCGGCCGTCGCGGGTGTCGATGCCGATGCTCGGCACCTCGGTCATCAGGAAGTGCGGCTGCGACAGCGACCAGGTGCGCCGGTCGTCGCTGGTCGCCAGCCACAGCCCCTTGCGCGTGCCGATGGCGAGGAGGGTGGTCATGCCGGGGAGGACTCCCCGGCACGACCGAACTCATCGCGCCGGCTGCTGCGCGGGGGTCTCCCCGCCCTCCAGGTCGCCCTCGGTGTCCAGGTACGCCTGCTGCAGCTCGGCCAGCAATGCGGGGTCGGGCTCGGCCCACATCCCGCGGTCGACCGCCTCCAGCAGCCGCTCGGCGATGCCGTGCAGCGCCCACGGGTTGCACCTCTCCATGAACTCCCGGTTCTCCGGGTCGAGCACGTAGGCCTGGGTGAGCTTCTCGTACATCCAGTCGGCGACCACGCCGGTGGTGGCGTCGTAGCCGAACAGGTAGTCGACGGTCGCGGCCAGCTCGAAGGCGCCCTTGTAGCCGTGCCGGCGCATCGCGGCCAGCCACTTGGGGTTGACCACCCGGGCGCGGAACACCCGGGTGGTCTCCTCGGTCAGCGACCGGGTGCGCACCTGCTCGGGGCGGGTGGAGTCGCCGATGTAGGCCTCCGGGGCCTTCCCGGTGAGCGCGCGGACCGTGGCGACCATCCCGCCGTGGTACTGGAAGTAGTCGTCGGAGTCGGCGATGTCGTGCTCGCGGGTGTCGACGTTCTTCGCCGCGACCGCGATCCGCTTGTACGCGGCCTCCATGTCGGGGCGGGCCTGCACGCCGTCGAGGTCGCGGCCGTAGGCGTAGCCGCCCCACACCGCGTAGACCTCGGCGAGGTCGGCGTCGCCGCGCCAGTTGCGGGAGTCGATCAGCGGCAGCAGGCCGGCCCCGTAGGCGCCGGGCTTGGAGCCGAACACCCGGGTGGTGGCGCGGCGGCGGTCGCCGTGGGCCGCCTCGTCGGCGTCCACGTGGGCCTTCACGTAGTTCTCGGCGTCCGGCTCCGCGGACAGGCCGGCCACCAGGGTCACCGCGTCGTCCAGCATGGTCACCACGTGCGGGAAGGCGTCCCGGAAGAAGCCGGAGATGCGCACCGTGACGTCGATCCGCGGCCGGCCCAGCTCGTCGAGGTCGATCGCCTCCAGCCCGGTGATCCGCCGCGACGCGTCGTCCCAGACCGGGCGGACGCCGAGCAGCGCCAGCACCTCCGCGACGTCGTCGCCGGCGGTGCGCATCGCCGAGGTGCCCCACACCGACAGGCCGACCGAGCGCGGGTACTCCCCGTCGTGGTCGGCGCGGTACCGGTCGACCAGCGAGTCGGCCATCGCCGCACCGGTCTCCCAGGCCAGCCGCGAGGGGATCGCCCGCGGGTCGACGGAGTAGAAGTTGCGGCCGGTCGGCAGCACGTTGACCAGCCCGCGCAGCGGCGAGCCCGACGGCCCGGCCGGCACGTACCCGCCGTCCAGGGCGTGCAGGGTCATGTCCAGCTCGTCGGTGGTGCGCTCCAGCCGGGGCACGACCTCGGCGACGGCGAACCGCAGCACCTCGGCGACCTGCTCGGACGGCTCGCCGAGCACCTCGCGGACGACGTCGTCCACGGCGCCCGCCGTCCAGCCGGCGGCCTCCATCCGCTCGACGAGACCGAGAGCGAGCGCCTCCACCCGGTCGGTCTCGGCGAGCCCCGCCGTCCCGTCCTCGGCCAGGCCGAGCGCCTGCCGCAGGCCGGGCAGCGCGACCTGGCCGCCCCAGATCTGCCGGGCGCGCAGCATCGCCAGCACCAGGTCGATCCGGTTCTGCCCGGTGGGCGGTGCGCCGAGCACGTGCAGGCCGTCGCGGATCTGCGAGTCCTTGATCTCGCAGAGCCAGCCGTCGACGTGCAGGATCATCTCGTCGAAGTGGTCGTCCTCCGGCCGCTCGGCCAGGCCCAGGTCGTGGTCGAGCTTCGCGGCCTGGATGAGGGTCCAGATCTGCTGGCGGACGGCGGGCAGCTTCGCCGGGTCCATCGCGGCGATGTTGGCGTGCTCGTCGAGCAGCTGCTCCAGCCGGGCGATGTCGCCGTAGCTGTCGGCGCGGGCCATCGGCGGCACCATGTGGTCGACGAGCGTGGCGTGCGCGCGGCGCTTGGCCTGGGTGCCCTCGCCGGGGTCGTTGACCAGGAACGGGTAGACCAGCGGCAGGTCGCCGATGGCGGCGTCCGGGCCGCAGCCGGCCGACAGGCCCACGGTCTTGCCGGGCAGCCATTCGAGGTTGCCGTGCTTGCCGACGTGCACCATCGCGTGCGCGCCGAAGACCGACCGCAGCCACCAGTAGGCGGCCAGGTAGTGGTGCGAGGGCGGCAGGTCCGGGTCGTGGTAGATCGCGATCGGGTTCTCGCCGAAGCCGCGCGGCGGCTGCACCATCACCACGACGTTCCCGGCCCGCAGCGCGGCGAAGACGATGGAGCCGTCGTCGACGAACAGCGAGCCCGGGGCGGGCCCCCAGTGCTCGGTCATCGCCTCGCGCAGGTCGGCGGGCAGGGTGTCGAAGAAGCGCTGGTACTCGGCCGCGGAGATGCGCACCGGGTTGCCCGACAGCTGCTCCTCGGTGAGCCAGTTCTCGTCCTGCCCGCCGGCGGCGATCAGCGCGTGCACCAGCGTGTCGCCGTCCAGGTCGGCGACGCCGGGCAGCGCGCCCTCGCCGTCGAACGGGCCGATGTCGTAGCCCTGGCCCTGCATCGCGGCCAGCAGCCGGACGACGGACGCCGGGGTGTCCAGGCCGACCGCGTTGCCGATGCGGGCGTGCTTGGTCGGGTAGGCGCTCAGCATGACCACGATGCGGCGATCGGCGGGCGGGGTGTGCCGCAGCCGGGCGTGCGCGACGGCGGTGCCGGCGACCCGGGCCGCCCGCTCGGGGTCGGCGACGTAGCTGGTCAGGCCGTCGGCGTCGGTCTCCTTGAAGGAGAACGGCACGCTGATCAGCCGGCCGTCGAACTCGGGGATGGCGACCTGGTTGCCGACGTCCAGCGGCGAGAGGCCGTCGTCGTCGGCGGCCCAGTCGGCGCGCGAGCGGGTCAGGCACAGGCCCTGGACCACCGGGACGTCGAGCGCGGCGAGCTGGCCGACGTCCCACGCGCCGTCGTCCCCGCCGGCCTGCGCGGTGGCCGGCCTCGACCCGCCGGCGGCGAGCACGGTGACCACGAGCGCGTCGGCGGTGCGGAGCACGTCGAGCAGGTCGTCGGGGACGCTGCGCAGGCTCGCGGTGAACACCGGCAGCGCCTGGCCGCCGGCGTCCTCGACCGCGGTGCACAGGTCCTCGACGAAGCCGGTGTTCCCCGACAGCTGGTGCGCCCGGTAGTAGAGGACGGCGATGCGCGGTCCCTCGGTCACCCCGGCGGAGCGCTCCAGCACGCCCCACTCCGGCGCGACGGCGGGCGCCTCGAAGCCCTCGCCGTCCAGCAGCACGGTGTCGGCGAGGAAGCGGTGCAGCTGCTCGAGGTTCGCCGGTCCCCCCTGCGCGAGGTAGCCGTGCGCCTCGGTGGCCACGCCCATCGGCACCGTCGACAGCTCCATCAGCTCGGCGTCGGGCACCTGCTCCCCGCCGAGGACGACGACCGGCACGCCCAGCCCGAGCACCGGCTGGAGCACCTCCTCGTAGTGCCGGCGGACGCCGAGGATGCGCACCACCACCAGGTCGCTGCCCGCGGCGAGCCCGGCCATCCCGTCGGCGCCCAGCCGGGCCGGGTTGCCCAGCCGCCACTCGGCGGCGCTCGACCGGGCGCTGAGCAGGTCGGTGTCGCTGGTCGACAGCAGGGTGAAGGTGCGAGAGCTCACGTGGTTGCCTCCTCGGGGTCCGCGCCCCGGGTCGTCGGGCACGGCAGCCGCGGTGTCTGGCTCGCCCTCGCCGAGGGCACACAGTGGCGGGACCGCGCCGGGGTCGCACCGGCTTCCACGCTGCACTGCCGTGAGTGGGGCGAACGCTACCCGGGGCCCCTACGGTGCGGCGGTGGCGTACGACGCACTGGCCGAGAGCCTCGCGCTGATCGAGCACGGGGTGACCGCGGACCCGCCCCGGCTCAGCCGCCGGCGCCGGTTCGCCCCGCTCGCGGTGGACGTCGACGGCGACGTCGCCTGCACGCTGTTCACCCGGCGCGGCGTGGCCGGGTTCTCCCGCGAGACGCACGTGCTGGCGCGCGACGGTGGCGTCTGGCGGTCGCTCGGCGGCGGCGGGGTCGACGGGGAGGACGACGACGGGCTGGGCGACCGGCCGCCCGCCGCGGAGCTGGGTGGCCACCTCGTGGTCGGCGGCACGGGGTCGGTCGCCCGCTCGAGCGGCGGGTTGCTGCCCGGGCGCGCGCGGTACGTGCACGACGCCGAGCTGCGGGCGAGCCGGGAGGTCGTGCGCGTGGTGGTCGGGGCGCGGGAGCTGGACGTGCCCCGGCACGGGCAGCTGGTCGTGGTCTGGTCGGGACGGCGCCCGCCGGCCGCCGTGCCGGTGCTCGCCGACGGCCGCCGGCTGCCCGGCGTCCCCCTGGAGCTGCGGTCCGGCCCGGTCGCCTACCGCGACAACTGACCCGGGCGGCGTCACCCCGGCGGCCTCCCGCATATTTGCTTGCACAGGGGAACGACTGGAGGCGGGAGCCCGCGGCATGACGAGCACCAGCACGGCGCCCGAGCTGGGGCGGCGGTCGCGGTCGTGGCTGCTGCTCGCGGGGATCCTGCTCATCGCGGCGAACCTGCGTGCCGCCATCACCGCGGTCGGCCCGGTGGTCGACGACATCCGCGGCGACCTGGACATCGGCGGCGCGACGGCGTCGGTGCTGGTCAGCGTGCCGCTGGTGGCGTTCGCCGTCGTCTCCCCGGTGGCCCCGGTCCTCGCCCGGCGGTTCGGGATCGAGCGGGCGCTGGGCGCCGCGGTCGTCGTCCTGGGGGCCGCGACGGTGGTCCGCTCGCTGCCCTCGCAGGTGGCGCTGTGGACCGGGACGGCGTTCCTCGGCATCGCGATCGCCGTGCTCAACGTGGTGCTGCCGTCGCTGGTCAAGCGCGACTACCCGCACCAGGTCGGGCAGATCACCGGCCTCTACTCCTCGGTGCAGGGCGCCGCCGCGGCGCTGGCGTCCGGGTTCGCCGTGCCGATCGCCGGCGTGACGCAGCACGGCTGGCGGCTGGCGCTCGGGCTGTGGGCCGGGCTCGCGGTGATCGCCCTGGCGGTGTTCCTGCCCCAGCTGCGGCGCCGCAGCCTGCCGGTGGGGGCGGCCGGTGGACCGGCCGCGCCGGCGGCGTCCCGCTCCCCCTGGGGCACGGCGCTGGCCTGGCAGGTGACCCTGTTCATGGGCATGCAGTCGACCGTCTACTACACGCTGATCACCTGGTGGCCGTCGGTCGAGCAGGCGCACGGGACGTCGGCCACCGCGGCCGGCTGGCACCTGTTCGGGCTCCAGGCCGCCGGGCTGCTGGCGAACCTGGCGACCGCCCGCCTGCTCCCCCGGCTCGCCGACCAGCGGCTGCTGGCGCTGGGCGGGACGGGGCTGTTCGTCCTCGGGATCGCCGGGCAGCTGGCCCTGCCCGACGCCTCGCTGCTGTGGATCGTGCTGGCCGGCGCCGGCGGCGGTGTGTGCATCGTGCTGGCGCTGTCGCTGTTCGGGCTGCGCACCCACGACCACCGGCAGGCCGCTGCGCTGTCGGGCATGGCGCAGTCGGTCGGGTACGCGCTGGCCGCGGCCGGCCCGATCCTGCTGGGCGCGCTGCACGACGCCACCGGGAGCTGGACGGCGCCGTTGTGGGTGCTGCTCGGGGTCCTCGCCGTCCAGGGCACCGCCGGGGTGCTGGCCGGGCGCAACCGGACGATCGCCTGACGCCTGCTGTAACCGCCGGCGGGCAGCCGGACACTCCCCGGGTGTGAGCAGCCCCTGGAGCCTGCGGTGAACTCGGAGCAGCGGTTCGACCAGCTCTGGCGCGACCACGCGCCCGCCGTCGTCCGCTACGCCCGTCGGCACGTGCTCCCCGACGACGTCGAGGACGTCGTCGCCGAGACGTTCGTCGTCGCCTGGCGCCGGCTCGACGAGGTCCCACCGTTCGGTCTGCCCTGGTTGCTCGGCGTGGCGCGGCACGTCAGCGCGAACGTGCGGCGCGGTCACCGGCGGCGGGACGCGCTGACCGAGCGGATCGGGGCGGAGCCCGCCGACGACCCGGCCTGGCCGGTCGGCGGGGCGGACGACACGGTGACCGCGGCGCTGCGCCGGCTGTCGGACACCGACCGCGAGCTGCTCACGCTGCTGGCCTGGGACGGGCTCAGCCACGAGGAGGCCGCCGAGGCGCTCGGCTGCACCCGCGGCGCGCTCAAGGTGCGGCTGCACCGGGCTCGGCGCCGGTTCGCCGCGCTGCTCGGGGAGGTCCCCGCCGAGGTGACCGTCCTGCCGATGCCCACCTCCTGCCCCGACTCCCCCGGAGGTGCCGCGTGACCCGCGACCTCGACAGCCTGCTGCACGACGCCGACCCGGCCCGCGGCACCGCGCCCGACGACGCCCTGCTCACCCGCGTGCGCGAGCGGGTGGACGTCCAGCGGGCGGACGTCGTCCCCGCCGGGCACCAGCGCTCGCCGTGGCCGCGCCGGATCACCCTGGTCGCAGCGGCCGCCGCCGTCCTCACCGCGGTGCCGCTGGTGATCAGCGCGGTCGGCGACGGGGACGGCCGGAGCGGCCGCTCGCTGGTGCCTCCGGCCATCGCCGCGGACGGCTCGATCAGCTGCGTGTCGGGCTACACCGCGGCGGTGCCGCCAGAGGACGCCGCCGTCCGGCTGCTGCCCGACCGGCTCCCCGACGGGTGGACCTACACGGCGGTCCGGGCGCGGCAGGACGACCCGGCCGCCTGCGGTCCGCCGTCGCTGACCGCGCTGCGCGAGGACCCGAGCGGACTGGTCACCGGCCGGATCGCCGTCACCGGTCCGGTCGACGCGCGCGTCCGCCAGGGGGAGCTCACCAGCTCGGTGCCCGACACCCTCTTCGGGCGCACCGCCCAGCGGTTCGACGGGACCTCACCGGACGGCGTGGAGCACCACCGCTGGGTGTGGACCGACGACCAGGGGCAGTGGTCCGCCGAGGCGAGCGGCATGCCGCTGGCCGAGGCGGTCCCCCTGCTCGCGGCCGTGTCGGTCGACGGCCCGCGGGTCGGCTGGGACGCCGCGGCCGCGCCCGGCTGGACGCTGGTGCACCGGCGCGAGGGCGCACCGTACGGCGTCATCGCCGGCACGTACCGCTGGTCGGCCGACCTGACCGACGGTGCCGAGCAGCGCCTGCTGGAGGTCAGCGTGGACCGGAGCCCGGCGGTGCCCCTGCTCGCCGGGGTCGGGGTCGGCGAGCGGGTGCTCACCCTGGCCGGCCGTCCCGCGGTCCTCGGCCACCCCCGCGGCGGGGAGTCCAACGGTGGCGCACCCGGATCGGTCGCGAGCACCCCGGTGCTCCTCGAGCTGGAGCCGGGCACGGTGGCCTGGAGCTTCGGGACGGACGAGCAACTGCCGGCGGTCGAGGCGATGCTCGGCTCGCTGCGCCAGGTGCCCGCCGACGACCCGCGGATCGAGCGGTACGACACCGACTGACCGCCCCGCCGTCCACGCCGCCGACGGCATCACCGACCCGACGCTGCTCGGACCGCGGGGCTGCTGCTCGACGTGCCGCGGCCCCTGCTGCGGAGTCGGGCCGAGTCGCACAGCCCCGCGACGTACCGTTGCAGACGGCAACGGGAAGGGGTGGCGACGACGACCGCACGACGCAAGATGCTGGTGCTGCTGATCTGCTGCTCCAGCCTGCTCATGGTCTCGATGGACAACACCATCGTCAACGTCGCGCTCCCCTCGATCAGCCGGGAGCTCGACGCCTCGCTGTCCGGGCTGCAGTGGACGATCGATGCCTACACGCTGGTGCTCGCGAGCCTGCTCATGCTGTCCGGCTCCACGGCCGACCGGCTGGGCCGGCGGCGGACCTTCCAGGCCGGACTGGCCACCTTCGCCGTCGGCTCGCTGCTGTGCAGCGTCGCGCCCGGGCTGGGCTGGCTGGTCGCCGCGCGGGTCGTGCAGGCCGTCGGCGGGTCGATGCTCAACCCGGTGGCGATGTCGATCATCACCAACGTGTTCACCGACGCCCGGGAGCGCGCCCGTGCGATCGGCGTGTGGGGTGCGGTGGTCGGGCTGTCGATGGCGCTGGGCCCGATCGTCGGCGGTGCGCTGACCGAGACGGTCGGCTGGCGGGCGATCTTCTGGATCAACGTGCCGATCGGCGTCGCGGCGTTCGTGCTCGCCGCCGCCTTCGTGCCCGAGTCGCGGGCCGCCCGGCCGCGGCGCCCCGACCCAATGGGCCAGCTGCTGGTCGCGCTGACGCTCGCGGCGCTGACCTACGCGATCATCGAGGGCCCGCACCACGGCTGGGGCTCACCGCTGATCACCGCGCTGATCGCCGTCGCAGTCCTCGCGCTGGCCGGGCTGATCGGCTGGGAGCAGCGCCGCACCGAGCCGCTGCTGGAGCTGCGGTTCTTCCGCAGCGTGCCGTTCACCGCCGCGACGCTCACCGCTGTCGCGGGGTTCGGCGGGTTCGCCGCCTTCCTGTTCCTCAACACGCTGTACCTGCAGGGCACCCGCGGTCTCAGCGCGCTGGAGGCCGGGCTGTGCACCCTGCCGCTGGCGCTGGCGACCCTCCTGCTGGCCCCGGTGTCCGGCCGGGTCGTGGGCAGCCGGGGCGTGCGCATCCCGCTCTACACGGCCGGCGTCTTCATGGCGGTCGGTGCTGCGCTGCTGACCCGGATCACCACGACGACGCCGCTGCCCGAGCTGATGCTGACCTACCTGGTGTTCGGGATCGGCTTCGGCTTCGTCAACCCGCCGATCACCACCACCGCGGTGGCCGGCATGCCGCGGGCCCAGGCCGGGGTCGCCGCCGCGGTCGCCTCGACCAGCCGCCAGGTCGGCGCCTCCCTGGGCGTGGCGATCGCGGGGTCGATCGCCGGGGCCGCCACCGGCGGGGTCGGACCCGGCTTCGCGGCGGCCACGCACCCCGCCTGGTGGCTGGTGTGCGGCGCAGGCCTGGCGATCGTGGCGCTGTGCGCCCTGGCGACCACGGACCGGGCGCGGCGGTCGGCCGAGGGCGTCGCGGCGCTCTTCGCCGAGGACGCCGTCCCTGCTCGGAGCGCTGCCGCCGCCCGCTGAGCGCTTGTGGACGGCCACCCGCAGGGGCAGGCTCCGCCGCGTGACGACGCCCACCCCGGGGAGTGCCGCGGCCCGCGAGGCCGTCCGGGACCGGGTCGCTCCTCCCGTCGGTGCGATGCGGATCGTCGGCGCGCTCGGGGCGCCGGCCGAACTCCTGGTCCCGGTGATCTGGTCGCTGACCGGACGGCGCGGCGCCCCGCTGGCACCCACCGCGGTGGCCACCGCCAACGCCGTGGTCGCGGCCGTTGCGGTGCCCGTGCTGCGCCGTCGACCGGGGACCCGGATCCGCCGGGCGGTGGCGCTCCCGGTGCTGGCCTGGCTGGTCGCCGGGCCGGCGCTCGCCGGCCGCTCCCGGCGGCTCGTCCTGCTGCCCGGCCGCAACCCGCTGTGGGCGCTGCTGCTCCAACTCGTCCCGCGGCTCGTGACCGGCGTCCTCCAGGCGGCGGCGGTCCTCGTCGTCGGCCGGCGGGCGAGGGCAGCGGCGGAGGCGTCAGACGCCGATCGGTGACAGCGCCCCGATCATCCCGAACAGGTCCTTGGGGTCGTCGGGCTCGGCGACCAGGTCGACCTCCTCGACGAACGGCGTCCCGCGGACGGCGTCGCGCAGGTAGCGCAGCGCGGCGAAGTCCTCGACGGCGAACCCGACCGAGTCGAACACCGTCACCTGCTCCGCCGACGTGCGCCCCGGCGTCCGCCCCGCGACGACCTCCCACAGCTCGGTCACCGGGAAGCCGGCCGGCAGCGCCTGGATCTCGCCCTCCACCCGGGTCTGCGGCTCGAACTCGACGAACACCGACCCCGGGCGCAGCACCGCCGGGTCCAGCTCCGTCTTGCCCGGGCAGTCACCGCCGATCGCGTTGACGTGGGTGCCCGGGGCCAGCCACCCGGCGCGCAGCACCACGGCGCGGGTCTTGTCCGCGGTGCAGGTGGTCACGACGTCGGCGTCCCGGACCGCGTCCTGCCCGGACGACGCGAGCCGCACCGCGAACCCCAGCGGCTCGAGGTTGCGCGCCACCTTCGCCATCGCCGCCGGGTCGGTGTCCCAGACCGCGACGTCGGCGGTGCCCAGCGCGCCGCGCATCGCGAGCGCCTGGAACTCGGCCTGGCTGCCCGCGCCGATCAGCGCCAGCCGGCGCGCGTCCGGCCGGGCCAGGTGCCGCGCCGCCATCGCGGAGGTGGCGGCGGTGCGCAGCGCGGTCAGCAGCGTCATCTCGGCCAGGAACACCGGGTAGCCGTTGTGCACCTCGGCGAGCGCGCCGAACGCCGTCACCGTCTGGAAGCCGCGCGCCGGGTTCGCCGGGTGCCCGTTGACGTACTTGAAGCCGTACAGCTCCGAGTCGCTGGTCGGCATCAGCTCGATCACGCCGAACGGCGTGTGGCTGGCCACCCGCGGGCTCTTGTCGAACGACTCCCAGCGGCGGAAGTCGTCCTCGACGTACCGCGACATCGCCGCGACCACCCGCTCCGGCCCGGTCTCCGCCAGCCACCGGACCACGTTGCCCACACCCACGAACTCGGTCATCGCACCGGTCTCCTCCCGACAGGCAGACGGTAGGAAGAGCCGCTGACCAGCGACAATGAGCGAACCGCGCAATCGGGAGCTGCCGAACCCGCAGATCGCCGAGCCGCTCACTACCTTCTGCGCATGAGCCCGCTGTCCGACCTCGACCGCCGCCTCCTGGCGGTGCTGCGGGAGGACGGCCGCGCGCCGGTCGCGGAGCTCGCGCGCCGGCTCGGGGTCACCCGGGCGACGGTCAACGCCCGGCTGGACCGGCTGGTCGCCAGCGGCGTCATCGTCGGGTTCAGCGTCCGGCTCCGCGACGACGCCGCCGTCGGCGGGGTGCGCGCGGTGTCGCTGATCGAGGTGGAGGGCCGCTCCACCGACGACGTGATCCGGCAGCTGCGCGGCTTCCCGGAGATCGAGGCGCTCTACACGACCAACGGCGCCTGGGACCTCGTCGCCGAGGTGCGCACCCCCGACCTGGCCGCGTTCGACCGGCTGCTGGGCCGGATCCGTTCCGTTCCGGGCGTGCTCAACAGCGAGACCAGCCTGCTGCTGTCGTCCGTGCTGCGGTGATCGCCGGGCGGGTCGAGACTGTCGATCATGATCTCCTGGGCACCCGCTGAGCGACCGCGATGACCGTCCTCGCCGCCGAGGTCGGCCACACCGACAGCAACCCGCTGCTGATCACCGCCGCGCTGGTCGGCATCGCCGTCGTCGTCGTCCTGATCACCGTGCTGAAGGTGCACCCGTTCCTCGCGCTGATCATCGGCTCGGCCGCGCTGGGCGTGGTGGCCGGCGTGAGCGTCGCCGACATCGTCACCAGCTTCACCGCCGGCCTCGGCTCGACCACCGGCAGCGTGGGCCTGCTGATCGCACTGGGCGCGATGATCGGCGGGCTGCTCACCGAGTCCGGCGGCGCCGACCGGGTGGTCAGCACGATCGTCGACCGGGTGGGGCCGCGCGCCCTGCCCTGGGCGATGGGCGGGGTCGCCGCGCTGATCGGCATCCCGCTGTTCTTCGAGATCGGCGTCGTCCTGCTCATCCCGATCGTGCTGCTGGTGGCCCGGCGCAGCGAGCAGCCGGTGCTGCGGGTGGGCATCCCGGCGCTGGCCGGCCTCTCGGTGCTGCACGGGTTCGTGCCGCCGCACCCCGGGCCGCTCGCCGCGATCGCGAACCTGAACGCCAGCCTGGGCCAGACCCTGCTGTTCGGGCTGGTCATCGCCATCCCCGCGGTGATCGTCTCCGGCCCGCTGTTCGGCATCCTGATCAGCCGCCGCGTGCACATCGCCCACCCGGCGCCGCTGGTCGCCGCCGGCGGCGGCCGGTCGACCGGCTCCACCGGGACGGCGGACGGCGACGCCGACACCGACCTCGGCCAGGCCTCGGCCACCCCGCGCGACGACGCGCCCCGCCGCCGGCCCAGCTTCGCCGCGACCGTCGCCACGGTGCTGCTGCCCGTGGTGATGATGCTCATCGGCGCGATCGGCGAGCTCACCCTCGACGAGGGCACCACCGCCCGCAGCGTGTTCAACATCCTGGGCACGCCGTCGATCGCGCTGCTCGCCGGCGTCATCGTCGCGATGTTCACCCTCGGGACGGCGGTCGGCTTCGGCCGCGAGCGCATCTCGGGCATCACCGGCGGGGCGCTGCCCGCGATCGCCGGCATCCTGCTGATCGTGGCCGCCGGCGGTGGCTTCAAGCAGCTGCTGGTCGACTCCGGCATCAGCTCGCTGATCGCCGACTGGGCCGAGGGGGCGGACTTCTCCCCGCTGGTGCTCGGCTGGCTGGTCGCGGTGGGCATCCGGCTGGCCACGGGCTCGGCCACCGTCGCGACGATCACCGCGGCCGGCATCGTCGCGCCGCTGGCCGCCGACCTGGAGCGACCCGAGGTCGCGCTGCTGGCGCTGGCCGTCGGTGCGGGCTCGCTGTTCTTCTCGCACGTGAACGACGCCGGGTTCTGGCTGGTCAAGGAGTACTTCGGGATGACCGTCGGGCAGACCATCGCCACCTGGTCGGTGATGGAGACGCTGATCTCGGTGGTCGGCCTGCTCGGCGTCCTGGTGTTCTCGATCTTCGTCTAGCGGCCTCCGGTGGAACCCGTCGACGGCGGGTTCCACCGGCCGCCCGCGGACCTACCATGGAGGGCATCCCGCAGGGGGTGCGCCATGAAGCTCACGGTCCACCGCAACGCCCGGCAGTCCACCGCGCTCGCCCCGGGCCCGCCACCCGCTCCGGCGCCCTCCGCCGCCGGGACCGGCCCGCCGACCGGGTCCACCCGGCTGCACCGGACGGTCGAGCACGCCGTCGCCGGCGGGCGGGTGTACGCCGTCCAGCGGATCGGCGCGGTGACCGTCTCGCTGGTGCTGCTCGTGTTCGGCGTGCTCGGCCTCACCGGCGGTGCCCACTTCTTCACCACGCGGGGCGAGCGGGTGCTGGGCATGTCGTCCAACGGCCTGCTGTCCGTGCTGTCGGTGGTGGCGGCGGTGGCGCTCACGGTCGCGGTCTGGCGGGGTCCGCGGCGGGCCTCGACGGCCATGATCGCCTTCGGGGTGCTGTTCTTCCTCTCCGCGGTCGGGAACCTCGCCGTGCTGCGGACCGGGCTCAACGTGCTCGCCTTCGGGTTCAGCAACATCGTGTTCTCGGTGGCCGTCGGCTTCGTGCTGCTGGTGCTCGGGTGCTACGGCCGGGTCAGCGGGAACCTGCCCGCCGACAGCCCGTACGCGCACCCGCGGCCGGTGACCGGCGAGACGCCCGACTCCTACCCCTCGACCCCGGCCGAGTTCGCCGTCGAGGCGCAGATGCGCGAGGCGGAGATCGCGGTGGTCGAGCACTGTGCGACCGCCGAGCAGCTGCGGCGCGTGCGCGCCATGGCCCAGGCCCACACCCGCGCCGAGCGGCGCCGGATCTGGACGGCCTTCGACCACCCCGCCGACCGCTGACCTCGCCCGGGTCGACCCGGGCGAGGTGACGTCGAGCCGTGCCGTGGGCGGGCGCGACGTGCGGGGGGTCGGGCCGCGGGGGGCGGG